>PLGI01000018.1 GCA_003139775.1 Syntrophaceae bacterium | reverse complement strand
TTCATACGAGCCATTTTTTGATTCTTTCCGATTGAAAGGTTGTATATTCATTAAGAGTTACTTTTTGTGGATTACAGGAAGTATTCATTAGGAATGAAACAGAGTGTCCTGATTAATTGCCATGTAGGTTTTACCATTTCGGGAAAATGATTGAAAACCGTTGAGCGAGTATGTTACATTTTTACTGTAAGATCAGTTCCAAGCCTGATTTTGTCCGAAACCATTTAAAGACGTACAATGGTAACATTTTATCAGAAGGCTAGTTGTTCTGAGATAAGACAGTAAGAGAATTTGATGAAGAAGAGCATGTATAATAAGACGATAGGCGTAATTCATAAAGAAACAGGAATGAGTATTTAAGGTTATGAAAACAAAAAATATTAAAAATCTACGTCATGAAATGATGTATCCATTTAAGAGGCAACCATACTCATATAGTTGTGGCGCTTCGTGCTTAGAAACAGTTTTAACTTTCTTTGGCTATAATGTCAGAGAAAGTGAGATAATGAAGATAGCAGGTACATCTAAAAAAGATGGAACATTAATAAAAGGAATAATTAAAGTAGCTAAAAAATATAAGTTAAAATACAAGATGCATGAAAATATGGTTATTGACGATATTAAGGCTTGTATTGATAAAAATATTCCTTGTATGTTAGCTATCCAGGCTTACCGCGATAATAAAAAGGTAAAATGGGAAGATGATTGGAATGATGGGCACTGGGTAGTTCCTATCGGTTACGATAACAAATATATTCATTTTGAAGATCCGGCATGTCAATACAGAACATTTCTTTCTTATAATGAACTAAATAAAAGATGGCATGATATAGATACGCCAGATAAAAAATTATTTCATTTTGGTATCTCTTTTTACGGTAAGCCTGGAAGGTTCGATGAGCATGAATCAATTCATATGGATTAGATAAGGAGAAAATATTAGTAAGGTGGTAACCTGTATTAACTAAATGTAGTATTACCACTGTGTAGTTCGCAACGAATCAAGAACCTGCATTTCGGCCCCTACGCGATTTCGGATTCATGGCCGGTTATATAAGGGACTGGAGTTGTGGAGGATGTATGGAGTATTTGTGCCTTCACTTCTTGGGCTGTTTAAGCTCATCCTCGACGACCAGCCTTCTGCGGAAAGCTTCCGCCTCGCTTCCGAACATCTGGTCCTGTAAATCGTATATCTTCTGTGCCTTTTCGTCGGCATCGAGATTGTTGTTGTTTTTGATCTCGTTCTCCTGGGCTAAGTAGTCTTCCTCGTTCTTCTTTTCGTCGGCCGTAGACCTGTCAACATCGTCGAGACGGCGCGCCTGCTCCGGCGTGAAAAGCTCTTCCCGGAACTGCCGGATCTTCGCCTGTCGTTCTTCATCCGACGTCATCTCAGCCATGTCTTTCTGGTATATCTTTAACTTCTCATGGTAACGGTCCAGCGGTTCGGTGTCATTGTCTACGATATCAGCTTCGTCACCCCACATGTCCTTTTTCAGATCGTTAAGCTTTTTCTCCTTTTCCGCACCGTATAGTTCCTGATTTCCGATAATCCTCCCGCGCCTGATTGGATATTCCTGCAACATCACGATGGGACCGAAAAGGACGTCGGCATTCTCGTCGCCGAACACCTTCCGCCGATAGTCCTGCAGCTTGTGGAGATAGTCGATCGCCTCTTCCGGTGTAGAAGGCCGGCCCCATGTCGTCATCTTGTCATGGACATCACGCTGGTAATAGACATAGGTTTTGTACACTGTGAAAAGCTTGTCGGCTTCGTCCGGGGGCATGACAGTGTTAAGATAATCCCGCACCGACTGGAGGAGCTCTTCAGTATTTCTCGAATCTTTGAATTTATCATCCAGGAAAAGGAAATACTTCAGCGTATAGGAATTGATTGTGTCCTTTTTGAAATAATCCTTCGCGGCATCTGCTTTAAACTCGCTCTTGCCAAGATAGATCCGGACGTCCTTCATACTGATTTTTGAGTTACGGTCAAAAACGTACCCTTCCTGTTTTTTCCCCTTCGTCATAACGACTGCGATGATGATTGTGATGACGACAGCAAGTACGATCCCAGCCATAGCAATTATCTTATTTTTCTTCATGAAACAAACACCTATTCTCACGCCGACCGCACAAATCGCGGGTATGAACCCCAAAGAAAGCTTCGGACTATTATACCCCTGCTTATGCGGGATAATTCGGCTAACGCTTCAAACTTCACTTCGTTCTTTTTACCACGGCGCTTTGCGCCTGATATAATTCGTCCAACAAATTTCAGCGCGCTTCGCTTCTGAAACTTGGGACTCATTATCAGCGAGTCTCATTAAATTGGAGTTTCACAAATAAAGAAGAGCGGCATCTCGTCATGCCGCTCTTCATATTATGCAATATAAATCGTACAAATACTTTCCCGCTTAATACCCCTTACCTTTCAGGTCTGATACCATACTCACATAGAAACCCGGGGCATCAAAGAACGGTGTAAAATCAAGGAACTGGTCGCACGTATTCACATGTGATACACCGCCACCGAATATCGATCCTCCCTGGTTTCCTCTATAGGTCCCCCAAGGGGCCGACCATGTGGAAACAAGACCATCATTGGAGCCTTCATACCACTCTAAAATCGCCCAAGACACGCTGAAGAGTACTTTGTCCAATATGGGGGGGAAATTCATGGTCGATGACCAGCTCTGATAGTAAATGCCCGAAATATTGGGTGTTTCGGGATTGAACGTGTTGGTCATAAAGTTCACGCTAAGCCATTTCGCGCCCGCCTTGGCGTTCTGTTGTCCGCCGAACATCCAGAGATATATCTCAGTCACCAGACCGCTTATCCATCCGCCCACATCCGCATCAAGTCCCAGTAATACGTCAGCTATCGAGCTGCCCCGGTTCGGCGAGGCAACGGTAGTCAAAGATGCCACATAGGGTGCCATGCCAAGGTTTGATATCATCCACCGGGCGTCAAGCCCTCCCTGTGAATGGCCGATGATGTTGACCTTCGCCGCTCCCGTAGTGGCGAGGACTTGCTGCACATAGGTTTTCAACTGAGCCGCCCGGTCCGCGGTGGACGCCATCGCTGTTTGGTTAGACTGATACACCTTGGCCCCATGGCCCGTCAGCGTTGATGGTATGTTATACCAGTATCCGATGCCGAGCTTTCCAGTGTCGGTGTAACCCATGCCATGAGATAATACGATTGGATATTTTGTCGCGCAGGTAGTGTCAGCAGATGCAACGAAAGGGAACGCGCCTATTAAAAAAATAAAGCAAAAAACAATCATTAACTTTTTCATACATTTTCTCCTTAGAAGGTTAAGTGAAAGTTAGTAAAAAAGTTAAAAAGTTACGTGGTGGATTTTGGCCTGGCAAACCGATTGATGAATTTTCTATAGTAATTTAAGATACTCCATATGCCTCCTTAAATCACTGACTTACAAGCGACTTATAAGCAATGCTAACTTCCAGGGGGGATATGTAAGATCAATAATATATTTTTGTTTTTTTAAATACTACTTATTTCTATTTGTCAATAAAATTTATTTATTAGAGGAAGTTAAACACTTAGAACTGGTATTATTACTTTTCCCGGCGGATGACATGCACCGCCGTGGCTTTGAATGAGGCGATTACAGTCCTGCCTTTCACGATACCTAAATCTTCATATGATGGTATTGTAATATATGTAACTAAAGGAAATCCGCAATCAAGAGTCATTTTATAAAAATATCCCTGGCGGATGACTTTGGAAACTTTCGCTTCGAAGATATTTCGCGCACTTATTTTACCCTGCGTATAATTGGACACAGTCACATTTTCCGGCCTTAAACAGCAGTAAACATTTTGCCCGGGTAAGAAATCGCCCACGGCCTCAATAATCTTTCCGGCAACGATAATCTCCATCAATCCTGCGTTACTGCTTTTGACAGTGCCTTCCAATATTGATTCCGTACCGACAAAGTTAGCCACAAATTCAGAGTCCGGCTGATTAAATATTTCAGCTGTCGTTCCCGATTGCACGATTTTACCAGCATTCATAACGCTTACATCCTGCGCCAGACGCAGCGTTTCTTCACGATCATGCGAAGCAAGGACTGCCGTTATTTTTGTTTCTTCCAATATCCGTTTTAAGTCGTCAATGATATTTTCCCGCGATGGCGGATCCAGCGAGTTAAAAGCTTCATCGAGTAAAATGATTTGCGGTTTGATAGCAAAAGCGCGCGCCAGCGAAACCCTTTTGGCTTCTCCTCCAGAGAGTGTTTTGGCCAATCTTTTCGCCAATTGGCTTATTCCAAAATAATCCAGAGCGCTCTGAACACCATTTCTGATTTCTTTATTTTTTAATCTTCGAAATTTTAAGCCTATTGCCACATTTTCATAAACGGAACTATTCAGAAGCAGAGGTTCTTGAAACACAACGGCAGCGTTGCGGCGTAACATGGCCAGATCAGCCCTGCTTTCCACCGGCTGTCCTTGAAAATACAGTTTCCCCTTTTGTTGTTTTAATAAACCCGCCAGCATTAAAAGCAGCGTGGATTTGCCGGCGCCGTTGGGTCCGATCAACGCCAGTATTCTTCCCTGCTGCACCTGAAATTCGGGAATATCCAATACGGTTGCGCCGCCGCGCTGCAAAATTATATTTTCTATTTTTATCAGGTTTTCAGAATTCATCGCGGATTCTGCCTTTGCTGTATCTGTGTGAGCAGAAGATTAACCAGGAAAGCAAGCAATAGAAGGATAATACTCAGCGCGATGGCAATGTCAAAATTTCCCTTGCCGGTTTCCATAACGGTGGCAGTCGTCAACACACGCGAGTATCCTTTGATATTACCGCCGACCATCATGGAAGCGCCCACTTCGGAAATGACCCCTCCAAAACCAGCCATAATCGCCGCCAGCAGAGGTAATTGCGCTTCTTTGATCAATGCCCACACCATCTGTAACCGGCTTGCTCCCAAAGATAGAATCTGCAGACGCAGGTTTGGCGGCAGGTTTTGAATAGCGGCAAGAGATATACCCATGACAATCGGTGTGGCAATAATCGTCTGGGCAATAATCATGGCAAAGGGAGTATAGAGGATTTCCAGAAAACCGAAAGGCCCGTTGCGCCAGATCAAAAGCGTTACAAATAACCCCACGACAACCGGCGGCAAACCCATGCCTGTATTGATTAAACTGATGACAAACTTCTTCCCGCGAAAGTTGTTTAAAGCAACAGCTATTCCACTGCCCCCCCCGATGAAAATACTGAGGAGCGTGGCTATCCCCGATACTTTCAGAGACAGCCACGTTATTCCCAATACTTCAGGGTCAAAACTGATGATCAACTCAAAAGCCTTAATTATCCCTTGAACAATTAATTCCACTTTATAAAACCTACGACACTTTCACTAAAATTATTTGCCCAAATCTTCCACCTTTTTGCCGGCATCAGGGAAAAACAAAGGAGTACCGTATTTATCAACACCGAAGGTCTTTATTATTTTCTGCGTCTTTTTAGAAACCATGAAAGCGGCAAAAGCTTTGGCGCCTTCGACATTGACTTTCGGCCACTTGGCGCTGTTGACTTCAATTACATGATAAATGTTGAGCAGAGAGGCATCGCCTTCCACTAAAATATCCAATCCCAGATTTTTCTTAAGAGCCAAATATGTTCCCCGATCTGTCAGCGTGTAACCTTTTTTCTCCGCGGCAACATTCAAAGTCTGTCCCATGCCCAATCCGGTTTCCTGATACCACTTCTGTCCGGCGGGAGTTATGTCTGCTTTTTTCCATAATGTTTTTTCTTTCGCGTTCGTTCCCGAATTGTCTCCGCGTGATAAAAACAAACCTTCCGCTTTGGCAATCAGTTTAAGAGCTTCAGCAGAAGATTTCACGCCTTTGATCCTGGCCGGATCAGCCGCCGGCCCGACGATGATAAAATCATTGTGCATCACCAACTGGCGCTTGATGCCGTATCCTTCTTCAACGAACTTCTTTTCCGCATCCGGTGAATGAACTAGCAGAACATCAGCCTCGCCTTTTTGTCCCATCGCCATGGCTTGACCGGAACCTACAGCAATCGTTTTAACAAAATAACCTGTCTGTTTCTCAAAGATAGGAATCAAAACATCTAGCAATCCCGTATCCTGAGTGCTGGTGGTGGTCGCCAGAATGATATTTTTTTGTTTGGGCGCTGCCGTTCCGGCAAAAACATTTGCTGTGCCGAACGCGAAAAGCAACACGGCTATCATTAACATCATTATAACTTTATTGTTTCTGAAAATTTTCATGATTATTCTCCTTTATATTAAATTTCTTTTTTATTGTGAAACTCCAATTCTAAAAGCGAAGCGCATTGGAATTGGTAAGTTGAACAATCCCGCATCAAGCGGAGGAAATGAATCTCAAAGCTTGCTTTGGGGTTCATTTCCGTGATTTCTTTTGCGCTTTTTGCCATTCCAGAGAATTCGGGAAGAAGAGTGGCGCGCCATATTTATCCTTGCCGAAATCCCTTATTATCAGCTGACCTTTTTTAGGCGATGTCAGCCATTTTACAAACTTCATAGCATCCTTCGCATTGACCTTGGGGAATTTTGCCGGATTAACCGGTATCAATGAAATATAATTAATCAGCGCTTCATCGCCTTCAACTAAAATAATTAATTTGATCTGATCTTTCAGAGACAGATACGTGGCTCGGTCAATGAAAGTATAGGCGGACTGCTGATCGGTATATTTCAATGTCGCAACATTGCCCTCTGATCCCTTTTCGTAAACAGCATACCAAGAACCGGTAGGTTTAATCCCAAGCTTCCCCCAAAGCTCCATCTCAGCTACATTTGTTCCTGACTTGTCGCCGCGGCTGATGAACAGAGACCTGCTGTCCATAATTTTCTTTAACGCTTCCGTTGCTGTTTTTGTTCCCTTAATTGCCGCCGGATCAGAAGCCGGTCCGACAATAACAAAATCATTGTACATCAGGGGAATCCTCTCGGTGCCGAAACCATCAGCTATAAACTTTTCTTCCAGAGATTTGGCATGAACCATAACCAGATCAATAGCGCCCTTGCGGGCGATATCCAATGCCGCTCCGGTACCCGCACCAACATGACGCACACGGATGCCTGTATCTTTTTCAAACTGATCTTCCAGAGCGCTGACGATACCGGCGTCAATCGGGCCGATCGTGCTGGATAAAAACACAAATTTATCTCCATTGGCAGCCATTGCCAGAGACGACCAAAGTAAAACAAGAAGCACCACAAATTTTCCAACAGATACTTTCATTTTCTCCAGCTCCTTTCGTTCTTCTATTCTATGGATGATTTCTCTAAGAATGCAGAATCCTGCCGGCATCCTTAAAATTGTAATTCCCGATTTTCTCTATGCGGTTTTTAAATTGGTCCGACTGAAGTGTCTCGATAAAAGCCTGAATAGCGGGTTGAAAAAAAGTGTTTTTATCGAGAATCATGTCAAAACGCTCACTGACCAGAGGCTGAAACTTCAGGTCTAATATTTTTGCCACAGCGGCAGACGCGATCCCGACATCAGCCTCACCCGAAATGAGAGAAAGTCCGACTTCAAAATGCGTATAGACTTCATTGTCATAACCCGAAATCTCGCCGCAAGTAATACCTTTGTTCTTCAATTCATGATCCAGCAGAAGTCTGATGCCTGAACCGCTCTGCCGGTTGACGAAGCGAATCTTTTTATTGGTGAGACTTTTCCATCCCTTAAAAATATCAGACTTGGATTTGGCGATCAGAAAACCGATTTGACGGTAAAACAGATTCACAACGACCGGATGATGATCCGGGCAATACTGTTTTAAATAAGGCGTATTATAATCACCGGTCTGCGGATCAAAGAGATGAGAAAAAGCAATATCCGTCAGCCCCGTATTGAGAACTTCCAGACCGCTGATACTGCCGGTATTGGCGGAAAAAATATTAAAGGCCGGGTGATCTTTTTTGATGGCCGTCAGAAGAATGTCCAGTATCGGATCATTACTGCCGGCCGCCAAAAGCGCGCCTTCAATTTGATTGACTCTTTTTCTAGCTTGTTGGAAACCATCTTGCGCGCTTGTTTGTATCCATTCATCAATGAGTTTCACCGGGAATATCCACTTTCCGGTAGCCCGCGTACAGGGGATTTTTCCGGCCTTGATAAGCAGATAAACCTGTTTTTCATGAATATCCAGATATTTGGCAACTTCTTTGGTGTTCATCAATTCGCTGGACATAGCCCCCTCCTCAAAATGATAGTGAATACATAAATTATATAATATCAAATTTCAAGGTAATAATCATAAATTATGCCTAATTATTACCAATTATTCTAATTTCAACAATCTGATAATATGGTCATAATAATATTGACCTTACTTTCTAATTTGGGTATTAATTAAAATATGATTTATTAATAAAATATTTATTATCCCTCCGTAAGATAAGTGTAAAGGATTGGATAAGGAGATTTACAAAAATAAGTATAGAAATAAAAGCCCCCATGACCTGAAAAATCGTCAGTATCGTTGTTCATTTGGATGATCAGATCAATGCTGAGGATGAAGTCGTAATCATGGACGCCATTAAAATGGAATTTTTTATATATGCGCCAGATAAGGGAACGGTCAAGGAAATAAAAATCAAAGAAGGCGACTCTGTAAAGACGGATCAAGTTCTGATGATCCTTGGTTAGTAAATACATACTCCAGTGGGAACACACAAACACACAAACAAACAAAGGGACACAACCAGGGAAATAGGTTATTAAGAAGCATATTACATTTGTTGTTCTTGATGTTCATAAAATTTCCAGTAATGTTGGATTAGCGGATGCCGACCGTAATTGCGATGTCAGGTACTATGGATCCATTGGTGGCACCCTTGACGATCTTAATTGTCTTGTAAAATAACTGGTATCTCCATCAAGAGAACTTCACTTTGTATACAAGGCCGGTCCCTGTGATTATAACATCTTTCGTTCTTGGACAGTCATAGGATTTGACTGTGCCGTAGCCTCCCCCGTCACATATACGCAATAGTCCCGCTGATATGAGCAAAACAGATCACCGAAATGCCGTAATTCTCGCCCGACTTAACCGTGCGGGGGATTTGACAATACCCACAGTAAAGAAACAACACTTGAGGACTGCGTCCAACAACTGGAACAACTGGTGGACAAGCTCACACTGGACTTATTTTCCCGGAGAGCGATTAGGCATTTCTCGCAACATTGACACTGTCCTGTGTCTTAAGCTATGGGCATGGCTATTGTCCATCGGCATCATCCAAAGGTCGTTATCCATCACTTTGATCGTGGTGTCCAATACGCGTCCCACGATTATGTAGAAACGCTCTTAAAATACGGCTTCCTGATCAGTAGGTCCCGCAAGGGGAATCCCCAGGACAATGCCATCACTGAAAGCTTTTTCAAAAAGGCCAAAGTAGAAGAAGTCTATCTATGGGAATACCCAACCTTAGAAGATGTTCAAATTCGGCTTCCTTTTTTTATCCAAAAAGTGTACAAACGTATGCATTCCGCTCTCGGATACAGGCCACCGGTGGAATCTGAAGAACTGTTTAAATGAACTACCCCGCAGCAAGCTACGGGGTATCAAAAGCCTCTATAAGGAATAGGCCTTTCGTAGCAAGCTAAGGGGAATTAACCCCAAACAAGATTAAAAACCACAAACCCGGCGCGACAAAAAGGCTGGCTATGCCAGTGCGGCAATAAGCTGGGTGGAAAATACAAATGTCCTCAATGCAGCAATAAATATAAAAAGGCATCAAAACAGGGGTTGCAAAAATTAAAATGAAAATGCTGCTGATTACAAGTAGTTTTCCCAATGATAAAAGTATCGGCGGCGTATTTATTCCGGATACCATTAGAACACTTAATTCTTTAGGCGTACAAGTTCATGTTTTAACGCAGAATTGTGATGGCTCTGATTCTATCACTAAAACATTATGGGATGGATGTTCCATAACGTATTTCGGCTGGCGCGGTGGTGATATACCGCTTGTAGAATTGATGAGGAGACGGATTTTCGGAATCCCTTTAGCATTTCAATATTTCATAAACGGATATTTATCAGGAAAAACTATCTGTCGCCATTGGCCGCCTGATATAATACTTGCCGAATGGCTTATACCATCAGGATTAATAGCTGCTATTATTTCCAAATTTACAAATATACCATACTGTTGCCGGGGGTTGGGTTCTGATGTTTATTTAGCATCTAAAAACTCTTTAATCCGCCCCTTTATTAAATATGTTGCCAGAAACAGCGCATATCTTTTTGCCGATGGTTTTGACCTTTGCCGAAAAACATCAGCGCTTGCCGATGGTAAGGAATGTTATTTTGCGGCCACTGCCAGAAAATTGGAAAATAAAAAATCTGATTTTCTCCACCTTGATGATACCGGACTTTTTTTTACTTTCTGCAGCATAGGCCGGCTTCATCGTGTTAAGGGATTTGATTTTTTAATTAAAGCATGTTCACTTCTTCAGAAGAAAAACATAAATTTTAGATGCTATATAGTCGGCGAAGGAGAAGAAAAAGAAGCTCTCGAAAATTTAATTAAGAGTTCAGATCTGGATAAAAACGTAATTCTAACTGGAAGACTGGAAGATGGCGATATCAGCGATCTCTTCCGTCATGTTGATTGTATCGTTATCCCGTCTTTAAGCGAAAGCATCCCGCTGGTTTTATCAGAAGGAGTAAATGCAAATAAACCTTTTATCGTAACAAATGTCGGTGACATGGGTTATCTTGCTGAAAAATATAAATTAGGATATGTTGTGGAAAAAGAAAATTATAATGACCTTGCCGAAGCGTTAATAAAAATGAGCAATGTAAAAATAAGAGCTTCATTTTATGATAAGCATAATTATGATGAACTAAGTTCAATCTTATCGCCTGATTCAGGGGCAAAAGCTATTTATGAGAAAATCAAAGAATTAAAAAGTGTTTATTCCCCTGCGGCAGATACCGCAGCGTGAAATTATTATTTATTTTTTATTATTAGAAGACATTTAGACTAAATGGAAAACAATCTGACAATTATTATTCCCGCTTATAATGAAGAAGAATCATTGAAAATTTTTCTTCCCCAATTGATAGAATTTTGTAAAACAAGATCATTTCAGCTTGTTGTTGTTAACGATGGTTCGACAGATAATTCTAAAAATATTATTTCAGAAATATCCAAAAAGTATAGCTTTGTTAAGTTAATAAATCACAAGGTAAACAAAGGTTATGGTGGTGCAATTAAAACAGGAATTACCGCGTCTCAGACAAAATATCTAATCACAATTGATTCAGACGGACAACACGTGCTGGAAGATGTTGAAAAACTTTATAAATTAATATTGGAAAAAGATGCCGATATGATAGTAGGAAGTCGCAAAGGACAAAAAGAAGCAAGTCTATTCAGAAAACTGGGAAAAAACAGCATTCGCTTCCTAGTAAAAAGATTAATGCCTTTGAATATTCACGACATTAATTCGGGAATGAAAATTTATAACACCAAACTTGCAAAAAAATATATTTCACTTTGCCCGGATTCAATGGCTTATAGTGACATTATGTTACTTACTTTTATTTATCGGAAACATTTGGTTTTGGAAGAACCTATTTCCATTAAACCAAGAGTTGCAGGTAAAAGCACAATATCAGTTTCAACCGCAATCGAAACAATTAAAGAAATCATGAATATTGTTGTTCTGTTTAATCCGATTTGTATATTCTTTCCAATTGCATTTTTCTGTATTTTATTTGGTATATTATGGGGATTGCCATTTCTTTTACTTGGTCGTGGAGTGAGTAATGGTGCGATTATTTCAATTCTTTCGGGAATTATTTTCTTTACACTGGGATTGATAGCAGAACAACTTTCGATGATCAGGAAGAAAGATATTAATGATTGAATAATGATCAATTGATAATTTGTGAATACTTCATAAATATTTTGCGATTGCTTTTTTAATAAAGACAACACCGAGATGATCTTTATAAACTATTTGCCGGTCTCGTTCATGAAACATCAGTGTGTGGTTTTTCATACCCGCTTTTGATATTACTACATCATGGGTATATTTTTCAATAAAATACCCCCTTTGTCCCGTCCAAGCAAAAAATCAAGGAGAGATCGATACGTCACCACCACGGCTATAACTTTTGCGTCGGTCATTCCCGATAAAACAAATCTTACCTGTAACTATGAAGCAAAGCACAATAGCTGTCAAGTGGAGCTATTTATTATGCCTTCGATTGATCTGCATATTCAAGGCATTTCTTTCTTCTTGGATTTCTACATGTATAGAATTGATAAAGCGAGATTGACTTTGATAGCCCGAAAACTTTACACTCAATATCCTCGAAAAAGAACTCCAGCACCCCTTGTATTTCCTTCGCCGTGTTCACATGCTCATACTTCATAAGCAACCCGTAATCAAGACCATATTTAATTTTGAATTCAAGACCGGTAGTCATTTTCCAACCCAATGTCCAAAGAAATGTCCCTTCACTGGGAATGGCAACACGCATCACACCTTTATCCGCCAAAAATAGTCCACACCGTGCTACAACTTCTGGCAGGTTGCATATATGCTCAAAAGTGGCGACTGAAGTTATCCTATCGTAAAGAAAATTGCCCGGCACTTCAGAAATATCTGAGTAGACATTACGAACTCTTTCCAGAAAAGGCGATTCCTTATAAAGATCCCTAAAAGGTTCGACAATATCATAATGACCAACGTCAAGTTCATATTGTAGTTGATTGAGTGTTCCTGCACCTACCTCCAAAGTTGTTTTTCTTAAGCCATGCAAGTTGCCAAGGTCTTTTGCTACTTGATTGTGCAACCAGGACTCCATTCTTTGCGCTAAAAATGAAGCTTTCGTTTGACCCTCTCGGTTCGATTTGTAATGCATTGTGTAGATCACTTCGATCTCTCTTGGTAGTCGAGGACGTGTCTTCGGAAATTTGTCAAACATAGTTGTACCCTTTTATTTCATGCATAATAACAACCCGACAGATACTTTTTACAACCAGGCCTTATCTTCATTTTCCATTTGATCCCGCTGAGGCGGACTGTTTTTTAGAATCCGACGCAACGAATGCACTGGTGTGCATAGAATATTCTCTTGAAAAAGTTGCGAAACTGGTTGGATAAAAACTCCTTATTTGCTGATTTTAATTCCATTTGCATTAATTATATGATAATTTAAACCATTATGCAAAGAAAGTGAAAATATTCCTTTGCTATTAATGAAAGCGGTTTTGGATGAAAAACATTTAATCGTAAGTAATGTGGGTTAGAGGGTTTTGTTTGCTGAAAAATATAATTTAGAATATGTTTACATAGACAGGAAACCATAATAGTCTTGTAGAAGTTTAATAAAAAATAACATAGTAGCAGGTTAAAAACCTGCGGACAATCCCGGAGATTAACCACTTTCATCTCAAGTATCGCTCAGGACAGATGAATCACATGAGAAAAATCAATCACTCAGCACTTTTTGTCGTTCTGCTTGGTATAATGATTCTCATTCTTTGTTGTACGCTTACAAATGGCCATAACTGGGGCGATGACTTCTCACTCTATATCATGCAGGCAAAAAGCATTATCGAGTTAAACCCTCTCAGCTCCATAGTGGCAAACCGCTTCACGGTGGAGAATTCCTCTTATACTTTTGGGCCAATTGCCGCCCCGTGGGGATTTCCTGTCTTGCTTGTGCCGTTCTATGCTATCTTCGGTCTTAATATGATCGGCTTGAAATTGGTGGGAGTGATCTCTTTTCTAATTTTTATCATTTTACTTTGGGTAGGATTCCGGAAGTATCATTCACCAGTTTGGTTGTTTTGTCTGGTATGTTTCTTTTCCCTGAATCCAACTATGCTGTCGTTTACAGATCAAATTCTTACTGACTTGCCATTCCTTCTGGTATCGACCGCCAGTGTTTTATTTATTGGCAGGCTGGTCATCGAAAAACGTAATCTCATATCCCCAATTTGGGATTATATCCTTCTGGGGGCCATTATAGCCGGTGCGTTTTTCATCCGAACAAATGGTATTTTACTTCTCATAACACTTGCCATTACTCAATTCATAACTCTGGCTCTGAAATTACGGCGCGGAAATTTCTCCAATTGTCAATATTTCCGTAATCTGCTTTCTGATACAGGCTTTTTATTGAAAAGGTTATCGATAAATCTGATCCCCTATGTCTCCTTTTTTTGTATTGCTCTGATATGGGAAATGATTCTCCCTCAGGGTGGAGCTTCTAATTTAGCCACCTTGAAAAAAATTTCTATAGATATCATTAAGATCCAGTTTGACTATTGTATTGATCTGCCCGTTGAGTTCTTTACCGGTGTGCCTCACCACTACTTGTTTTATTTTGCAAGTATTCCTATCGCTATAGCGGGAATCATTAGAAGGTATCGGTCCGATTATCATATTGTTGTATATATAATTCTGACCTTTGTTCTTTACACTTTATGGCAGTGGTGGCCGTCCTTTCCGGGACTCCGGTATTTATTTCCGATTCTTCCATTCTATTGTTCATTTGTAATTACTGGGTTGGAAATTTTTCAAGGTGGTAAAACAAACATAGAGCAAAAATTACGTAAATGGGTTTGCCTTATCCCTATTCTTATTGTCTTCACATATTTCGTAACAAGCTCAGTGGGTAATGCATATGTAAATATGATTCACCATCGTGAAACCATTTTCGGACCCTATACCGTACCCTCTCAAGACATGTTTTCCTTCATCAGATCAAACACAGAAAAAGAAAGCACTATCGTTTTCTTTAAACCCCGGCTTATGAGAATGATGACAGATCGAAAATCACTCATGCTAAGAAATAAGGAAGAGCTTTCGCGCGGAGACTATTTATGCTTGTATCTACCAGTTCAAGCAAGAGATCAGGTATCACCGGATACAATGCGAGACTTATTAAAACAAAAAGCCGCTTCTCTCATTTATGAAAACAGTGAATTTCAGGTGTACAAGTTAACTTATAGCAAAGTTCCATTTCTGAATTGGTAATTATGGGTGAATGTAAGGAAAAAGGAATAAGAGGTAATTATGAGTGTTAATAAAATTCTAGTCACCGGTGCCGGTGGTTTTATCGGCAGCCACCTGGCGGAAAGGCTCTCCGCACTAGGCAATAAAGTCCGTGCCTTTGTTCATTACAATTCTAGGAGCAGTTGGGGATGGCTGGAAAATTCTTCCTTTCTCAATAATATGGAAATCTATTCAGGAGATATTCGTGATTATGACTCAGTACGAAATGCGATGAAAGGATGCCAGGAGGTTTATCATCTGGCTGCACTAATCGGAATACCATATTCTTACGATTCTCCCCTTGCTTATATTAAGACCAATATCGAAGGTACTTATAATGTATTAGAAAGTGCACGTCTTGGAAATTTTGAAAATGTGATTATTACCTCAACGAGTGAAACATACGGCACAGCTCAATTCGTACCCATTTCTGAAAATCATCCTCTTCTAGGTCAGTCACCTTATTCGGCATCAAAAATTGCTGCTGATCAATTGTCATTGAGTTATTGGCTTTCTTTTCGGCTACCGGTAAAAATCGTCCGGCCTTTTAATACTTATGGCCCCCGGCAATCATCAAGAGCTATAATTACTACTGTGATAAGTCAGATACTATCCGGTAAAAAAATATTAACTTTGGGCAATCTCTCCCCTACTCGTGATTTAACTTTTGTGAAAGACACTGTCGAAGGTTTTATTGAAATAGCTAAAACCAGCAGCCTTACCGGAGCAGTCACTAATATTGGTAGTGGTTTTGAGATATCCGTAAAAGATTTGGCAATAAAAATCGCTCGGCTTTTTAATATAGAAATTGATTTCCAAACGGCATCAGAACGCCGGCGACCGGAAAATAGTGAGGTTGAACGCCTTTTTTGTGATAATAATAAAATTATTACAAATACAAAATGGCGTCCTCAATATTCACTCGAACAAGGCCTCATGCAGACCATTGATTGGATAAAAAATAACATTCATATCTACAAACCGGATATCTACATAAAATAGGTGATAATATGCAGGCTATAATTCTGGCAGGCGGCAAAGGCACGAGATTAAAACCTTATACTACTGTTTTACCTAAGCCACTCTTACCGATAGGAGATATTCCCATTCTGGAAGTTGTCATCAAACAACTCAAAAATAATGGGTTTAAAAATATTACCATGGCTGTCGGGCACCAACATGATCTTTTCATCGCCTTTTTTGGAAATGGGGATAAATGGGGCATCCCCATTGAATATTATGTTGAAAAAGAGCCACTGGGTACTGCCGGAGCAATTCGTCAAATTGATAATCTGGATGATAATTTTTTAATGATGAACGGTGACATATTGACTGATCTAAATTTCAAGGAACTCTTTAATGTTCACAAGAATAAAAAAACGGATCTAACTATTGCTACTCACCGAAGGATACAGGATATAAATTACGGAACATTGGAATACAATCATGAAGGTTTTTTAACTAAGTTCATAGAAAAACCATCAATTCCTTTCAACGTCAGCATGGGAGTTTATGTTCTTTCCCGAAGCGTGCTATCTCTTATACCTAAGAAGGGCCGTTTTGACTTTCCCGATTTAGTTCAAAGAATACTAGTGAAGAAAATGCATGTATATTGTCATCCCTATGATGGTTACTGGATGGATATTGGACGCCCCGAAGATTATGAACAGGCAATTGACGATTACGAAAATATCAAGGATCGACTATGAATAATCCAAATCCGGTAATTCCTCTTTTTGATCTGAACTATGGATCAGAGGAAGAGGAAGCCACCCTGCGTGTTCTGAGAAGCAAATGGCTTACCATGGGTCCGGAAACGGAAGCGCTGGAATACGAATTTGCCGAATATTTAAAAGTAAAGCATGCCCTGGCAGTAAGCAGTTGCACCACGGCTTTACATTTGGCCAATCTGGCCGTTGGTGTAAAACAGGGAACAGAAGTAATCTGTCCTTCACTTACTTTTGTCGCCACATCTAATTCGGTTATTTATGCCGGCGGAACTCCTGTTTTTGCCGATATCACTTCAACGGGCGATTGGACAATTTCTCCCAATGAAATCAAAAAAAAGATAAACATAAATACTCGAGCAATAATAGTTATGCATTATGGCGGTTTCGCCTGCCAGATGGATGAAATACTCAACATTGCCAAAACAAACAATATACAGGTAATCGAGGATGCTGCTCATTGCCCCGGTTCAACTTATAAAGGGAAAAAGTTAGGATCATTTGGTGATATTTCCTGTTTTTCTTTTTATTCCAATAAAAATATTTCAACCGGTGAAGGTGGCATTATTTGCACTAATAATGACGATTATGCAAACTACATAAGAAAAATCCGTTCTCATGGAATGACCAGTGCAACATTAGATCGACATTACGGCCATGCATATAGCTATGATGTAACTGTCCTTGGTTATAATTACCGAATTGACGAAATTCACGCCGCCCTAGCCCGTTGTCAATTAAAGAAATTGGAAACCGGAAATGAACGCCGCCGCCTGGCAGCAACTCGTTATAAAGATGCATTATCTAAGATTGACAAAATCAAATTTCCATTTGATAATTATTGTTTCCCAGCTAATTATCATATCTTTCCTATAATTCTTGATGAAAGTATAGACCGGCACAGCTTGATGGTTTTTCTACGGGAAAAAGGCATTCAAACCAGTATCCATTATCCGCCAATTCATAAGTTTAGTTATTATAGGACTATTTTGGGGGATCAAATTCTGCATAATACTAATTTTGCAACCCGGCATGAATTAACATTACCGATGTATCCCAGTATTACCGATGATCAGATAGATTACGTTGTTGATGCCTTGATTAATTTTATTTATGGAAAATAAATTACCCCGGAGATACTACTTGAAATAATGCAATCATCCAAATTTACCAATGTTGCCCAATGGGAAAAGAGAAACAAGATATTTAGGTCAAGTCCCAAAGAAGTTCTATTCAAAAGTTTGCCCAATGTTTTTAACGAATATATCCATCATTGGCAATTAAAGAAAATTTTATCGGAAATTGCGCCGTATTCCGGAGAAATTAATATTATAGATATCGGCTGCGGTTACGGAAGAATATCCCTAATGTTTTCAGAAAAATTCCCTGATGCCAACATAACCGGAATTGATATCAGTAAAAATTATGTCGAGCTCTTTCAGAAAAAAACCGGGGAAAATGCTTTTGTCGGATTTGCGGAAGATTTCAGCCTGCAATCAGATTATTACGATTACATAATATGCATAACCGTTCTGATGTATATTGATAAAGATAAAATTGAGAAAACCATATCCAACTTTCTTTGCCATTTAAAAAAGGGAGGGGAAATATTATTAATTGAGCCAAAACACTGCAGCATATACTTTCAGATGTGTTTTGGTTTATTGAATCTGTTAAGTAAATTTAAGAAAATTGCTGCATTGAACACCGGCGGGAATAGTTTTCAATATCATTTTCTTAAATCACTTGTCCATAAATCCGGGAGTAAAATCATCAGAAAATATCGTCTGCCCGTAACTACATTATTTTCTCTTGCCATATATATTTTTGCTAAAATTTTTACTTCCGGAAGACGCGTTCTTTTCAATTTAATTTCCAGATGTGATGAATATTTTAAATTTACCAGGCTTCCTTCAATATATATTTTAAAGTTGTCGAAAAATAGTGACTATGGAATTATTTTCTAAAAACAAAAAAAAAATATATAGTAGGACTTTGTTTATTGTTGTCCTCACTTTTGTATTATATTACATAGTCGAATCTTTTCACGATTTATCTGCTCATCTTCAGCAAATAAATTACACAAGTTTATTTCTTAGCTTTTTTTTCACGTTAATATCTTATCTTTTAAGTTTATTCATCTGGATCGACATTGCCGCCTCATTTGGATTAAAGACCAGCTTCATGTCTGCAGCTCGCGCCTGGTCATTATCTCAATTAGGTAAATATATCCCCGGAAAGGCCGCCCTAATTCTTGTCCGTCTTAACGCATACGAAAATCATCCCAAAAGAACTGTAGCGGTGGCAACAATAGTGGAGTTTATAGCAGCTGTTATAGCCGCGTGCCTGCTCATTCTTTTTTCCATTTTTTTTATGAAAAACATAATCCCGGGATATCTAAGAATTATAGCCGCATTATTATCCTTATTTTTACTTGTTTTGCTTCATCCAAAATTACTCAAATATTTAACCAACATATTACTGATTTTTTTCAAACGAGAACCGATTGAAGATTTTCCTTCGTTTGGTTTGATTCTGAAATTTGTTTTTATAAATATGTTGATAGGAATTCCTTATGGTCTAGGACTATTCTATTCCATGGATTGCTTTGCCGATCTCAGTTTCAACTATTTAATTCCGATGATCGGAATTTATTATGCAGCATCTCTTGCCGGAATCGCCGCGCTTTTTGCTCCGGCAGGCCTTGGCGTACGAGAAGGAATAATCTTCCTGATCCTTCCCACAATTATTGCAAAAGGAATTGTTATTGCGGGAACGATAATGATCAGAATTGTTTCTATTGCCGTAGAAATATGTTTAGCGTTATTTTTTTACTTTTATCCTCAAAAAAATAAAACTTAATGGTACTATAATGTTTACTAAAGAAAATGGATTTGCGCTGCCTGGTAATTGGCATTTCCCTGATGGGAAAAAATATGCCTTTACCTTCATTTCACTATTAATTATTTTGATAACTGTTTATTCTAACAGTTTCTATGGCGAATGGCATTTTGATGATTCCGTCAATATTGTCGACAATCCCTTTATTCAAATAAAATCATTTTCCTGGCCGGAAATAAAACATTGCGTGTTCGGTATTTTTCAGGACAGACTACTGCGGCCATTGTCTTATTTCAGCTTTGCCTTAAATTATAAATTCGGCGGAATGGATGTCTTCGGGTTTCATGTGGTTAATTTTATTATCCATTACCTGGCGGCTGTTTTTCTTTTTCTATTTATTTATAACACTCTTAAACTTCCTCTGCTTCGGGAAAAATATTCTCTCATCGCTTATCCGGTTGCGCTACTTTCAACTTTTTTTTGGGCATTAAATCCCGTTCACGTAACTTCCATTACCTATGTTGTGCAAAGAATGGCTTCCATGGCGGCACTATTTTACATCATGTCCATGTATTTTTATCTCAAAGGCCGCACGGCTCATAATCTAACTTCTACTATTTCTTTTTTTATTTTATCCCTCATCGCCGGCTTTGCCGCTGTGCTTACCAAAGAAAACGCGGTCATGCTTCCGGTCAGCATTTTATTATTTGATTTATTTCTAATTCAGGGCGTAACTAAAGAAAACATAAAGAAATTCAGCAAGATTTTATTTTTACCTCTTTTGCTGATTTTAATTATCGGACTTATTTATACAGGTGGTTTTTCCGATGCTTTCGGGGGATATGAGCTACGTGATTTTACCATGACGCAAAGGCTTTTAACCGAACCTCGCGTCATCCTATTTTATCTTTCTCTGTTGTTTTATCCGATAAGTTCCCGCTTAACTTTTCTTTATGATATGGAAGTTTCCCGTTCCCTATTACAACCGTGGACCACTGTTCCGTCAATTTTATTGATACTGTTCATAATTGGTTTCGCTTTCTATATAGCACGTAAACGTCCGTTAATTTCCTTCTGCATTATTTTTTATTTTTTAAATCATCTTATTGAAGGCTCAATTTTTAATCTGGAACTGATTTACGAACACCGCAATTACTTACCTTCAATGCTGTTGTTTATTCCTTTGGCGGAGTTCATAATTTATGCTCTCAATTACTTTTCCTATAAAAAAATCATCCAGTTTATTGTTGCTTTGGGCATAGTAATAATATTAATTGGCGAAGGTGACATTACCTACAGCCGCAATAATATAGTCTCCGATGATTTTCTTTTATGGTTTGATAACATTGATAAATCTCCCGGATTGAGCAGACCTCATGGTAACCTAGGCCGAATCTATTATATTAATAATGAAAAAGAAAAGGCGCTTCAGGAATATGAAAAAGCGATAATTTTAAATAAATTTGGAAGCAAGGAAGCTTTAGCGATTCAAGAATATAATTTAGGTCTTTTTTATTTTGAAGAAATGCAAGATGATCTGGCCATGGACTACTTTAGAAAATCTTCTAAAATAATGCCTAGATATATCCTGAATATTATATATATCGCAAAAATAAAACTCCGACAAAATAAAATTAAAGAGGCAAAACAAATTATCAACGATAAATTAACAAAATATCCTCGTAATTCCGAACTATTGGAATTATACAGTTTCATTCTATTGAAAGATGGCCGGATTAATGATGCTCAATTTTTTGCCAGAAAATGTCTGGCAAAAAATTCAAATTCGCCGCTGGCGCTCGAGACTATGGCCGAAACCTGCCGCATAAAAAATAATTATTCCGGCGCCATCTATTACTGGAAATCCATCCGGACGCTTTATTCACAAAATGCTTTTGCTAATCTGGCGCTAATTGACTTATATAAAAAAACTAAAAACACAAAGATGCTTAATCAGGAAATTCGTCTCTTATTGTATTTGCAGGTTTCTTTAAAATTAAGTGAATATATTCAGCAATTAAAAAGAGATGAGAAGCTACTTGTTTACCTTCCTAAAATTGAGAACTATTCATTTATCACTGGGAAATGCTCCTACGTTAATTGAATCTGCTTTTATACATAACAACCATATGTGAAATTGTCAAAGCAAGTATAGTTCAGGATAAATAAATTGATTAATTAATTCTTTTTTATAGATTATAATACAAAGAAAAAAATTTTGGCGGCTGTTTTTATGAACGATTTGACTTGGGTGATTAAAGGAAAGTAACGCCGGATATGTTAAATAAAATAAATATCAACCCCGACAGACAGAAACTAATCGTTTACATCGTTTTAACTGTTGTTACATTTACTGTTTTCTGGCAGGTGAATCAATATGATTTCGTTAATTTCGATGATCAAGTTTATATCACGGGAAACAGTCATATCCAATCGGGTATCACACTGGACGGATTTCGTTGGGCGTTCAATACAAGATATGCAGACTTATGGCATCCTCTATTATGGATCTCCTTCATGGTCGATTATCAGCTTATTGGCCTGAATGCCGGCGGTTATCATCTGACTAATCTTATCATGCATATTCTGAGTACGTTGTTGCTCTTTTGGCTTTTTAACCGTATGACCGGGACGATCTGGCGTAGCGCCTTTGTCGCCGCTGTATTCGCTCTTCATCCTCTTCATGTGGAATCAGTCGCCTGGATAGCCGAACGCAAAGATGTCTTAAGTACATTTTTCTGGATGATGACTCTCTGCCTTTATGTCTATTACACGGAGAAACCGGCTATAAAAAGATATCTGCTCGTTCTTTTTTCATTTGTGTTAGCTCTGATGAGTAAGCCCATGGTTATCACCCTGCCTTTGGTTATGATTCTTTTGGATTACTGGCCACTGAAACGCTTTGAATCGAAGAAAGGTAATTTGATTTTATGGCAACTGAGGGAAAAAATACCTTTCTTTATTTTGTCTGTTGTTCTTGTTATCATTACTCTTTATGCTCCGGACATGCCGGACATAAAACAATTTTCCCTAGGTTCCCGAATCGCGAACGCTCTTGTTTCTTTTGTAATTTATCTGGAGAAAACATTCTGGCCTCATGACATGGCTATTTTCTATCCTTTTCCAGATCAAATTCCGATATGGAAAGTTTTCTTTGCATCTTTGCTGATTCTTCTTATCAGTGCAACTGTCATATCAATGATGAAACGCCTGCCATATCTTTTTGTCGGATGGCTGTGGTACGCGATCACCATTGCCCCGGTTATCGGAATTATTCAGGTCGCAGACTACGCGATGGCCGATCACTATCATTATCTGCCCTCTATCGGCATTGCCGTTATGCTGGCTTGGGGCATTCCACTTTTTTTCCCACGCGAAAGCACGCGCAAAAATATTTTATTCCCGGCGACAATAGCCATCCTTGCTATTCTGGCGGTTTTAACCTGGCGGCAATGCGGTTACTGGAAAAACAGCTTTGAGCTCTGGAATCATGCCTTAAAGGTAACAAAAGATAATAATGTGGCACATATCAATTTAGGTGTTGTACTGATTGACGAAGGAAAAATAGACGAGGCTATTGATCATTACAATAAAGCCATCCGCATAGCACCGGATTATGCCGAAGCCTACAGCAACAGGGGGCTTGCTTATAAGAAAACTGGTCAGTATCAATACGCCATTGAGGACTTCAGTAAGGCCATCCGCCTGAAACCGGATTGTTCTCCGGCTTATATCAACAGGGGAAATGCTTATAGTGAACTCGGTCAATATCAACGCGCCATCGAGGACTTCAACGGAGCACTACGTCTGAAATCGGTTTATGCTGACGTCACCTATAACAACATGGGAAATGTTTACAATAAACTCTGTCAGTATCAAATGGCTATCCAGGACTTCAGTAAGGCCATCCGCCTGAAACCGGATTATGCCGAAGCCTACAGCAACAGGGGATTTGCTTACGCTAACCTCGGTCGGTATCAAATGGCTATCGAGGACTACAACAAAGCACTATGTTTGAAACCGGATAATGTCGAAGCATACAGCAGCAGGGGGGCTATTTACGCTAAATTGGGCCAGTATCAACCGGCCATCCAAGACTTAAATAAGGCCATCCAACTGCAACCTGATTACACTCTAGCCTATAACAACAGAGCGAATGTTTATTTAAATCTGGGCAACAAAGAGCTTGGTTGTTATGACGCGCGAAAAGCGTGTGCGCTGGGAAATTGCAAAACATTAGAAGCAGCTAAAGGTAAAGGATATTGTCATTGAATCAAGTTTGTTCTGATTGGCGATACTTGACTTTATTGGAAAAAGCGTGCCATTGAAAACTACAATGAAGAAAAAATACACTTACCTCATCGTAATATTTTTAATTATTGCTTCTTTTATCGCTTATGGCCGGATTTTAGGCAATGGTTTTGTTGGTTTTGATGACACCCTATATATTACCGAAAACAATCATATTAAATCAGGCATTAATCTGGAAAATATTAAATGGGCGTTTACAACTGTTGTCGGCACTAACTGGCATCCTTTGACCTTACTCTCTCATACTCTGGACTGGAACCTATTCGGAGCAAGCGCTTCCGGCCATCACCTCATTAATTTGCTCCTGCACATCGGCAGTGTTCTCTTTTTATTTTTCTTTTTCGAAAAGACGACAAAGTCCCTCTGGCCATCAGCATTTGTCGCGGCGCTTTTTGCCTTGCATCCCCTGCGGGTGGAATCCGTAGCGTGGGCCGCCGAGCGCAAAGATGTTTTAAGCACTTTTTTCGGGCTGGCGGCTTTATATGCTTATGCTCTTTATGCCGAAAAGTTTCAGTTTTCTAAATATTTTCTTTGTCTGATATTTTTTTCTTTGAGCTTGATGGCCAAACCCATGCTGGTCACTTTGCCTTTTGTCTTATTGCTTCTTGATTATTGGCCGCTTGGCCGCTGGCAAAAGGCACTTAAACCGGTTAATAGGCAGGTTGTTAATAATGAGCTCTCAGTAAAGAATGAAGGCGAAGAGATATCCGCTGTCAAAAATCGCAGTCATTTGACCGGCAGGCTTTTGGGGGAAAAGGCGCCTTTTATTTTCTTAACAGTCGTTTCGAGTATTGTGACTATCTGGGCTCAAAATAAAGGCGGTGCTGTTGTTCCCATGGAACATCTGCCCTTTCCTGCACGGATTCTGAATGCGATCATTTCTTATGTTTCATATTTAGAAAAAATTTTCTCGCCGGTTGATCTGGCAGTATTATATCCCTATGAATATCCCTTTCCCTTATGGCAAATCTTAGTTTCCTGTTTTATCTTGATTGGAATTACTATTGTTGTGATTTATGCTATTAAGAAATTACCTTTTTTATTCGTGGGCTGGTTTTGGTATTTGGGAACTCTGATTCCCGTAATCGGTTTGTTGCAGGTCGGCACACAAGCAATGGCTGACCGCTATACTTATCTGCCATCTATCGGCATTACAATCATGCTGGTTTGGGGTATTCCTCTTTTGTTCCCACGCGCAGACATGCGTAAAAAGATTTTATTCCCGGCAGGAATAGCCTATCTGGCCATTCTGGCAGTTTTAACGTGGCAGCAATGCGGTTACTGGAAAAATACCAACACTCTCTTCAGCCATGCTTTGCAGATTACGAAGAATAATCATATAGCGTACAATGTCCGGGGGGGTACTTATGATGAACTCGGCCAGTATCAGTTAGCCATCGAGGACTTTAATAAAGTCATTACCCTGAGACCGGATTATATCAAAGCCTACAACAAAAGGGGGACGGTGTATTTAAATCTTGGCAACAAAGAGCTTGGTTGTTATGACGCGCGAAAAGCCTGTGCACTGGGAAATTGCAAAACATTAGAAGCAGCTAAAGGTAAAGGATATTGTCATTGAGTCAAGTTTGTCCTGATTGGCGAGACTTTACTTTACTTTAAAAAAAGATATCTCTGAAAATCGAAAAAGAATCACGCCGGACATTCAGGCTGGCGTTAAAAAAAAACGCCCAGGGAAGCGCTGCCATCATTTACTGTAATGACAATTACATAAACCAATGAGACTGAAACCGGCTATGCTAAATAAAATAAATATTAGTCCCAGAGAACAGGTCCTGATCGTTTATATCGTTTTAACTGTTGTTACATTTGCTGTTTTCTGGCAGGTGAACCAATTTGACTTCGTTAATTTCGATGATAATATTTATGTTACCGAAAACAGCCATGTCCAGTCTGGAATAACATCGGATGGATTTCATTGGGCGTTCAGCACAAGATATTTCAAATTATGGCATCCCCTTGTATGGCT
>PLGI01000185.1 GCA_003139775.1 Syntrophaceae bacterium | reverse complement strand
GTTTCATACGAGCAGTATTTTAATTATTCCCGATTGAAATGTTGTGTGAATTGGAAAAATGAGAATAACAGTACAGGAAGTAATGTTTGTTTACAAATGATTTATTATTTTAAACCTTGGCAACTGTTTGTTCGAATTTAACCATCTTCGCAGACATGGAGTCTTGAATGATGAAACACTTTTAATAAGCTCGAAAAAGTTACCGAATTATTGAGCTAGTACAACCGTCCCAATTATTATTCCGGTTCATATTTCTCGTTCTGTTATGTATTCCTTAACTTCCTTCATAAAAGAATATGTTAAAATTTTTCCCTTTTTTGTACGAATCTTTAACACATCATTATCAATACTTATTATTTGTCCTTTAATGACCTTTCCATTCTTTAAAACAATTCCCTTTATTCCTTCATAATAGTGCTGGGTGTCGATGGAAGGTGCCGTTTGGTTTTCTGATTTCTGGGCTGGCTCGTTCTTTTGCGCCCCGATCTCCATTTCCTTTGTCACTATTTTTCCGTCTTTCTCTGCCATCTTCTGAATCTGGAAATAATCAATTTCACCGGCTTTTTTTAGTTTGGTCAAAGCTTTGCGGGCAATCGTACCGGTTTTATATCTGCCAATGTATGATCTGTATAATTTTCCTTTTCCCGGAACGTCTTCTTTCTGGTAAAAGGCGACAAGACCTTTGGCCTTCATTTTGTTAACGAATGTAACCGCGTTATCTTCAATTTTGAAGGATGCAACATGACCGGAATAGTCAGCAAAAAGAGGACTGGCGGCAAGCAGGGATAATAATATTCCGGCCGGAAGCAATACCATCCAATTTGATTTCTTAAAGATGCTGTTCATCATTCTTTTTAGCTCCTCTTGGCCGGTCGAACATTCCCAGATTTGTTTTGATAAGAACATGCTTTTTGTGAGGGAAAGTATAGGAAATGCGGTCATGTATGTCAAGAAAATCTTGGCCACAAAATGTGGGGTGCAGGGTCGATGTTTGTATGGCGTCCCCGGAATATCGATCTTCCTTGATAATAATTATTTCATTGACATACAACGTCATTCTTCGTATCTTTACGCTGTCGCGAAAACAAAATCGCCTGATGGGTTTAACAGAAGGCATCTATGCGTGAGTCTGCAGACAAATTATTGAAGAATGAATATCGGTCCCGTCTGAATCGTACAATCGATTATATCCAAAATCATTATGATGAGGATTTGAACCTGACGAACCTCGCTGAGATTGCCTGTTTTTCCAAATTTCATTTTCATCGAATATTTCGCGCCATGGTTGGCGAGACGCTCAATGATTTTGTCCAGCGTATTCGTCTGGAAAAATCGGTTCAGAAACTGACGACCGAATTGAATAAATCCATTACAGAAATCGCCCTGGATTGCGGATTTTCCTGCTCGCAAAATTTCGCCAAAATATTCAAAGCACATTACGGCATGACGCCCTCGATTGTCCGTAGAGAACTTAATTGGGATGATTGGATAATAAAAATGCGAAATTTAAAGGGGAAAAATAAAGATAATCTGCAACAGGGAGACGCATATCTTTATGATTACTATCACAATAAACGTCAACTGCCAGTCGATAAAATAGTGGATAAACAATGTGTTTTACAGGTAAAAATAGAGAATCTGCCTGATTTGCATGTTGCCTACATTAGAAGCATGGGACCTTACTATTATAAAACCATCGAACCGGTCTTTAGACAACTATCGCAATGGGCATACCCAAGAGGAATGAATGAAAATAACTCAATGGTTTTGGGTGTTGTTCGGAGCAATACCGTGATCACGCCGGAAGATAAGTTGATCTATGATGTCTGCATTACCGTGCCTGAATCCATCAAGGCCGACAGATGGGTGGATATTCAAGTTCTTCCGGGAGGTAAATTTGCCATTCATCATTGTGAAATAGAAAAAAATCGTGATGAAGAGGCCTGGCTGAACTTTGTTTTAAACTGGCTGGCATCAAGTGACTATCAGCCGGATGACCGCCCCCTGTATCAAATCTATTATAATGACTATAATACCCACCCCTTGAAACATCAGATATTGGATCTTTGCATGCCGATCAAGCCTTTGTGCGAATAAGATAGACTGAACCATATTTCTTCGGCAATTCAGATAAAAAAGCAAGATTAGCCACAATGAAAGCAATGATTGCCAAGAAGTTAATCTTCAATAAGTCTATATTAAAACCAACACAACAAAGGAGGTCATTTTATGGGCTTTGTAAAATCATTTCAGGAAATCATGGCTAATTTAAAAACGACCGCTGATTTTTATGACGCGGAAATGCTCAGTGTCTTTTGGGAAACCAAACTGGAGATCGTTGCTAGGCTCCTGCCGCCGCCATTGAAACCGGCCGAATATCCGATGGCGATGGCGTTTGTGGCCAATTATCCCCGAACAAATTTCGACGTCACCTACAGGGAAACCGCTTTATTTTTAAGAGCCGTTTATGAGGGAGAAGAAGGGAATTATTGTCTGGCCATGCCGGTGACCAATGATATGGCGATGGTTGGCGGACGTGAATTCTATGGCTTCCCCAAAAAAATGGCTGATATTCATGTTCAGAAGAACGGAGACTCCATGGAAGGTTGGACCGAACGCCGTGGTGTTCGCTATATGGAGATTCGCGCCAAACTCACGGGCAAGTTAAATGATCCCGAGGCGGAAAAAAGACTGACGAGTCAGATTAAAGAAGATGGCTCCCTGACGGGGTTATCCTATACATATCGATTCTATCCGACGCCGCAAGGAGGCCCCATGGAATATAACCCGTGGCTCATCAGGCAGGAAACTGTGTTAAGGCCAAAAACCATCCAGTTTGGCGAGGCAGAAATCATCCTTAAGCATTCGGACTATGATCCTTGGGCCGAAGTCGAGGTTGTGAAGATGCTGGGCGCTGTTTACATGGTGGGAGATAATTCCATGCAGCCCGGGAAAGCGGTTGCCGGAGTCGACCCGATGGAATTCGCCCCGTACGCGTTCATTAAGATGGATGTGAAGTGATTAACCTGAAAGGATTTTACTATGACACCTCAAAATATCGATAGCAACATCAGCAAAGACTCGGAAGCGATGCTGGATCTTGTAACGAAATTCAGCATGGACATTATGCGGAAGGCGGGCATCGAGCTGGATAAAATGTCCAAGCCTGAAGATGTGATCGCGTCGGACTCCGTTCTGTGGGATGTTCACAGAAAATATCAGGAACTGGGGCTGCATACCGCGCGAATTCCAAAACATCTGGGCGGCACGGCCGGAGAAGCGGATCCCCTGGCCAGTGTGTTGATGATTGAACAGTTTGGCTATTCAGATACCGGCCTGGCCATCAGCCTGGGAGTATCCGCCGGAACATTCCATCTGGCGTCCCAGTTTCCCCATCCGGACATGCAGCAACTGGCCCGCGATTATTGCGAGGACAAAGAGGCGAAAATGATTGGCTGCTGGGCAATTACCGAACCTGATCACGGGTCGGACTGGGTCATCGCCGAAAGTTATCCGCAGTGCGGCCCTTCGGTCAAGGCTGTTCTTAAGGGCGACGAATATATTTTGAATGGAGAAAAGTCGGCATGGGTTTCCAACGGAACAATCGCCACCCATGCGACTCTTCATGTCAGCCTTGATCCATCCAGAGGAATGCAGGGGCAGGGACTGGCGATTATTCCGCTGAATCTGCCCGGCATATCCCGCGGCAAGCCGCTGGACAAAATGGGACAGCGACCGCTCAATCAGGGATCAATCATCTTTGAGGATGCCGTCATCCCGAAAAAGTATATGGTCGTACCGATACCGGACTTCATGAATGCCACATTCGGGCAGGGGTTGGCCGATGTCAATGGCGGCATGGCCATCCTCTTTGCCGGTCTAGCCAGGGCTGCCTTTGATGAGGCCTTCCGTTACGCCAAAGAAAGGATTCAGGGCGGCGTGCCGATATTCGAGCATGCAACCATCAAACATAAACTGATGAAGATGTTTGCTATGACGGAAGCGGCCAGAGCAGGCGCACGCAGAATGGCCATCTACAATCTGAAAAATCCGGTTTCTCCATCCGTCGCGCATGCGGTTGCGGCAAAATGTTTTTCCACGGAAACGGCGACGTTTGTTGCCAGTGAAGCTATTCAGATTTTAGGAGGGTATGGTCTGGCCAAAGAATATCCGGTGGAAAAGATGTTCCGAGACGCGCGGACTGGCATGATTGAGGATGGATGCAATGACGCTCTATTGATAAAAGCAGCGGAGTTTTTATAGATATGTTAATTAATGGAAAGATTTCTATGGAAGCGAAAAAAGAAATTCGTATTTATGACGGTGCGACCGCGATTATTACCAGCGGCGCGTCGGGAATCGGTCAGGCGATTACCGAGGAATTGGCAAAGAAAGGCTGTGAAGTGGTTCTGGCCGATCTTCAATTTGAACTTGCCGAGGAGATTGCCGCGGGAATTCGGGCCGCCGGAGGAAAGGCGACGGCGGTGAAACTGGATGTAGCGGATCATCCCGCGATGGAGCAGGTTGTCCGGGATACTATCGTGCGTACCGGGAGACTGGACTATATGTTCAACAATGCCGGAATATTTATTAACGGTGGCGTCCATCTATTCAGCATTGCTGACTGGGAGCACATCGTCAATGTCAATATTCGGGGCGTCATTCATGGCGTTCACGCCGCATATCCGGTCATGCTCATGCAAGGGTTCGGACATATTGTCAATACAAGTTCGATTGCCGGACTGATTCCAAGCGCGGGGGAAGTTTCCTATGCGATGACTAAACATGCGGTTGTCGGGCTTTCCAAATCGCTACGCGCCCAGGCTGGCCTGCTGGGAATACGCGTGAGTGTTCTTTGCCCCGGTATCATCCGCACGCCTATGGCGGAAAATTCGGCAAATCCTATGTCAATATTTCCCTCGAATTACGCAGTCAGGTGCTGGAGAAAGTCAGGCCGATGCCTGTCGATCTTTTTGCAAAAAAAGTTTTGGATGCCGTTGCTAAAAACCGCGCCATTATTATCGAGCCCGCCTGGTGGAAATGGTTATGGCGCATGAATCGTTTATTTCCGGAATACAGCATTACCCTGACGCAAAAGTTTTTTAAAAGGGCATTGATCAAGCTGGAACTATTGCCGAAGTAACTTATATAATTAGATAGATAATCAGGGATTAGGTCTGCCGTCGACTGTTGTAATGGTCAAAGGCAGTTCTATTGAATGATGTCCCTGGAACATCAAATAAGCTCATCAAAAACCTTATTTACGACATCAACATAATTGTCCCGGTGATGTGTTTTATTTATTTTCTTTCGAATTTTTTCCCCGTTTTCAAAAAAGTTTCCCATATACGTCCAGATTTCTTTCATTTTATTAGTAATATGCGAGGAGCCGGACAAAATTTTTGAATATTCATTAAATAAATTATCATGAAAAGCTTTCATGATCTTGATTTTTTCATGATAAGGCTTTTCAGTATCGAATTTAATTTTTTCCGCAAGGAAAGGGTTTGCAAGCAGGCCCCTGCCGATCATCCACCGCTTAATTGATCCGAACCGTTTCGAAAGCATCTCCAGTTTCTCCAAAGAATCTATGTCCCCGTTATAGACAACCCTGTGTTTCGAGAGATTAAGACACTGCTCGAAAATATCGAGGTCAACTTCACCTTCATACATTTGCACAGCAGTCCTCGGATGGATGATCAGTTCATAGAGCGGATATTGATTGAAAATCGGAATAAGCTGCAACACCTCGTCAGGATATTTTAATCCTATCCTGAGCTTTATCGATAAATTCGGTTTTATAGCAGGCATGGTTTTTTCAAGAAAAGATTCGACCTTGTCCGGATAACAAAGCATGCCCGCCCCCCTACCCTTCTTCACAACCATGGGGAACGGACAGCCGAGATTCCAGTTTACCGTCCCGCATCCAATGTCGTATAACGCATTGGCAAGCAGGGTGAAGTCGTCCGGATTAGAACTCATTATCTGCGGTATCGTCGGAATACCCGTATTTCTATCAGGGTAAAATTCGCGCAGAAGGTTATTCACCGGTTTCATTTTCTTTGATGAGGAGATAAATGGCGCAATAGCCATATCTACTCCCTTAAAATAAACAGGGAACAGGTTGCGATAAATCCTGTCGGTTATCCCTTGGACTGGTGCGAGGTATATCATGGGTAATCTCTAATTCCTTTGGTTGTTATTATAATAATCATAGGGATTGCTTTTTTCCCGATTTTTGGCGGGCGCAAAATTTTAATTAACATTTTCTGATAGCAGACGGTTTGTCAAGAATTAAAGTTGATGTTAGCTAAGGACATGACCTATAAAATAATGATGACGGTTCTAATTAATTGTAATAAAACAGCACTTCCCATTATTTTCCTTGTATTGTAATCACTCCCAACTTTTGATAAAGGTCTGTGGCTAAATATAGCAACGAAAGGTTACTTACAACATGAACGATATTCATGAAAGATTGCGGGACAAGCTCGAAATGATGGCGACCGGTTACCCGGCAACGGCAAATGGTGTTGAGATAAAAATCCTTCGCCAGCTTTTCAGTGAGGAAGATGCAGACTTATTCCTGAAAATGGAGCTAAGGCCCGAAACGATTCAGCAGGTGGCCTTGCGGGTTGAGGCCGATGTTGTGGACATAGCGGTCAGGCTGGAAGATATGGCCCGGAGGGGACTTATCTTTAGAGTCAAAGAGGATGAAACGATCCGCTATTTTCCGGTGCCTTTCATTGTCGGTATTTATGAGTTCCAGTTGAACAATTTGAATATGCCGCTGCTCAAGGATATCTCCCAGTATTATCTCACCGGTTTGGGCGCTACGTTCCATGGGCAGAAAACACCCTACCTGCGTTCAATTCCCATCAATGCCGAAATCGTAGCTGATCGGCCTGTCGCGCCTTACGATGATGCGGCTGCCATCATCAAGGGAAAATCCCGCATCGCAGTTGCCGAGTGCTTTTGCCGCAAAGCCGTGCGCATGTATGGAAAGACCTGCGTACATCCCGCGGAGACGTGCCTGCAGTTTGAAACTTTCGCCGACTATTATGTGGAAAACAAGATGGCCCGCTACATCAGCACCGATGAGGCTCTGGCTATCCTGAAGCAAAGCGAGGCAGAAGGTCTGGTTATACATATTTTGAATTCCCAGAAAGTGGAAGCCATGTGCTGCTGTTGTTCCTGCTGCTGCGGAATGCTGATCTCCTTGAAGCTTTTTCCGTCCCCGGCCCTGGCAGTGAAAAGCAATTATGCATGCCTGTTTGATGAAGCCCTCTGCACGCTGTGCGGTATTTGCGCCAAGCGCTGCACCGTGAGGGCATTTTAGATGAAGGATGAAAAAATCGAGTTTCATGCCGAGCGTTGCATAGGCTGCGGCCTTTGTGTCACCACATGTCCCCCGGAGGCATTGAAACTGGAGAAAAAACCGGAGGAAAGGCTGTATACGCCGCCGGCAACCGTTTTTGATACCTATAATGTGATGAGTCGGGAGAAAATCGAATAAAGGTTATTAGGATGGACAAATCGTTGTTCTTGTCATCGCAATGACAAATGAGGATTGCGGCACAGTCAATATCGGGAATGAAAGGAAATTATCTTGAAAGCTAAAACGAAAAACATCAGCATCGTTTTATATAAACCAAAATACGCGGGGAATATTGGTTCTGTTGCCCGCGCAGCGAAAAATATGGGAATCAGCAATATAATTGTTGTGGGTAAAACGGATTTTGACCGGGAGGAAATGCAGCAGCGTTCCACTCATCTGGCAGCCGATGTTTTAGATCAAATCCAATATTGTGAACGCATAGATGAAGCGCTAGGCGGCTTCAATTATATTGTAGGTACAACCGCCCGCCTGGGTAAAGCCCGCGGGCCGTTTGTCGCGCTACGCGCGGCAGCTAAAAACATTGCCGATATTTCTCAGAAAAACAAGGTCGCTCTGCTTTTCGGGCCGGAAGATACAGGGCTTGCCAATGAAGAGTTGCGCCTGTGTCATGCGGTGGTTACTATCCCGACATCACGGGAATTCACTTCTCTTAATCTTTCTCATGCGGTAATGATTCTTTGCTATGAAATATTTATCGCCTCATCTGCGGCAACTACGGGAGCGCAAGCAACGCCCAAGTTCTCGCGATCAGAGGAGTTGGAAGGGATGTACGAGCAGATCAAAACATTGCTTGCCGATATCGAATTTATAAATCCCGAAAATCCTGATTACTGGATGATGCATCTACGCCGCTTTTTTAGCCGCTCCTCGCTTTTATCGCGAGAGGTAGGGATTATTCGCGGAATTTGCCGTCAACTTGAATGGTATGCTCACCACAAATAACTGTTAGTAATGCTAAGCTATTTCTTGACATAAATTATGAAATGATATTTAAAAAAACACACTTGTTGCATTTATGGTAATTATTTTTAGGAAGTAGAAAATAAAAACGGAATGATGGCATACAGCGTGCACAGACAGACAGACAGGCAGACAGACAGATTTAACCTTATTTGTCATTGCGAGGAGCGCCTTGCGCTCCGTGGCAATCTCTACAAAACTTTTTTATATTAATACATCGATCATAAAACCCATGTGTCTTTAGCGGATGCATGGGTTATTTTTTTATTTGAGAGGGGAGAGGGCAATGAAAAAATTATTTGTGGTACTGGCGGCAATGTTCCTTTTGGCGATTATGGCTTGCAGTGGAGGGAGTGGCAGCAATGGTAGCAGTGGCAATTCAAACACCACTAGCGCAATAGTAAACTCCACTGGAGGAACTATTCAACTGGCAGACGGAGCCAATGCAACAATACCTGCCGGTGCTGTTGCTGATAATACCCAGGTTACTATTAAAAAACTCACTCAACCACAAGTATCTGCGAGTCAGGCAACTGCTGTCACTGATACCTATCAAATTGACATCCCCGTTGGAAGCATTACAAGTCAAAGCGGCAGTGATATTTTCGTCACCTTCCAAATACCCGTACCTACAAGCATAAGCACTGTAGTAAAAGCAGCAATTTCAAAAATTAAGGCCCTCGCAACAAGTAGTAACGCTGATGACACTTATTATGTATCTGAAGTTACCGTATCTAACGACACTAGCACCAGCACTCTGTATGGTCGCTATACAGTATCAAACGGAGTGGCAACGGTAAGCGTTGTAAATTCAGCATTGGCGTCATCCGTTAGCACCACCAGCAAACTTGCAAATAAAAGTATTGCAAGCACCGCTACCAGTATAAAAGCGACAATTATTAATGTGTCTTCATATTTTTCTTCGGTAAAGGCAGGTTTGTACAATGTAAATAGCTCACCATCTTATCAACTGGTTAATAGTGCTCAGGACACAGGCGGAAAAATCCCAATAATTTTGGTACATGGACTGCAACTTACTGACAGTATTTATATTGATAACCATCCTGAACAAGACACATGGAAATACTTTATTGAGTATTTCAATTCGGATAAAAATAAAGATCTCCAAGGTAATTTCCCACTTTATACCTATCGTTATGATACAACAAAGTCCATAGATGATAACGGTGCAGACTTTACTGAGATATAAACAAAAGTTGTG
>PLGI01000015.1 GCA_003139775.1 Syntrophaceae bacterium | reverse complement strand
GTAATCTTCCAGTAGAGAAAGTTTGGGGCATCGGCAATGCGACAACTAACTATCTGGCCAAGATGCACATTCACTATGCTTTAGAGTTCGCTCGATTACCTGAAAAAACAGTTAGAAATAAATTTACAAAACCGGGAGTGGAAATTTGGCAGGAGTTGCGCGGAGTATCGGTTTATCCTGTAACACCAGAAGAAAAAAGTTTTTATGCTTCCATCAGCAAAACAAAAACATTCGCGCCGCCTACTTCCAATGCTGACTATCTGTTTGCTCATCTCATGCGGAATATGGAATCGGCATGTATCAAAGCCAGACGCTATTCGTTAGCGCCAAATAAAATAGTTGTTTTTCTCAAGAAAAATGATTTCAACACGGTCGGCAACGAAGCAAAACTATCCCGTCCCTGTGCTTTCCCACTTGAATTTTCTGGTATCACTCATGATCTTTTTGATTCCTGCTATTGTCCAAAAGATATTTACCGCGCTACCGGAGTTGTCCTACTCGATCTGGAGCCTGATACGAACATTCAATACTCTCTCTTTGATGATCCACTACAAGTAGAGAAGATAAGAAGCCTGTATGATGTGGCGGATGAATTAGGAAGAAAATTTGGTAAACACACTTTGCATTTGGGCAGTTCTTATCAAATTGATAAACTGGGGAAAGGTCGTAGAGGAACCCCCACTGTCAGGGAACAAACGCAGCTTAGAGGAGAAACACAACGCCGCCATTTAGGTTTGCCACTATTACACGTAAAAACATAATTGAATAGTAATTGACTATAGCTGCACCGATCCATCCAATAATTCCCGGATAACTGGTTTTATATAAATATCACTGAGGTCAAACTGATGCAGTGCCGTAATCATCACTTGAATTTTTTCTTTCACGGAAGCTTTTGAATTAAGAATAACAACATATTTCCCTTCAACACGGCAGAGCCCTCCGGGACTGGAAGACTCCTCAATGTTTATGTTTTCATCACGAACTAATATTTCCAGTTTTTCGGCCAATTCTTCAAGGTAACTTAAAATGATTTCATCATTCATCATATAGCTGAAACACTTTGTATTTTATTTTTTGAACTATTTCTAACTATATACATTATACTTTCTTTCCTCGATAATTATCATACCTGACTATCCGGCCGGTCTCCATATTTTTTCATATATCGTTAAACCGTTTAATCATTTCATTGAAACAAATAGAAGAAAACAGGCATTTGAGACTTCTATCGCGATGGGTCACTGTTGTTAAATCATATTATACATCAATATCTTACGACGTTCTTTTGTTTGTTTTGAAAATCTGGCACGGTATTTTCATTATATAAAGGCAAATAAAAACATTACCAGGAGGTAACAGATCATGAAAAAGACATTAACAACAACATTAGTAGCGGCGGCGGTAGTTCTTTTAACGGCAACTTTCAGCTTTGCTGAATATGCGGCAGCCGGAGTAACCAATTTCCCCTTTTTTCAACTTGGATGCTTAATCGTTGGTGGGTTGATCATGGTTTCTCTGAAACGTAAATATGAAAAAATGTATGTCAGCGAAGTGGTCGGAGTATTCGCTCTGTATACGCTTCTGATGACTCTTTTCACCAGCCCGGTTATTGATGCAGTAAAGACATTTGTCAGCTAAAAAGGTAACACAAAACGTATATAGAACAAGAAATGGCAAAATAGATATAGCCGCTACAACAAACACATGATCTGTTTGTTATATGCCCCCTCAAGGCTTCCATAGATTGAGGGGGTTTTTTATTATCTTATGGTTTTCCAATTCGATATTGTTCCGAACAAAATGAATTTGCTGACTGTGCAGCATTTTTTTTCGTATCTTACTATCAATTAGCAAATACGTAACCATCGGAAACATGAGACCCAAAGCCCATCCACAAGGGATGCCAATCTTAAGCGAAAGGAGCGCCAGTTCCTCGGCTTTACCTTCAACAAAAGGGCTGACGAATAAATGTATTACTAGACCAGCAATGAGAGTTGCTATGACAGGACCGGCAAAAGTCCACGCATAGACAACTTCAACTCTTCTGACGGACTTAAAACAAAAACCTGCGATTAATCCTGGAATGATAAAAACAACCACCCATACAGGCAAAATTACCCAGGGGTTCGGTACAGTGTATAAAATGTCCAAAATCTGTTCCATAAGTACATCTTTATATTGCACGTTATAGATTTTTACTTTACTGCTTCTTTCAGACCTTTGCCGGCTTTAATACTGGAATTTTCTTGATAGCTATTTTAACGGTTTTGCCTGTTTGGAGGTTTTCGTTGCCGCCTTTTTTGTGATCACTTTTTCTTTCTTTGCAGGCTTTTTGGGTGCAACGGTTTTTATTTTTTTGCCACCGATCTTGCTTAACTGCCATTCGAGTTTTTTTATCTTTGCAAAGGCTGCTTTTATCTTTTTGTTCTCATCCAGACTTTTCATGCTGTCAAGAACAGCATAAGTCATATCGCCCAGTTCTTTCATCTGGTCTTGTATTTTCAAGTTCAGATTAAATATCTTATATTGTCTTTTTCCTTCCGCTGAGAGTTCATTCATTTTCACGGATACGACATTTGCCCCCTGCTTTACGGCTGCAAAGCCTTCCTCAAATCCCTTTTTCACATCTTTCTTAATTTTGTCAAAAAGACTTTCCATGATTTTCTCCCTGTGATTTTTAATAATGCTTATTCTATTAAACTTTCAAGTTAATCCAATTCTCGTACAAATCATTTTTTGAAAATTCAGACTTTTTAATCACCGATGATTTGCACAACAATATCCCTATGCCTTCCCCGATTGTCAAAGTCAATGAAGACAATCTGCTGCCAAGTTCCCAGAGTCAGCTTCCCATTGACAAGAGGAACAGTCAGAGATGGTTTCATTAAAGCAGCGCGGACGTGGGAAAATCCATTCCCGTCTCCCCACCTTTCATTATGTTCATAAGGCATGTCTGACGGGGCAATTCTTTCGAAAGCATCTTTTAAGTCCTGCAACACTCCAGATTCATATTCAATGGTCGTTATCGATCCCGTAGAACCGGGGCAAATAACTGTAATCAGCCCATTGGCAATCAACGACCGTTTAGCAATGGAAAGCACTTGGGGAGTGATATCAATAATGTCACTAAAACCTTTTGTATTAAGTGAAATCGTTT
>PLGI01000057.1 GCA_003139775.1 Syntrophaceae bacterium | reverse complement strand
CATTTTCAGAGGAAAGGTTGTATTTTCACCCCAATTCAATTTCTGTGGATAACAGGAAGAAGGAAATAAAAATCCGATTTCCGAACCGGCGGAATTATTTCTTTCACCCGCTTAGTTTCAGTAATAGGCAGTTGTCATAATTGGGGATTACGGATTGTAAGAGCATAAAAATCCCCTTCAGCTACTATAGTTCTGAGTCGAGTATTAACGATAATACTCCTTCTGCTTAACAAAATCTATTTCCTGCTATTATTCTGCAGGATATTTATTCTCCTGAAACGATAACTTTGTAAGAGCCGTAGATTCCTAGAATGTTATTGGCATCCCAATCAACATTGTTCACCTTTGTGATACCGCCGTTTTTCTTGGCTGCCTCAATACTGCAGTCGCCAATAGCAACCCAGGAAAGTACGCTTATGCACTCCGCTTCTCCTGTCTTAGAGGAAGCACTGCTGTTGCTAGTTGCTGTTACTGGAAATTTTACTCTCGTATATAAGGTTCCAATCGGTATCGGAGTAGCGCAACCCAGAAGCATAAATACACTAATTGCACCAAGAGCAAAAACAAATCCAAATTTTTTCATAATAACCTCCCAAGAGCTTGAATTAAATTAGTAAGACTTCATTTGTTTATGGTTAATTATAAAATTGTTGGCCTTTTATGTCAATGAAATAACTGACCGCAACATGTGTGAGGTGGCTATGCCAATGTTTGTTGCCTGGCGCAAATTGCATTTATTACTGGTAATCCTCAATTCAGACGAGTGACCACCACTGAAACTAAGTGTAATGGACAAATATTTCTTAAAAATATTGGCTAGAAAGAAATCACTTGCTGCTTTTTTCTTTCTTAACCAATGCGGCAAAGGTTATTATTTCAGAACCATGTTTGTTTCTAATTTTGTCCATGGCCTTGTCAATTTTTTTATTCTTCTCACTTTTTACATTGTTTTCCATTTGTTCAAAAAGTGACAACTGATCCGAAGAGCAGTTTCCATGAAATCCCGAGATGCTTATCCCAATTAATCTTACCGGATAGGACTTATTCCAATTTTGCTCAAGTAGTCTGCAACCGGCCTGGTATATTTCTTTGGTAATTGAGGTTGCCGGAATCGTTATTTGTCTTGTGACAGAACGAAAGTCAGAATATTTAAGGGTAATATGTACAGTGCGACCTTCTTTATCCTGTTTTCTTGCAGTCATGCTAATATCATCGGCAAGCTCCATCAGAACAATTTTAGCCTTTTCAATATCAGTTATATCTTCCGGCAATGTTTTTTCTCGTCCAATTGATTTAACATCATCATCCACGCGAGCAAGAACAGGGGAATTATCAAATCCATTTGCACGCAGATAAATTTCATTTCCACCTTTCCCCAAGTTTTTGACGATTTTGTTTTTATCAAACTTCGCAAGATCACCTATCGTCTGTATTCCCATACGGTTCAGCTTTTCAGCGGTTTTACCACCAATGCCATACATTTCTTTCACTGGAAGCGGCCAGAGTTTTATTGGAATGTCCTGTTCCCATAGTTCGGTTATGCCAAGGGGTTTCTTCATTTCAGCTGCCATCTTTGCAAGGAACTTATTTTCAGCAGTTCCTATTGAGCACCAAAGTCCGAGTTTGTCTTTGATTTCTTCCATTATACGTTTTGCAGCAACAACAGGTTTACCGAAAAGTCCTTCACTCCCGGTCATATCAAGCCAAGCTTCATCAATGCTGTTTTGTTCCAGAGTAGGAGTATAATGAGACAGTAAGTCCATAACTTCTTCTGATTTCTGCCCATAGAAATGATGATCAGGCGGAACCAAGGTTAAATTAGGGCAAAGTTTAAAAGCTTCATGAAGAACCATTGTTGTTTTGACACCACATGCCCTTGCTTCATAGTTTGCCGCAAGAATAATGCCTGTACGCTTCTTTGGATCGCCGGCAACAGCGGCTGGCATTCCGACAAGAGAAGGATTTCTTGTCATTTCACAACTTATAAAAAAGGCATTCATGTCAACAAGAAATATAACTTTTTGCGTAGGACACCTCTCCTTAATCTCATCTCTCCACTTTCAAATAATAATCTTTTACTGTCTATTCCATAAGCCTCAAAAAATATGCTGGATCATGTGAACAAAATTGTCACTGTTCAGGTTTTATAAAACTTTTATTTTCCCTGAAGAATCTATTTACCCATTGTTCGTATCTCTCCTGCGCTCTATAGGAAACAACTTTATCTTTGGATTGAAGGTAACACTGGAGATCAAGAACAACTGATTGTATTTCATAAATTGATTCTATAGGAGTCATTGAAACGCTTCCTCATTTCCGTCCAATAATTCCCGGATAACTGGTTTCACATACATATCAGTAAGGTCAAACTCATGCAGCGCCTTGATCATAACCTGAATTTTTTCTTTCACTGTAGCTTTTGGAATTAAGAATAATAACATGTTTCCCTTCGACACGACACAGACCTCCGGGACTGGAAGACTCTTCAATGTTTATATTTTCATCACGAACTAATATTTCCAGTTTTTCAGCCAATTCTTCAAGGTAACTTAAAATGATTTCATCATGCATCATACTTTCTTTCCTTAATAATTATCATACCTGATACCATTTCGCTATCAAACATTAAACAGTAATACGGGTCTTTAGACCAGTTGAACAGGCGAAACTAAAGGTTCGGACTACATTGCCTCGTTATCCTTTGAAAGCTAAATGGTATGAGTCTTCTGCTGGTCTCCATATTTTTTCAATATATCGTTAAACCGTTTAATCATTTCATTAAAAAAATAGAAGAATACGAGCATGTGAGACGGTTATTGTGAATCGTTTCTGTTGTTAATTTATATTAAATATCATCATCTTACAATCTTCTTTGTTTCTTTTGAAAATCTGGCACGTAAATTTCATTAATATAAAGGCAAATAAACAAATTACCCAGGAGGTAACAGATCATGAAAAAGACATTAGCAACAACATTAGTAGCGGCGGCAGTAATTCTTTTAACGGCAACTTTCAGCTTTGCTGAATACACGGCATCGGGAGTAACCAATTTCCCCTTTTTTCAACTTGGATGCTTAATCGTTGGTGGGTTGATCATGGTTTCTCTGAAACGTAAATATGAAAAAATGTATATCAGCGAAGTAGTAGGAGTCTTCGCTTTGTATGCAATTTTGATGGCGCTGTTCACCAGCCCTGTTATTGACGCAGTGAAAACAATTGTAAGCTAAGAGGGATTGTAACAGAATCAGAACAAGCAAGGGGGGTTAAGGTCGGCTGACAAAATAAAAATCATGATCTGTAAATATAGTCTCCACACCACCCCCCACACATACCCCTCAAGGCTTCTATGGATTGAGGGGTTTTTATTGTCTTATGATTTTCCAATTCGATATTGTTCCGAGCAAAATGAATTTGCTGACTGTGCAGCATTTATTTTTTTCTTACCTTACTATCAATGAGCAAATACGTGACCATCGGAAACATGAGACCCAACGCCCATCCACAAGGGATGCCAATCTTAAGCGAAAGGAGCGCCAGTTCCTCGGCTTTACCTTCAATAAAAGGGCTGACGAATAAATGTATTACTAGACCAGCAATGAGAGTTGCTATGACAGGACCGGTAAAAGTCCACGCATAGACAACTTCAACTCTTCTGACGGATTTAAAACAAAAAGCTGCGATTAATCCTGGAATGATAAAGACAACTATCCATACAGGCAAAATTACCCAGGGGTTCGGTATAGTGTATAAAATGTCCAAAATCTGTTCCATAAGCACATCTTTATATTGCACGTTATAGGATTTACTTTACTGCGTTTTTCAGACCTTTGCCTGCTTTAATACTGGAATTTTCTTGGTATCTATTTTAACGGTTTTGCCTGTTTGGAGGTTTTCGTTGCCGCCTTTTTTGTGATCACTTTTCCTTTCTTTGCAGGCTTTTTGGCTGAAACTGCTTTTATTATTTTGCCGCCTATCTTGCTTAGCTGCCATTCAAGTTTTTTGATCTTTGCAAATGCTGCTTTTATCTTTTTGTCTTCATCCAGACTTTTTCTGCTATCAAGAACAGCATAAGTTATGCCGCCCAGTTCATTCATCTGGTCTTGTATTTTCAAGTTCAGACTGAATATCTTATATTGCCTTTTTCCTTCCGCTGAGAGTTCATTCATTTTCACGGACACGACAGTTGCCCCTTCTTTTAAGACAGCAATCCCTTCTTCCATTCCTTTCTTTAGATTATTTTTGATTTGATCAAAAAGGCTTTCCATTGTTTTCTCCTTGTGATTTTAGAAATGCTTATTCAATTAAACTTTTAAGTTAAACCCATCATCGGACAAATCATTTTTTGAGATGCAGACTTTTTAATCACCAATGATTTGCACAATAATATCTCTATGTCTTCCGCGATTGTCAAAGTCGATGAAGACAACCTGCTGCCATGTTCCCAAAGTCAGTTTTCCATTGACAAGAGGAACAGTCAGGGAAGGCTTCATTAAAGCAGCACGGACGTGGGAAAACCCATTGCCGTCTCCCCATCGTTCATTATGTTCGTAAGGAATGTCTGACGGGGCAATTCTTTCGAGAGCATCCTTTAAGTCCTGCAACACACCAGATTCATATTCAATGGTTGTTATCGATCCCGTAGAACCGGGACAGAAAATGGTAACCAATCCATTTGCAATCAACGATCGTTTAACAATGGAAAGAACTTGGGAATTAATATCAATAATATCGCTGAAGCCTTTTGTATTAAGTGAAATCGTTTCTGTAATAATCATAAATTCAACTCTTGGATTTGATCATCTTGGCTTGAACACGTTTCATTTCTTCTAGCAATTCCTGCTTTTCTAATTTGACCGATGTCTCTTATGCCTAAAATACCAATTATTGAAAAAACGCCGAGAATAAGTGCTAAAACTACGTTCACAGTTTGATAATTTGAAGAATAAGTTTCTCGCAACAAGTCTTTTTCAATTTTATAATTTAATTGATCTCGTCTAATCTCGGAAATATTATCTTGTATTTTTTGTAGCTCTGTATTTTTAATACTAGAATCTTTTTATTCTATAGGTGACGCAATGATGTTACATGTTACGGAAAGTACGATTACTATAAAAAGAATATAACGTATTATTCTCATAAAATACTCTCCTAAATCAAATATTAACATTCTTCTGATTTTAGCTAAATTTAAAGTTATTGGTTTTTATAATTTTATTGAAAAATTTAAACGATAGATTAATTAATTATGCATATGTATTAGAATTAGTCAATTAATGTTTAGATATAAAAATTCATCGAATAGAATTCATTCGACATCAATGACGCCTTTATCCGGCGGAGAAGCAAAGTATTAAAGTTAACGATTTATGCATGTCATCTTTTTCCAGTGTATTTATTCATGCGCTATCATCGTCATGATTATTAATTATTAATACAATGGAACAACGAGTTCTGATTTGTCAGCCTTATTGCGAATAATAATATATGTTGGATTTATGCTTTTAAGGACATAATTATCAGGTAGTAAATCACCCTTATGATATATATTGCCATTTATAATTGCCAATCTTATATTATCCCTTTTGTCATAAGAATAACCACTATATGTAAAATTTGTATGCGGAGCAGCGGTAACATTAGGTCTGGGTGATGGTGCCGGTGCGTCAATTTTAGGAGCCTCTATGGGTATTGGCTCTTCCCTTTTGTTGAAGTATGGTGTTTGTGAAATTGTGAGCATAATGCCGGCGCCTACGATAATAATTAGTATAACTATGATATATGCCACATACGATTCCCATATATCTTGTAACTTTATTTGCCAGTCAGTGCCACTTTGTTTCGTATCTTCTTTCTGTATTAACTCGTCTGCCCTGTGTTGGACTTCTTCCTCTTTCCGTTTACGCCTAATTGCTCCCTGCTGTTCGCAGAAACTGCATTTTACATCTACTAATTCAGGCACATATTCTTTCGCTATTCTGAAGCCTCCTGTAAACACACATAAGGTGGGAACCACAGCAATAGTGAAGGCTGTATCCATATGACCAAAGTCATTCACGTATCTCACATAGACGGCAACAATGTATGCTAAAGGCAGTCCAAAAAACACCATTCTGCCAAATAATCCACGGTTTGAATAAAAATATCTGATAATGAGAAAAAATTGACAAATAGAGCCGATGATAAAACTGATTATAAAAGAAGTAACAGTGAGCTTGATTGCAAGATTAATAAAATTGGTATTCAATACATCATTTGTTATCCGGTAACTATAAGAGAAGTGTTCGGCATATGCTTGACCGACCTGTGTGGATGTAAATAAAACCCACCAGTATTTTAAAAAATATAAAAGAAGTATATAGGCGACCGCCGTAAAAACAATTAATAATGCAGTCACCGTAAATGAATTAAAAATCTTACGTAAATACTTGAGAATCTTTGCCACTTTAAACTTCATGGGCAAATTGTCCAGTCAAACATAATTTCATTCCGATGTTAAATTATTATTTGTTCCTTAGTGTAAAAAGCCTAGAATTGCTTCTCTTTATCCTTTATTTTAATTTGAAATTCAAGAAAAAAGTTCAGCCACTTATTGTTTATTACCGATTGAAATGTTGCATAAATTGGGAAAATAAGAAAAACAACATTAAGGAAGAAGTGCTCGCTGAGTTTAGTAGAGTAGAGAGC
>PLGI01000194.1 GCA_003139775.1 Syntrophaceae bacterium | reverse complement strand
GCCAGTTCTCTACTCTACTGTAATCAGTTTTAGATATCTAATAAAATCAACGGCAGTCTCCTTTGCCTTTAGCCATTTCTAATATTTTGCACTTTCCTAATTCACATGCTTTTTGTGCATCACGACAGCCGAGTTCTTTGTTGCCCTGTATAAAATAGGCAACTCCTCGATTGTTGTAGACTTCGCCATAATCCGGATTTAGTCGGATGGCTGCGTTATAGTCTTCGATGGCTTGCTGATACTGGCCGGAGTTAGCGTAAGCATTCCCCCTGTAGTAATAGGTATCGGCATAAACCGGCTGAAGTCTGATTTCCTCGTTATAGTCCTCGATGGCACGCTGATACTGGCCAGAGTTAGCGTAAGCAAGCCCCCTGTTATAGTAGGCATTGGCATAAACCGGCTGAAGTCTGATTGCCTCATTGAAGTCTTCGATGGCTTGCTGATACTGGCCGAATTTAGCGTAAATAACCCCCCGAGCATTATACGCCAGATAATTATTTTTCGTTACATGCAAAGCATGGTTAAAGAGAGCGATACTGCTTTTCCAGTAACTGCATTGCTGCCACGTTAAAACTGCTAAAATGGCAAGGATTGCTATTCCTACCGGGAATAAAATCTTTTTGCGTATTTCTTCACTTTTAATAAAAGACGGAACACCCCAAACCAGCATAATGGTAATGCCGATAGAGGGCAGATAAATATAGCGGTCGGCCATCGGGTCTCCAACCTGAATGATTCCGATAACCGGCAGAATAGTTATCACATACCATAACCATCCCACGAAGAGATAAGGCAAACGTTTCACCGTTGCAATGACGGCAGCGCTGATAAATATAATCAATAAAGCGGCGCCCATGACTTGCCAGACTGGAAGCTGCTCTGAAAAAGGATAAACAACAGCCAGATTATGAGGCCAAAATGTTTTCTCCAGATAAGTCATAAAAGAAACAGGCGCATTGGCGATCCGAGACCCCAGGGAAAAGGGATAATCTTTTATTGACGGCTTATGCTGAGCATAATATGTGAGGATAGAAAAAACAGCTGAAAAGATAAAAAAAGGTATTTTTTCCCGCAACTGCCATAACGGAATTATTTCCGCAACCTTAGTTTCTGATAAGTTCTGGTCATAGGCCGGAGATATATTTTTCTTTAGAGCTACTTTTTTTGATTTAGTTTTCTTTCTTCCTTGATTTGTGGAAACAGGAACTAAATCCGGTAAATTGGCCCCGATTTTATGCAATTGAAGACGGTCCAGCGGCCAGTAATCGAGAAGAATCATGACCACAGGCAGGGTGACAACCATGGATTTGCTCATAAGCCCACAGACAAAAGAGAAAAGAACAAGCAGATACCTTCTTATAGCAGGTTTTTCCGTGTAATAGACATAAAGACAGAGGGTAAGCATCCAGAAAAAAGCGCTTAAGACATCTTTTCTTTCAGCTATCCAAGCCACCGATTCCACCCGCAATGGATGAAGAGCAAAAAGCCCCGCTACACAAGCACTGCGCCATATAGACCCGGTCATACGGTTAAAAAGCCAGAACAGCAATAGAGTACTCAGGATATGCAGGATAAGGTTGGTCAGATGATAACCACCAGCATTCAAACCATAAAGTTGATAATCGAGCATCAGGGAAATCCATGTCAGAGGATGCCAGAATTCGGCATAAGTTGTGCTGAACGCCCAACGAAATCCGTCCAGAGTGATGCCGGACTGGATATGACTATTCTGTGTGACATAAACGTCATCATCGAAATTGATGAAGTCATATTGATGCACCTGCCAAAAAACGGCAAGTGTAACAATTGTCAAAATGACATAAATGATCAGCGTCTGTTTCTTAGGATTAATATTTATCTTATTTAGCATAGTGATTTGTACAAAATACTTGTACCACATGTTAAGATAGAGTTCAGCCACTTTTTGATTATTTCCGATGGAAAGGTTGTATATTTGTCGTCGTGGACAGTTGTCATAATCAATGATTACTTTGTAATCAGTTTTAAGCCCCTCATCAAATTAAGGGCAGTATCCAATGCCTTTAGCAGATTCTAATGTTTTACAATTTCCTAATGCACACGCTTTTTGCTCATCACGGCAACCTAGCGTATTGTTGCCCTGTTTTAAATAAACAACCCCTCGATTCATATAGGCCTCGACATAATCCGGTTTTAAATGGATAGCCTTGTTGTAATTCTCAATGGCAAGCTGATATTGGCCTCGTTTATCATAAGTAAAACCCAGGTTATAATAAGCGTCGGCAAAAGTCGGTATTATGCGAATGGCATTATTGAAGTCGTCGATGGCCAGCTTATACTGGCCTCGTTCACCATAAATAATCCCCCGATTGTTGTAGGTATAGACATATTCCGGTGCTATGCTTATTGCTTTGTCGTAATGATTAATAGCCTCTTCAATCTTTCCTTCAGCAAATAGGGCAAGACCGAAATTGTTATGCGCCGGATAGTTATTCTTTGTTACTTCTAATGCATGCTTCCAAAGCTCAATACTATTTTTCCAGTAGCCGCATTGATCCCATGATAAAAATGTCATTATGGCCAGAAAAGTTATCCCTACCGGAAATAGAATCTTTTTTCTAGCTTGCTCGCTTTTAATCAGAAACGGTATTCCCCATGCCAACATAACCACAATGCCTATAGAGGGCAGATAATGGTAACGGTCGGCCATCGCGTATGGGTAGACTGAGACCTGAATAATTCCGATAACAGGGGCAATGGTTACCGCATACCACATCCATCCCACGAAGAGAAACGGCATACGTTTCACCATTACAACAACGATAGTGGTGATAATAATAATCAGCAAAAAGGTCCCCAGTATCAGCCATACCGGAATTTGAGCTGGAAAAGGATAGAAAACAGCCATGTCATGAGGCCAGAATGTTCTTTCCAGATAAGTCATAAAAGCAACTGGAGCATTGGCGATTCGGGAACTCAGAGGAAACCATTTTATGTATGTTTCCTGTTCGTTTGGGGTGTAAAATGAAACGATAACAAGAGCCGCGGACAAAATAAAAAAAGGTATTTTCTCTTTCAACTGCCATAAAACGAAGTTGCCTTTTTTCGATTCAAATCGTCCCAGCGGCCAGTAATCCAGAAGAATCATAATAACAGGCAGGGTGATAACCATGGGTTTGCTCATTAGAGCGCAGGCGAAGCCAAAAAGAACAAGCAGATACCTTCTTATTGCAGGTTTTTCTGTATAATAGACATAAAGGCAGAGAGTAAGCATCCAGAAAAATGCGCTTAAGACATCTTTTCGTTCAGCTATCCAGGCGACTGATTCTACATGCAGGGGATGAAGAGCGAAAAGAGCAGCGACAAAGGCGCTCTTCCAGATAGCTCCGGTCATGCGGTTAAAAAGCCAGAAGAGCAGAAGAGCACTCATTATATGCAGGATAAGATTAGTCATATGATAACCGCCAGCGTTCAAACCAAAAAGCTGATAATCGACCATGAGGGAGATCCATACCAGCGGCGTCCATAAGTCGGCATATTTTGTACTGAATGCCCAGCGTAATCCTTCCGGCGTTATTCCTGACTGGATATTTCTGTTCTGTGTGACATACACGACATCATCGTAGACGAAGTCATATTGATTCACCTGCCAGAAAACAGCAAGCGTAATAGCTGCCAAAATGATATAAATTATCAGAATCTGTTCCTTGGAACTAATGTTTATCTTATTTAACATAGTGATCTACCACCGATGTTTGTACCACATCTTAAGAGAGTTAAGCATTTTCTTCGAGAACGTAGGAACAGCAATAGTCAGTAAGGCTCTTGACCTTTAAACTGAATTTGGATTGAACCGGCACTTCAAAAACCTCTCCTTCTTTAAAAGTTACCCATCCGGTAGCGCCGGGCAGCAGGACATCGAGATTGCCGGCAAGAATTTCCATAATCTCCTTCTCCGTTGTGCTGAATTCATAATCTCCCGGAAACATGATGCCCAGAGTTTTTTTGGAACCGTCCGGAAAAATTACCGTCCGGCTGGTAACCTTGCCGTCAAAATAAATATTCGCTTTTTTGACAATTGTTACATCTTTGAATTCCATCATAGTTTATTTCCTTCTCATAGTTATTATTCAGTAATGTCTGATACTGCTGATTCATATTGTTTTACAATATAAGGTTCTTCTAATAAAGACATTATATTGGCTTTCCAGTTCTTGTAATGCAAAGTTTCTCTATGTTTTATCTGATCATCTGTTGATTCATAAATTTCAAATAAAACAAAAACATTCTTTGATTCTTTTTCTTTATAAAACTCAAATCTCCGAATGCCAGCTTCTTTTAGACTATTTTCAACATTATCTTTTGTGTACTTGATAAAGTCATTTATTCGATCAGGTTTTACTTTTAATATAACATGCACTATGATCATGTCGTGCCTTTTCATACCCCGCCAGCCACTTTGCGCAGCTCGGCAAGCAGATTATCCTCCACTTCAATCAGACCGGATTCCTGACGCTGTCTGGCCAAAAGGCTTTTCCTTTCCCCCGGCACGAATATCTCATCCACTCCGGGAAGTTTCTTTGTGGACTTAACCTTACTGATAATCTCTGAAACATTACTTACTAGCTTATCGCGTTCAGTTAAGAGTTCCGGATCAATGGCAAAAATCAGATGCCCCCAGTTGCCCTTACTGTCGCCGATTCCGCAGAAAGCGGCGCCAACCAGCGGCCCTGCCAGTATCTCGCCGATCAGCGCGAGACCTGATCCTTTGTAGCTCCGGTCGAAGGAGCGGATAGCGCCCGCGATTGCTTTTTGCGGATCAGTCGTCGGATTGCCCTGGTTATCATAGGCAAAATCAGATGGAATGCTTCTGCCCGCTGTCTGGGCTTCCACCAGTCCGAAATAGGAAGTTGCGGCTGTCGACATATCGAGAATGATAGGGTCCTGCCCGCTGGGAATAGCAACCGCCAGAGGATTCGTTCCGAACACAGGTTCGTATGATCCGTAAACGGCAACTCTTTGTGGTGAGCGGCTGAAAGCAAACCCGATCAGCCCCTCCCTCGCCAGACGGGAGGCATAGTAACCAATGGCGCCGGATGATGTGTTGGTGTTAAATGTCCCGGCAATAGCGAATCCGCTTTTCTTCGCCTTCTCCTTCACTATTTCCACCGCCCTCCCGACAACCAGCATGGCGTGGTTTTTGTTGCCGTTGATTCGCGCGGAAATCGGGGTCTCCTTTTCGATCACGATTTCTCCTGCATTCGAGTCTTTGGGAATGCCTTTGTCGATGAGTTTCACAACTCCCTGATTGTTGTCCCTAAGTTGGGCATAGAGCAGAACATCGGTGATGACCTGAACTTCTTTGTCGTTGTAGCCGTATTTCTTTACTGCCCGGCGCGTCAGTTCCTCAAGTTCTTTAATCGATATTTTCATAATTCTCTCATTGAATGTTTTTTCCGGTGATAGAGCTCCGGCGTAAATCAGGGCGATTTCATTTAATTGTTTTGCACATCATTTGTCAATTATTTTCCCGGGATATTTCCAGTTGTCACTTCGAGAAGTTTCCCTATAAAGGTGGCCTCTTGAGAAACATCTATACCTAACATTAACATGTCCGCAAATTTAGATGGCAATATTAATCGCACTATTGTAGATAAATCATATCATGGATATCAAGGCTAAGCAAAAGAGCAAAGTATGGTTTGTGTATATTTTGCGTTGTTCGGATGACAGTCTGTATACAGGCATGACCAACAACATCGAGAAGCGTCTTGCTGCTCACAGTCAGGGAACAGCGGCAAAATATACCCGCTCCCGAAGGCCGGTAAAATTACAGGCAACAAGCGCTACGATGGATAGAAGCGATGCAATGCGTTTGGAAATCAAAATTAAAAAACAGCCCAGAGCAAAGAAAATTGCCGCGTTAGAAAAACATGCTGGAAAAAATAAAAAATCTAAGCGGGAATAAATTTTAAAATCACGTATTGGAACATGTAAAAAAGTTGCGTCACGATATTTCTATCCAAGGCAGTTCTGAGCGTTCAGTTTTTCGCGATGTGATTGAAGATGAAAATGGCAAACTTTTTGTGCTGGGTGTCTTACTTGATCGGGAAAAATACATGTATGAAAAATGGCGCGGGCCTGTGGCCTTTTGTCATGGCGATTATCATCCGATGAATATTATATGGTCAGCTGATGATATTAAATGTGTAATCGATTGGGAATTTTCAGAATACAAAAGTGAGATTTATGACGCGGCCAATATTGCATTGACTTACAAGACACTTCTTTATATATTTACACTATGAAAAAGGAAGTTCTTATCAAAAAACGTAGGACCAAGCTGGTAATCACCATGGGACCGGCATTGCTGGACGGTGGAACCCTCCGGGAAGCCTTGAAGCTCGCCGATGCAGTCAGACTCAACGCCAGCCATAGCAAACCCGAGGAACGAACGCCGGTCCTGAAACTCATAAGAAAAATTTCGGATGAACTGGGACGTATAATCCCCGTCTTTCTGGATCTCCAGGGACCAAAATGGCGCATCGGTCTGCTGGAAGCGCCTGTGATTCTGGAGAAGGATAGCATCGGCGTCCTCTATGCAGCAGGCACACCCGCGCCTAAGGGTCATCCGTGGGCGGCGCCTCTGCCGCACCCGGAATTGTTCAAGGGCGCCAAGGTCGGCCAGATCTGGGTGCTGGACGATGGGGCGCTTAAACTTGAGGTCATGGAAATACGCAATCAGCAGATACTATTGAAGGTGCTGGTGGGAGGCCTGCTGAAGGCACGCAAGGGCGTCCATCCCATCGGATTGGATATTGCCTTCGATCCCCTGACTCCTCAGGATCTGGAAGACGTCCGCTGGGGCGTGGAGGAAGGCGTGGATCTCTTCGCCCAGAGTTTTGTGCGCCGTGCTTCCGACGTGCAGGCGCTTGGTCTGCATATCAAGGAACTGGGCGGCCCCCAGACCATAATCGCCAAGATCGAACATCCCCATGCCTTGGACAATTTGGAGGAGATTCTGCACGTGAGCTGGGGCGTCATGGTGGCGCGGGGCGATCTGGGGGTGGAGTTCGGCGTGGAGAAGGTGCCCGCGCTCCAGAAGCAAATTATCCGGAAGGCGCGCCAGGCCTTGAAACCCGTCATCACCGCGACCCAGATGCTGGAAAGCATGATCGAAAATCCACAGCCCACCCGGGCCGAGGCAAGCGACGTCGCCAACGCCATCTGGGATGGCACCGACGCCGTGATGCTCTCCGCCGAGAGCGCCGTGGGCAAGTATCCCCTCGAAGCCGTGCACTATCTGGACAGCATTGCCGCGGACGCGGACGCGCACTACAATCCCCGTATTGGCGTCTTGGCGGACACCCTGGAGGAGAATCTCTCCGGCCGCACGGACGTATCCGTAGCCTTCGCGGCCTGCCGCACCGCGGAGGAGATTGGTGCCAAGCTCATCGTGGTTTTCACCGAAGGTGGCGGCAGTGCCCGCCTGGTCTCCCGGCTGGCGGCGGATATTCCCGTCATCGGCGCCACCACAGACATCGGAAACGCCCGGCGCATGGGTCTTCTGCGGGGCGTTGAAAGCCTGCTCATCCCCCGGGCAAGACATCTCTCAGAAATGTTGGCCTCCATCCATCCGCTCCTGAAGACCCTGAAGGGGCTGGAGTCAGGTGATCGCGTCGTTATGACGCTCGGCCACCCGCTGTGGACCACGGGAACAACGAACATGATGAGGGTGGAGACGTACTAAGGAGGACGGTATGGATATCGAGTGTCCACATTGCCATATCGAGTTCAAATTGGATGATATTGTGCACACGTTGAAAAAGGGCCATTTCAAATGCCCTGTCTGCGGAAAAAAGATTCCATCCCCTCTGCCCGAGCATCAGCAAAACACCCCGCCCACCCCCATCGGTAAATACCTCGTGCCTGTTTTTATTCTTCTGGGAATTGTGGCTGCTTTCACCGCTACCTATTTCTTTATGTCGGCCGACAAGACATCGCTGCCAGTGAAGATTGTTGCTCCAGAAACAATGCCGCCCAATTCCAGTCCGCCCCCTGCCCAAGTAATCGCTGCCACTGCTCCCCAAGCCGCCCAACCGGCACGACAGACTCTGAACAAAATGCAGATAGTGGAACTGATTGCCGCCGCATTTCACAAAACCCATACCTATACGCTGCAAGGTGACTTCGTCTGTCTGGACATGGCCATCGACGTCTGGAACCAACTGAGAACGTACGGCATCGAGGCGAAGATCATGGGAGGGAATATAAATGAAAACATCACCGCCTGGAACTACCGGCAACTTGTGAGGGAAAGCAATCACGCCTGGGTGGTTGCCAAACTGAGTCCGACAGAGAAGGTGGCCATCGAGACAACAGCGGGCGTCGTCATCAAACCAGGGATGAACAATGCTTCCGCCTATTTCAAAGGCATTGAATTTGATAATCCGGGTGAAATTAAACGATTTGATTCTCTCCGGAAAAAAGCAAATGACGTATGCCGGGATGCCAGTGAGTTGATCAAGGACTGGAATGAAAACGTCGCTGAAAAACAACTCCGTCCCGACGAAATCATTGCCAAGAAGTCCCGAATTGAACAAAGAAAACAGGATTGCGAAAGCACTCAAAACAATCTGGAAGAATTCAAATCACGGGCAATTTATTACTAGAGAAATCAGATATTCACCCTAACCGGCAGAATAACCGTTGTGATGCCCTCCCACTGTAGCCGCCTCTGGATGGCAAAGGCCGTCTCGTTGTGGAGAATTCTCTGAAATACATTCTCCTGGCGGAAGACCAGCTTTCCCGTAAAAACTGACGATTTAGGAAATTCCTGGACAATAGCCTGACAAAGGTTGGTCGCCGTCTCGACGACATCTGTTCCTATATCCATGCGATAATCAGCGGCGTACCCATAAGAACGGGCTAACTTAACATATTTCGCAAGTTGTTCGGCGATCGATGACTTCAGTGCCTCAATTTCCGATGCGCCCTTAAAGGCGCCGGAATCAATCTCCGCCACGGATACAAAGATAAAATTGCGATAGAGCTTGGGAAATTCCCGAAAAACGGAAAGCCAGGAGTGCAGGCCGAACCCGTTATAACCGCTTACCAGAATAATGGCCGTCCGTTCATTCGGATTAGGTGGCTCTTCATTAGGAATTTGCCCGGACGGAACTGAAGACATAATTTCCTCCAGCTGACGCACACCTTGCCGTACTTTCCGGTAATGGTTCCGGATCAGATAGCACAACCCAATCAGAGCGGACGTAATGACCAGGGTGACCCATCCCCCTTCGCTGAACTTCTCATAAACCGTCACGATCAATATAGTCACACAGAGAATCAAGCCAATGAGATGAATAACGATGTGTCTAGCCCAAGCTTTGTCTTTATGTCGGTTCTGGAAAAAAAACTTAGCCATGCCGAATTGAGACAGGGAGAAGGTGAGAAAAACATTGATAGAATACATAACAACGAGGGCCGATACTGAGCCATGGGTATAGAAAAGAACTGCCAGGGAAGCCGTTCCCATGAGGAGAATGCCGTTTTGCATGGTGAGTCGTTCCGAGAGTGCTGAAAAACGCCGGGGAAGCCAGGAATCGACGGCCATATTAGCCATAACCCTCGGTCCGTCAACGAACCCGGCCTGAGCAGCGAGCACTAAGAGCGCACCTTCCGAAAACAGAGTGATAAAAGCCAAGACGCTGCCCAATGGCCAGCCGCTGAATGTCCGGTTTGCCAGGATGGCATTCATAGTCCTGCCCTCTATAGGTGTGATGGAAAACAGAGCATAACAAAAAAGAAGGCCGGCAGCGGTGACGGCAAGCGATACAGCCAGATATAACATGGTGCGCTTACCTGTCTGGACCTTTGGTTCCCGCATAACATTCATGGCGTTGGAAACGGCCTCGATACCCGTGTAAGTTCCACCGCCCAGGGAGAATGCCCGCAGAAAAATGGCCATGATTCCTATAAAACCAATTGTCAAGAGATCTTGATTCACACTTCCGTGGTATTTCTCCAAAACTGGTCCTATTTCGCCCAGATGGGTTCCCAGGCCATAACCGATGAGGAGAATATGGGTGATTATAAATACGATGAATATTGGCGCGAGAAAAGTGATGGATTCTTTCACGCCACGGAGATTCATAAAAATGAGAAGGAGAATCAACCCCACAACGAAGATCATCTTGTAATGCAAAAAAGGGGGGGGGAGAAAACTGAAGATGGCATCCCCGCAGGAAGCAAGAGAAATGGCGATAGTCAAAACATAGTCCACCAGCAAGGCCGACCCTGAAATGACGCCTGCCTGGGCGCTGATGTTATGGGTGGCGACTATATACCCGCCGCCGCCGTAAGGAAAATGTTCAATGATGCGGGAATAGGCGTAGGCAATAATGAACACCGTGAACGCTGTGGCAATGGCAATAAAGATGGCCAGGTAGGTATGTGGTCCCAGAGCCTTGAAGGCTTCTTCCGGCCCATACGAAGAAGATGATAAACCGTCAGCGCCCAGGCCGATCCAGGCCAGAATCGGGATTAAGGAAATTTTGTGAAAGAGGGACGGCTCGTTAATATTGCGCGGCGCACCAATGAAACTGCGTCTGATGCGTTCAAAAAACGATTGTTGCGGCTTGTCATCATACATATTCATGAAATGGGATTGTCTATATGAACGCCATCGGCAACGTATCCGCAAAGGAAACCATGTCTGTCGTTCAACGGTGTTCCCTTCTCGTCGTATATGCCGATCGCAAAGTGCCGGGCGACGATCTGCAAATGGACAGTCTTGCAATCCGCCATCTTAATCTGAATCGGTTTGCACATACTTGGCAATCCTTCTTCATTACTGCCCGAAATATTAAGTTCGTATTTCCCCGGTTCCACATCAATCGTATTGGTTTTCAGGGGCAGTACGGTGCCCATGTCTTGACCATTGAGTAAAATCGTATAATCGTCGTTGCGACTGAGATTTGAAAAAATTATTTTTGATGCCATAATATATGTAAATAAAATTCCTCAAACGCTATTTCTAATCCTTGATCGGTTCTTTCTACCTTGCGCTAGAAATTATTGCAAGTACTTTGATATAATATAGCTTTTACGACAAATTTGTATAATTTTGGTGACAGAATACTTATTTGAAGCTCTTCATAGAGAATCGGTGAATGGATGTCCTCAAGAGGGTTTTCCACCGGCATTTTGGGAGAAAAAGAGCTTCCCTTAATAATTAATCGCGTTCCTTCAATTCCGATAAAGGGGTAAAAGGTATAGTTAATTCATAGATACCCCGAGACAAAACAGTCTGGACAGGGAAGGGCGACTTTTCATACACTTTCAACATTGCCTTATTGGTGGCCAGAACATCGGCGGTAAATCCCTGGATACCCTCCTCACGAGCAGTGCGAATCAATAATTCAAAAAGATACGAAGCGATGCCTTTGCTGTGATATTCTTCGTCAACAATAAATGCCGTATCGGCAAAGGTATCTTGTTTTGTACGGGCGTATCGCGCCTCGGCAATGATTTTTTCGGTGCCGGAAATCTCGACAATGCCTACAATAGACATGACCAAATGATAATTCACATTAACATATTCCTGCATTTTTTTATGAGGCATTGTCTTTATGGAAGTGAAGTATCGGGAATAGACCGCCTGATCCGAGAATCGATAAAATAAAAGGCGCATCATATCTTCATCAGAAGGTTTAATTGGCCGGAAACAAACCTTCAGGCCGTCTTTAAATTCATGGGAACTGCATACTTTAGAGGGATAAAGAGCTCCTGATTCGGGAAAATAAATCTGGTCGGCGTAAATCAATTTTGCTTCTTTGGCCTGTCTGACGAGTTGGGCCCGATCATCGGGATGCGCAATGTCAATTAGCGCCTGCGCGCGCTCCCGCATTGTCTTTCCCATGAGATAAGCCACCCCGTATTCTGTCACGATCAAATCCATGGATTCACGATTGGTAAACTGAAAAGGCAGATTATCGACAGATATGACAATATTTGACATACCTTTGCGGTTACGGCTGGGAAGGCCAAAAATTGTCCGGCCTTTTTTCGACAGCGCCGCGCCCATAAAAAGCTCCTGTACATTTCCCGGACCGGCAGTGACATCCCCCTTGCCGGCATGCAGAGCAACATTTCCCGTCAGATCAATTTTTCTTGCCGGAAGAATGGCTATCATCCGGTCATTGCTGCCGATCACCTTCGGATCAGTAATCACATCCTCAGGCTGAAATTCGACAAGCGGATTGTTATCCAGCCACTGCATCATTTTTTCACTGCCCAGCAGATAGGAAGCGGAACTCTTGCCACAAAATACTCCTTTGCGGCGGTTAGTCACAGCGCCGCTCTTTATAAGGTCCATCAGAGCATCGGTGAAAAAAGGAGAATGGACTCCCAGATGTTTTTTTGTGGCCAACTGCACGGCCAGGGCTTCGTAGAGAGGCCCTATGCCTAGAGATATACAACTTCCGTCTTCAATTACATTTGCTATATTCGCGGCGATTTTCAGGAAAATATCTTCCAGCGGCCACCGGGGGATATAAAGCGGGGGTTCCGTCGATTCGACAAAATAGTTGAATTCATCCATATGAACTAGGGTATCACCCATGATGCGGGGAGCATTGGCATTGACCTCACCGACAACAAGATTAGCAGCCTCCATGGCCTGCCTTTCCACATCTACCCCGAGCAAACAAGCGTAACCGTTTTCATCCGGTGGTGAAATCTGAATGAAGGTCGCATCAATATGGATGGCTCCCGATTTGAATAGTCCGGGTATCCGTGAAAATCTGCTGGGAATAAGATCAACTCTGCCCGCGCTGATAGCCTCAGAAGCAATCCAGCCGGAAAAAAATGTCTTCAACCGGAACTTGCGCGAATACCTTTCATCAATGGGTATCGTATCCCCGATGCTTACCAATTGAATCAATTCCAAATCCTGCAGGTTGGGTTCTTCTGAAGCCATAAGATGTTTAACCAGCGTCCGAGGTTCCGCCATGCCTGTACCGAGGAAAATGGCCATGCCCGGTTCGATTTTGGAAAGAACTTCCTCTGGAGAAACGACTTTATACTTCCACATGAATTTTCACCTTTTTTATTTGTATGGTCTGCATGTTAAAGTTTCATGCCGTTATATAATACGCCGTTGCGTCAAAGGTTTTGACGCAAAATATGAACTTGCCTCGTATTAAGCTAATACCATTTTGCTTTGAAGCTGCCGCCTGGTCGGCGTCACTTCCCGGTAGGGTAAAAGTTATTTTTTATTGCGCGCCTTTTAGTTGCGCATCCGGTCAAAGGATCAGCTTCGGCAAGGAGAAGGCGACGAGGCGTATTATACACGCGCTGAGGAAACTGACGACGCTGCCAACAAAGTTAGCCAAAGACCGGAGGGGCATTCCCGCAAGGGAGCGCATAGTAAATCAATAATTTACCTTGCCGATAATTACCGCCTGCAAGGTGGTAACTTACAAGCGAAGTGGTATTGATTATATGGAGATGACTTCTATGTGTCAAGAAAATAAAGTCAGCAAGGAAGTGGAGCCCCCCCAACAGGAGTCGGGCGCTTTTTCTAACGGGGTAAATTCATTTTTTCCGAACGGTTGGGGTAGAGGCTTTTATTTGAGGTGCCCTTTGTTTTTAAGAATTACCCGAAGCTTCTCCAGAGAATCAGCCAAGTCCTGAAACTCATCACCTGGACGCAGCTTGATATGGTTAATTTCTTTACCCTCCTGCAGCGCTTCTATTGCCTTCTTTAAACGGTAGATCGGACCGGCGATACGGTGGGAGTAAATCAGGGATATTATACCTACACAAAGCATGCCTAGACAAAGCACGGCCAAAAGCTGCATTCTTGTTTTAGCCCATTCTTCCACCAAGTGATAATATTGAATATTAAGTTTATCTTGAAGTATGCTTATTCTTTTTGCAAATATTTCGAGCTGATTGTTGACATCTTTGGGCAGATTGACTGTTTGCATTTGCTTAAGTGTTTGATCAATGGAAGAAAATTCCTCGACGATTTTCGATTTCTGTTTTTCTACTAACAACTCTCCGCTTTGAATAATAAAATAAATACAAAACAGGCTCATTAATAAAACGGGCAAAACACTCATCATAATATACTTAAACTGTACTGAGAAATTCACAAAATATTTTTTTCTCATTGCCTTTGCAGCCATTTTTTACCTCCTGTTTTATCAAGAATTATTCATTAAAAGAACATGTTCCGAGACTATAAGTGTATTTTGTGCCACTACAACCTTCATAGGCCATAGAGCTGAGTTTACGCCATCCTCCTGATGTTATCCTATTAGCAAGGACATTAGTAAACAAAGGGTTCTTTGATGAAGCATAGCCGATACTGGCTGAATCAAGAGTCTCGGGGCATAACGGATTGTGGTTTTTCAGCATAGAGTCGATGTAATAGTCGGTGATGGCGATTCTTATGCGGCTTACATCCTGTTTTTCAGCCGCCCTCTGGGCTTCCTCGCTAAGACTGCAGAATTTAGGAATAACTATAGCGGCCGCCAGGATTATGATTATGGTCACCGCGCTCATTTCTAGTGGGTTAAGGCCTGTTTTGCTGTGTTTTTTCATATTATAACATTATACATCAATTTTTAGCAGAAGCCTTCTTTTTTTCTACCTGCGCTCCTCTACGATTTACAACACCATCATCAGCACAAAGATTGCACTGAACGCATTTGTTTTCTTCATCTTACAACTCATTTGATTATTTGATACACTTATAAAATTTCTATATTGCTAAGCTGAATTTCAAAGAAAGAGGGGTAAAATCAAAAAGAGTG
>PLGI01000029.1 GCA_003139775.1 Syntrophaceae bacterium | reverse complement strand
CACTATTATTTACTTCTTCCGGTTAGTGAGCATTTAAGATTTTCCATAGACATGCTTTCTTTCAATCCATAATAAACACTGATTCCTCAAACTAAACCTGTTTTTATGCCTATAGTCAATCCATCACCAATGGGAAGTAATGTACTTTTTAAATCTGGGCATTGAACAATCATTTTGTTAAATTTATCGAGAGCTTCCACTGCATAATCCCATTTTGCTTGATCAAAGTCGGAGTTTATCAGATTCGCACAAGGTAAAAGGAAATCTTCGGCCAATAACACTCCGCCTGGTTTTAGAAGAGTGACTAAATCATTTAGTAATACAGAATAAAGCATTTTATCTCCGACATCTTGAAATATTAAGTCAAAGCTTTCTTTTAAAGTTGGAATGATTTCCGTTGCGTCCCCGATTTTTACCTCGATAAGTTCAGCAACTCCAGCGTGTTCAAAATTCTTTATTGCCTGTTTTGTGAATCGGCGTGCAATAATGACCCACTTTTGAAGATAATCGGCGTCGAAAATTGACCCACCTCAGCCCCCACTCCATACTCTCTTGATTCTAACAGAGAGAGGAGTATTGAAAGGAGATGTTGAACGTGGAGACGATTCGTAAAGTACGTTGGGCTCATTTTATGGATGGCAAGGGAATTCGTGAGATAGCTCGTGAATTAAACCTTTCCCGCAACACCGTTAGAACCATTATCAGAAGTGGCATAACCGATCAGAAGTATGAGCGGAGCGAACAGCCGCATCCCAAGCTCGGCACCTTCATTGGGCGACTGTCTGGATGGTTGAAGGAGGATACTGGCAAACCCGTCCGCCACCGCCGAAGCGCCCAGAGGATTTTAAGTCATAAACAGTTGACTACAACGGAAAGACACATTCGAGGACTTGAACCGGTAAGACCGGCACTGGAAATTCTGTCCAACAGAAATTCACGACCAAAAGTCCCGACCTTCATTCAATTACCACAAACTAAAAAATCTGAGGCAATGTAACATCCTAAGATCATTGAATATTATCTGGTAGTCCCACGGGGAGTTGAACCCCGGTTTCCGGCGTGAGAGGCGAATTACATAGATATCTAAGTCACCTGTTTTATTACAAGTATTTGCTTTTATTAAAGTCTGTGTGTCACTCTGTGTAATCTTGTGTAGCCATTTAAACTTGAATACGAGCAAAAGGACACACCAAGGGACACACCTTTTAACATGCCGTTTCTTTCTTCCTGTAATTTTGTTTTTCTTGTTTTACAATTTAATACAACCTTTCAAACCGTAATCGTTATCTCATAAAACAAAAAAGGCAGAGCCAATTGACCCTGCCTTTTTGCAATAAGTAGATTATGTGTTTCGTTACTGCTTAAACTTTCTCCTTACTCCTGCTAATCCCATCAGACCAAGGCCAAGAAGCAGCATGGTGCAGGGTTCGGGAACGGGGTTGTTGTTACTGGAATTATCGGTAACAGACCATACGTCGGTGGTTCCAAGAAAACCAGTAGAAGCAGTCGCTGCACTATCTCCTTTTACACCAATGTAGGACTCATCCCAGCCGCTGGAACTTCCTACCTGATAGATGCCATAGTCAGAAATTGGTTGAATGAATCCATTAGTCATAATGTTAAAAGTCAAATTATTGTCCACAACAGCAAAACTTACATTCTCAAGCAAGCCCGCAGCTGAAATGGAACCAATATAGAGTTGATTATTTAATACAGTACCCGAAGTCTGTGAGTTGAAAGATTCATAGCCGTCACTAACAGACCAAGAGAGAGGAGTAACAGCACCAAAAACCGTTATGGGACTAGCAACCGTGAATGAATAAGTAAGATTTTGCGACGTGTAGCTAGTATCGGGCCAATTAGTCGAAGCAGAGGTATAATCCGGACCGGTGAAAGAATATGTATACGTATCGGCATGCGCTACCCCATAACTTGCCAAAAACTGAACAGCCAAAAGCACAAGAATCATTTTTGCCTTCATAATCATCTCCTTTTTAATGTAATATATAATATTCCGTAATATGAACGGCAGCAAAGAGCATGCCAATTATATAACTATGCGGTTTTACTTATTATTAGTTTTTGATAAAGCAATTGCAAAAACGATTATGTAAAGATACCCGACACTTTCTAAGCGTTAATATTAACCTTAATTGTGGATATGATAATAATTACAATATATTACGATGGATTTCGCAGAAATTTATTTTGTAAATAATTCCGACAATGCTTTCAAATAGTAATCATGACATATAATATTAGATTGATGATGAATCTTTGTAGCGGTGAAGTCAACAAGCACTTCTTCCTATTATTTACCGTTGACTGATTTTAAAAAAAATGTAAGATTTTTATCTATAATTGTTATTTATCTAGTTATTTAAGGGGGTGATTGTGCCTACATCAAAACGATGCTATGAGTGCGGGAATGAAAATCTAGATCAAAGTTTCTGTGGTGCCTGCGGTTCCCCTCTTACGTTAAATGACTACATTTCAACGAAAGTTAAAAATCAACTATCTGATACGCTCCGAGACCGCGACGTGCTTGAGATGGATAGTTCCATTAAAGTTTTTAAACGTGCATGGGAATGGATAAGATTGATCATTGGTATTGCTGTGGGGCTGCTTGTCCTTACAGGGGTCGGTGTCATTTGGAAAGCGTCTGATTTTTGGTCCGGTGTAGATAAAGCAAAACAGTCAGTTACCGATACCGCGAAAAAAAGCAGTGATGATATCACGCGTTCGTCTTTTCAATCAAAGCAAGAAATTTTTAATGCGCTTAAGGAAGGGAAGGCTGCCATCGTAACAGCGTCCTCCGACGCCGCTCGACAAGCGAAAGCATTGAAAGAAACAACCGTTCAAACGAAGGCTGACATTTTAAAACAAGCCACGTCTTTGCATGACGACATAAAAAAAACGCGTCTACATTTAGAAGCGGCAAGTAAGATTCAGCCTGAAATAGAGGGCATGAAAAATCAGCTAGCGCAAGCAACTAAAGATATCCAAGCTCAACAGAAAGCGCTCTCTAGTTCAGAACAATTTGTGAAGAGTGTATTCAGCTCACACGTAACTCAATATTTTTCCTTCAAACTAAATGTGGGCGCTGTTCGCACCGTCGATTCGAAGAAATGTTACGTTGTTATCCCCCCCTCCACAAAGGACGGAAAAATTACGGTAGTGTTGCTGCTGCTAGACAGAACACCAATTGAGGGAACTCTCCAATTGCAGCAGCAAGTCGCCGTTCAGCCGCCGGGTTCTTATTTCAATATCCACAACCTCGTTGTATTCTATTGGGGCGATCCGGCCTCGAATTTAGAGACGAAGCCCTTAAGTGTTTCTTATTTCCCGGATAAGAGTGATACAGAGATAATCCACTCACTGTCTGAACATGACGGACGCGTATTCGCTGACGATCAGCCCCTTCCGGAATTTACAAAGTAACTCTTACCAAAAATCGGGGGACACCTTACTAGTTTTTCCGTAAAGTAAGTTCGGCACCCATTAGAAGAATTATAAGAATCGCCTAACCATCGGCTGCACTGGGTCGCCGAAAAAGCCGGCTCCCAGTGAGCCATATGTAATCAAACATTACAAATAGTAATCCTCATTTCAATTCAAAACTAAAAACATTTAGTTGTAGGGTATGCCGTGTAAAACGTATGACTTATCGGTTAAAGTCCGATCATGGGAATTCGGTAGTTGAACTAAACCGCTCACGC
>PLGI01000111.1 GCA_003139775.1 Syntrophaceae bacterium | reverse complement strand
TACACCCACTAGACCCTGAACCTAGCGCGTCTACCAATTCCGCCACTTCGGCACGCAGAGAGTGCACTATACCTATCAACATCTTCTTGTCAAGATAAAATGAACTTGAATTTAATCCCCAAAATGTTATGTTACTTCACTAAATATATTAAGTGTTAGTAAAAAACAATGATTGTATTTAAAGGAATAGAAAACATAACTGATGCTTTTCGAGGATCGTTTGTTACGATCGGCAACTTTGATGGCGTGCATTTAAGCCACCAGTTCATTTGCCGCAAACTTGCCCAGGAAGCAAAAAATGCCGGCGCAAAATCGCTTGTTATTACATTTGATCCGCATCCCAAAATGATTCTTCATCCTGCCATCCGGCCTTTTTATCTTATCACTACCTTAGAAGAGAAGCTGAAATTGCTGGAGGATTGCGGGATTGACGGCACACTGGTGATTTCTTTTTCTCTGGATTATTCCCAGGTGACTGCCGAACAATTTGTCCGGGAATTTCTCGGACAAAAGCTGGCAATTAAAAAAATTATCATCGGTCATGATTACACTTTCGGCCAGGGCAAAAAAGGGAACAGCGATTATTTGATTTCCTGCGGGCGCGAAATGGGTTTCGCGGTGGAGGTTGTTGACGCTTTTAAAGTGGGAGATGATATAATCAGCAGCACGCTTGTAAGGAATTTGATTATCAAAAGCGACTTTAAAACAGTGACTAGTTTGCTGGGAAGATGGTATAATGTTGCCGGTATTGTGGTTTCGGGAAGAGGGCGCGGTGTCGGGCTTGGTTTTCCCACGGCCAACATAGATCCGGAAAAAGAATTACTGCCGCCGGCGGGCATATATGCCGCCTTTGTCGATGTGGAAGGGAAACGTTATATGGCGGTTTTAAATATCGGCGAGAAGCCGACCTTTGATGATTATACTTTTACTTTTGAAGTTCACCTGCTGGATTTTTCCGGTGATCTCAGAGGCAAGAGACTAAATACGGAGTTTGTGGAGAAGTTGCGGGAAATTATCAAGTTTGATAGTCCCGAAATGTTGAAGAAACAAATCGCGGCGGATGTGGAAAAAGCAAGATCAATTTTGCTGAAGAATAGTGGAAATAAATAACAAAGAAAATTTAGATGGAGGTTAGTAAAATATGTTGAGAATTGCTATTGTCGGCGCAACCGGGATAGTCGGTCAGCAGGCGATTGTCAGCCTGATCGGGCACCCCTGGTTTAAAATAACAAAGCTGGTAGCTTCGGAACGTTCGGCGGCAAAGAAATACAGCGAAGCTCTGAAGGATGCCAATGGCTCTTCGCGCTGGTGGTGCACCGAAGAACTGCCTGAGGATATCGCCAATATGGTTGTGGAAGAAGCGGCGTCTTTCGATGCCACTTCGGTGGATATTATTTTTTCCACGATGGATGCGGGAGCTGCCAAAGAACTAGAGCCGAAGTACGCCAAAACCACACCGGTCATCAGCACTGCATCGGCCTTTCGTTACGAAGATGATACACCCATCCTTGTCGGAGGGGTGAATATGGATCATGTGGCATTGCTTGCCGTTCAGCAGAAGAACAGAGGCTGGAAGGGATTTGTCTCTCCGAAACCTAATTGCACGATTGCCGGTCTGGTTGTTTCTTTAAAGCCGATTCAGGATTTGTTCGGAGTCAAACAGGTGGTTATGACTTCATTGCAGGCCATGTCCGGCGCGGGAAGAACACCGGGTTTATCCGTTATGGATATGACGGAAAACGTTATTCCTTATATAGCCGGCGAAGAACCAAAAGTGGAAACTGAGCCGCAAAAGATTTTAGGTAAATTCACCGGCGCGAATATTCAGAACGCGGCTTTCGGTATTACAGCGACTTGTACCCGTGTGCCTGTTCTTGACGGCCACATGGTGTGCGCTTTTGTGCAAACGATAAAACCTTGTACGCCTGAGCAAGTAAAAAAGGCGATGATGAATTTCGGCAGGGATTTTATCGATCTTGCGCTTCCCAGCTCACCGGCGCATCTGATCGATGTTACCGATGATCCTTTCCGTCCTCAGCCGAGAATGGACAGGGACAAAGGCGGCGGCATGACGGTGACTGTCGGACGCATTCGCAAGGATCCGATTATTGAAAATGGGATCAAGTATGTTTGCCTTGCTCACAATACCAAGCTGGGAGCGGCTAAAGGCGCTCTGCAAACTGCGGAGTATTTGGTCAAAAATTATCTGAAACTGGTTAAATAATTTTCCCGATAGCCAAGGCTACGGGATCAATTCGACTAACAAATATTACCGCGCTATGCTTGTAATATTTGAGTCTTATTGAATCGCGAAACCCCGGCCTTGATTTTCGAAGGCCGGGGTTTTTTATTTATGGCATTCTTGTAATTGTTTTTCTAATTTTTGTGTACTCTAACTTCTGTATAAAAAAATCGACAAAAAATAAAATCATTCTTGGAATATTATTTAAAAACATGTATATTATAAAAAAACGAGGCTCATAAAATGAGCATAGAGAGTTAGGCCTCGATTAAAATTATGGAGGTGGTGTAGTGCCGGTGGACATCCATCCCGCGAATAATCCGGTTATATTACTTTACAGTGTTTATCCGGATTGGACGCAAGATGAAAGAGACGAAGTGATCCATCTGACCACGCAGCTTGGTCACGCGCTGATTGATATGGGTCATCCCGTGGTTCTTGTTCCTATTGCGGACGACGATATCGCCAGCCACCTTGATTGCTTCGATCCTGCCGATCATATTATTTTTAACTGGTGCGAAGGACTTCCCGGAATCGAGCACAGTGAATGGTTGGTGGCCAAACGGCTCGAGATGCTCGGTTTTACCTTCACCGGCGCGGATTCTGAAACGCTGGCCCTGGCGCAGGATAAATACCGTGTAAAAGTCCTCCTGGATCAGGCCCTCATCCCCACGCCGGCCTGGCGTATCTTTCATTCCCCCGAACCATGCGACTGGAATATATTTCCGGCAATCGTCAAGCCGATGAACGAACATTGCTCCATGGGCATTACACGAGACTCCATCGTGCTGAATCAAGCGGAATTGAAAAATCGCATATCCTTCGTTCTGGATCAATATTGCCAACCTGCTCTGGTAGAGGATTTAATCGACGGGCGAGAATTTCACGTCTCCGTCTGGGGCAACGAAACACTGACTGTGTTACCTCCCGCGGAAATGGACTTTTCATTTTTCAGCAATGTCAAGGATCGGCTGTGCAACTATGATTCCAAATTCATTCCCGGCTCTGAGCATTATGAAAAAATTGAAACCCTCCTGCCCGCTCCCCTGACGAGCGATGAAACCGAGGCGCTGGAGCTGGTGTGCAAGAACGCTTACGTGGCTTTAGGATGCCGGGATTACGCCCGCATGGACATCCGGCTGCGGAATAACATCTTTTACGTTCTGGATGTCAATCCCAACGCGGATATCAGCATTGACGCCAGCATGGCGTGCGCCGCCGAAGTGGCCGGTATCAGTTACGGACAGATGGGCAGTCTTATCGTTCGCATGGCCGCTCAGAGGCATCCGGTATGGAGCAAGGTGCGCAAAACCACCCGTAAGAAAACAAAGAAACTGTAGCTAGTAAACTTTCTTGCTGCGTTATCATAATTCTCGACAGTTTGTTTTTAGACGAGTGGAGCCCCCTTCGGCAGGAGCCGGAGGCTCCCTAAAATAATGAGACCCAAGCTTTAGAAACAAAGTGCCTAACCTAAATAACCTAAAGGTCACCGTGGGGTCATCTGCGACTGAAGTTTGCAGGTCGTAATGAGACTCAAACTTTAAAAGCGAAGCGCATTAAAGTTTGTTAGTCGAATTATCCAATAGCCAAAGGTTATTGGAAATTATCCCGTAAAGCAGAGGATAATACGACCTCCCGCGAGTTACGGCGCATTCCTCCCCCCGCTTGAGCCGCGGGATTGATAAACTTGGCGCTTCCCAATGGTTTACCCGTTTGTTTATTCCTTAGGCAAAAGAGATTCATAAACGTCAAGATCACTTTGTGAAAAGCAACAGAATATAATCTCCTCTATCTTAGACGATTTCCGAACCACGTCACAGACAGTTTCAACAGCAACTCGAGCCGCCAGTTCAATTGGATATCCATACACTCCGGTGCTGATACTCGGGAAAGCAATCGATTTCATCTCGTGCTCTGCAGCGATGGCAAGGCTGCCGCGGTAACAGGAAGCAAGCAGCTCCGGCTCGCCATTTTTTCCACCTCTCCAAACCGGCCCCACTGTATGGATGATAAATTGCGCGGGCAGTTGATATCCTTTAGTAAGCTTTGCCTCGCCGACCTTGCACCCGCCGAGCGATCGACACTCCTCAAACAGTTTCGGACCTGCGGCGCGATGGATCGCGCCATCGACACCGCCTCCGCCAAGAAGCGATGAATTCGCCGCATTGACAATTGCATCGACCGAAAGGGTGACAATGTTTGCCTGAAGCTCCCGTAACCTGGTCATAGAGTTATCTCTTGCCTCCTTGATATCATCTTTGATTTAGAATCGGTATAATACTTCAGGAACCTGTTCCTCAGAGAAATATTTTTTAATCCCATCTTTTATCATTTGCCGTGAAGTACGAAATAGTAAAGAAAAATAATAAATGCGATCACCAGAACACCGATAATCAATGTTCGCGCAGAAATAGCAGGTTCGATCTTTGTCGGTTTACCCATATTCCACATGCTGGTGGTTCCATAGTTTTTAGGCTCTGTCGGCATACCACTTATGTCGCCTGCTGTTATAACATTAACCGGCGCAGTCCCTGTTTCAGCCGCCTTTAACACTTTTTCGTATAGTTGGCGGACATCCTGAGGCATCGCGTCAATGCTCTGGTATTCTGTGCCGTTGAAGATAATTTTAGTCTGCATTGTCGCCGGGTTTGCCGATTGGCCTGAACCCGCCTGTGAAGCCATCGCCTTTTCAAAAGCGTTCCGGATATCAGGAGGCATTTCCTCGATAGAGTTGTATTCTTTTCTATTAATTTTAAATTTGCGCTTAACATTTACATTTACGTTCATTACATTTTCCTCTTTATCCAGATAACACAAAGTTCAACCGGGCGCTTGCGCATCGGCTGCAACGCCTCGTTGAGCCTTTTTTATTTAGTACTCGTTAGGCTCTGGTACGCTGAGCTGAGCACGTTTAATCCTGGCTATCATCATAAGTGTATTGTCGTCCATTTCTCGCAGAATGTCGGGTGTAATGTGCAAAGATCTATTCTTGTCCCTCCACAAAGACAGAAATATGATCCTTGAGGTAAACTGATTGAACGACTCGATCCACACAGGAATAACTATGAACGCTGCTGCTTGCTTAGACTTGTGATCAAAAGAGTCTTTTTGAGAATACTCAGGGATATCAAGTTTTGTAGAAAGTTCGAGAATGCAACTTTCAGAAGCTTTCAAGATTATTTGACGGTCTGCACCCTGATTGGGGGGTGCCGGGACCTTCATCCTTCCCTTAACCAAGCCGATTGTGGTGTTTCCAAAGTCCTCTTCAATTATATTGGAACCGGTTCGAACAACTCTGGCCATCCAAGTAAGGAGCTTCATTCTTCGACCAATAACATTCGTAACTTTTAATCTAATAACTAGGGGTTTCCCATCGACATAGTCCACCAAATCACTCTGGACTTCCAGCGGAAAGGTAGAGTTGTAGAGTTGACGATTTATCTCAACCGATTGGGACAGCAGCCTAATCTGGTAAACGTTAAGCCCGAGAAGAAACAGTCCGCCAAAGATGGCCACGATTTCCGCAACGTATTTTACCTGTTGATAAAAATGAAGACTTCTCCATTTTGGGCTGCTCTCTGTCATGTGTCACTTTCCGGAATTAATAAACCTATTTGCTTTTTATGGCTCTTACCTTATGTCCAACATTTAATATACCAAGTTGGTATTTCCCGAACTTTCGTGCAACCCTACATCAATCTAAAAAAAATAAAAAGAGAAAAATATCCTTAAATAACAAACGTAAATGAACTTCCTCTACTTGGTATTTTGTGGTAGTAAAGACCAAAAACCAATTTGATAAATCATGAACATCTTGGACAGGAAATTTTACCGGCGCGATACACTGCAAGTTGCCCGCGCACTTTTAGGGAAAAAATTGGTGCGCCAAATCAAGGGTCTTGAACTTGCCGGGATGATTGTGGAGACCGAAGCTTACTGTGGTGAATCGGACAGCGCCTGCCATGCTCATCGCGGCGAGACGCCGCGTAATACTGTCATGTTCGGCGAACCCGGCCATGCTTACGTTTATTTTACTTACGGCATGCACTACATGCTAAATTTAGTGACTGAAGCTGAGGGCAGGCCATGCGCCGTGCTTATCCGTGCTGTTGTACCGCTTGCCGGAATAGAAGAAATGGAGGGCCGCCGAAAGAGGAAAGGCGCGCAATTATCAAATGGTCCGGCCAAGCTCTGTCAGGCTTTCAGTATTGATAAGGCATTAAACGGCTGGGATTTAACCTGCGGTAAAGAATTGTGGGTGGTGGATTACAAGAAAATTCCGGCTGAATCAATCATAGCTATACCCCGGATAGGCATTGATTACGCCAAAGATGAACATCGGGATGCTCCGTGGAGATTCTTATACCATTTCTAACTCAAGGTGCCGTCTTTGTTGGCAATACACCCGGCATTCAGACATAATAAAAATCATTATATGGATTTTTCCAGAATTTGATTGACATCTTGTCAAGTATGGCTATTTTAGGCTAAGGATGAATGGAAAAAGATTCATCGATAAAAGGAGGATATTTGATGTTTACAGTTACAGAAAAGGCATTGGAAGTAATCAAAGACTTTATCAAAGAAAAGAATGTAGCTTCCGCTGTGAGGATTACATTGTCTATGGGCTGTTCAGGGCCCGCTTTGGGTATGGTTCTGGACGAGCCTGGGAATGCAGATGAAGTGTTTGAAGAAAAAGGAACAAAATTTATCATTGATAAAGATATTTATAATCAGGCAAAGCCGATCAATGTTGATTTTGTAGATACGCCGCAAGGGTCTGGATTTAAATTAACATCTAGTCTCGCTCCTGCTGCTGGAGGCGGTTGCGGCTCATGTTGCAGTTGCTAGAATTTCGGGGGGAGGAATTTTCCTCCCCCTTTTTATTAACATCATGATTGAAGAAAACAAAACAATAAAAAAAATTGATTCCGTCGAAAATCTTCTCCGGCAGGGGAAATATCGTGAGGCGATTGTTATCGGTGAAGAAATTCACAAAGCAGATCCGAAAGAAGAGTCCGTCTTATTAATGTTGTCCTGGGCATATTATGACAGCGGCGATACGAAGCAAGCTGTAAAACATTTAAATATACTATTGGAGCGGGAACTGCAGCGAAAGGTTTTTACAGGCTTCGCCTTTGATGAACTCGTGCGCATTTATAGGCAGGAGAAAAATTTCCACAAATTGGTGGAAATTTGCGAAAGGGCAGTTACTGCGCAACCGGAAGATGTCGGGCTCTTAACTGAACTGGGCAAGGCCTATCTTCAATCGGGCCAGGCTAAAAAGGCTTGCAATATTTATGAAAAACTTATCGTAATCGAAGACGACAATCCCGCTTTTTATTGCCATTGGGGCGAAGCTTTGTTTGCCGCCGGGTTGATTCAGGAAAGCGAAAAAGCCTATTTACAGGCCAGCAAAATTGACTCTGATCAACCGGACCATTATTACTTCAAAATAGCTGTTTTATTTCAGCAAGCGGGAAATCATGGAGAAGCTAAAAGATTATTAAATAAATGCATTACTGTAAGTCCGGCGAATCCACTATATTATTGTTCTTTAGGAGACAGCCTGGTTGGCTTGGGGCAAATACCGAAAGCTTTGAAGGCTTATAAGATGGCCGTGCAATACGATAATCCCGGAGCTGGAGCTTACTATAATCGTTTAGGCCATTCACTTATGAAGACAAATCATTTTTCAGAGGCAGTTGAGGCTTTTAAATCGGCCATAGTTCATGATTCTGCGCAACCTTACTATTTAAGCTTAGCCGCAGCTTACAAAGGGATGGGGCTTGTCGATAGGGCTGATAAAATTATAAGTGAAGTAAAAAAAATCAGATGAGTTTATATTTTTCCGTATTTGCGATGAAATTCCTTAAATACGTGGTAAAAATATTCATTTTCCTCTATTTCTTTTTTAAGAATCAGGCCTATTTCGGAAATTTCGTCTTTGTTGATAATTAAGTTGACACTTTTATTGTAAGCATGCATGTAGTCCATAGTTGCAAAAGTTTCGCTGATTAAAACAACAAAAATTTTCCGGCGGGTAGACATAGATAAATTATTCAAATAATAGAGAACATTATCAATTCCTCCCGTGTCGGTATCGAATTTTTCATCAACAACAATGATATTAAATGTTTGAAAATTTGAATATTTTAAAACTTCTTTAAATGTCATTGATTCAATTACGTTATAATCAAGAGATTTTAATGCGTCATTGATCTTTTGCCTGACGACAGGATCATGTTCACAAATCATGGCAGTTTCATTATTTGTATCTTGATAACCAAAAGGCCGTCCGGAATAATCTATTTCGTCTGCTTCTGAGGCCTGGGTTAATTTTTCTTCATTCATGTTAATTTCCTAATCATCATTGGGTCTTTAATCTTGCCATATGAGTTGTCAACTTCAAGTGTCCCCAGATTGGTGGTTTTTTCACCGCGGACATTTTTTATCGAGTCTATCCCACGATTCACGCTAGCTCTATTCGTAGCATAAGCGATCGCCGTATCTTCAGTAATCAAACCTTTTTCAAAAAGATCGACGATGCAATAGTCAAAAGTGATCATGCCAAAAGTTGTTCCTTGCCGGATAATATCAAAAAATGTTTTTCCTTCCGATTCTCCGTGCAGGATAACGTCTTTGACACGCAGGCTTGTACTCAGCGCTTCGAAGGCGGCAACACGGCCACCGCCAACTTTTGGCAGAAGGCGTTGACAGATAATCCAGCGAAGCGAATCAGCAAGACGCGTGCGTATCTGGTTTTCTTCATCCACAGGAAACATGCCAAGAATACGGTTGATTGTTTGACCGGCATCAATTGTATGTAAAGTACTTAGCACTAAATGACCTGTTTCAGAAGCATTTAGCGCAATTTCCACAGATTCACGGTCACGCATTTCACCTACAAAAATTACCTTTGGCGCCTGACGCAAAGCTGCGCGTAAACCATTGGCAAAATTGTCAAAATCCTTACCCAATTCGCGCTGATTGATAGTGGCCATTTTTTGAGGGTGTGTATATTCTATCGGATCTTCCAGTGTAATTATATGCAAGGAATATTTTTCATTGATTTCATTGATAACCGCAGCCAGAGATGTGGTTTTACCACTACCTGTAGCACCTGTTACCAGGACAATGCCGTTCTTTTCAGACACGACGCGCTGATAAGCATCTGGTAATAACAGCTCTGCGAAAGAAGGAATTTGAGTTTCAAGTTTTCTTAAAACGATAGAGTAATTGCCGCGCTGTGAAAATATATTCACGCGGAAACGGGCAACACCCGGCAACTCGTATGATAAATCGCAGGAACCTTCTTTAATCAACCTTTCCATCAGCCGGTGGTCCTGATTAATCAAGTTTAGAGCAAAAATTTCTGTTTGAAACGGTGTAAGTTTTTCGAAATGCGGCCTTAACTCAACGCGGACTAATTGGCCGGCGGCCTCTACCTGAAAAGGTTTATCCACGGTTAAGATAAAATCGGAAATCTCCACATTGGATTCCAACATTCTTGTTAATATATGGTCGATTTCAGGTTTTCTCATAAGCTATCCTTGCAATGATTTATGCTTCGGTAAAGTCTGTTGGTGGATATTTCAAAAGCGGACGGAATCTGGCTTTATCGTTCGCTTTGACGTAAGCCTCGTCAGCGTCGATCCAACCGCGGCGATAAAGATCCATAATTCCGTCGTCCAAAAGTTGCATTCCGTATTTTTTACCTGTCTGCATCATGGAAGGAATTTGATAGGTTTTAGATTCGCGGATCAAATTACGCACTGCAGGGGTTGCAATGCAAATCTCCAGAGCAACACAGCGGCTTTTGATGTCAATTCTCTTGAACAGAACCTGTGAAACAATCGCGCGTAAACCATCGGCAAGTGTAGAGCGGATTTGTAACTGTTCGGATGATGGGAAAACCTCAATTATTCTATCAACTGTTTTCGCCGCACTGGTTGTATGAACTGTGGAAAAAACCAGATGGCCGGTGGATGCGGCTTCCACAGCGAGCGAGATGGTTTCTAGGTCGCGCATTTCACCAACCAGAATAATGTCCGGATCTTCACGCAATGCTCCGCGCAGTGCTGTGGCGAAAGATTTAGTATGAAGTCCCACTTCCCGTTGGTTAACTATACAACCTTGACTCTTATGAACAAATTCAATAGGATCTTCAATTGTAATGATATGGTCCTTGCGCAGGTGGTTAGCTTCATCAATAATGGCCGCCAGTGTTGTGGACTTGCCGCAGCCCGTAGGGCCGGTGACCAGCACAAGACCACGCGGGAGAGCAGCTAATTTTGATATCACGCTAGGGAGTCCCAAATCCGCACAAGTTGAAATTTTATCCGGTATTTCACGAAATACGGCACCTATACCGTTTTTTTGCCGGAAGTAATTGACGCGATAGCGCGCGAGAGTAGGGACTTCATAAGCAAAATCAACGTCACCCGTTTCTTCAAAATTTTTAATTTTATATTCCGGCGTGATTTCATAGAGAAGAACTTTTAAAGAGTCGTTGGTGAGAACATCATATTTAATCCGCTCAATATCACCTCGGATTCTGAGGGCAGGTTGTTGTCCGGAAATGAGATGAAGATCTGATGCTCCCTGCTCATGCATAAGATGAAAAAAAGCGTCAATTTTTGCCATTTATTTTTCTCCTCGGAGGAATTGACTATCTTCTACCATTTTTTTTGCCGGAAAAGAATAAAATAATTTAACGAATGTAAATTTTATGATCGCATAGAGATTTCTTGCCGGCTTTCCACTTATTAAAAATTATTTGTGAATATAGAAAAAACTCAATGATTTTGCTAACATAAGTATCATATTAACAATTTCTTGACACTAAGACAAGCAATAATATATGCTCTCACACGTTTTGCCTATGGGAATTTGAAATATTGGGGATGTAGCTCAGCTGGGAGAGCGCGGCGTTCGCAACGCCGAGGCCAGGGGTTCGATCCCCCTCATCTCCACCAAAAGATAATCCAAAACAATCCAAGAAAGTCCATAAAGCCGCTAGAAATGGCGGCTTTTTTAATGGAATTGACAAATCAATTTAAGAAGAGCATATAAAAACATTCATTCACAATACATTTACGGAACTATTCTAATGATGACCTATCGATTTATTATTTTATTAATAATTAAATTGTAAAAAATGTTTTACTTATCAAATAATAAAATATTAAATGATCACAATCGCAAAAATAAAACGAATTCCTTGATATTATTTGCCTTACGGCAAGAGGTGAAAGAATAAAGAAAGATATGAAAAAAACATTACAGTTTTTATTTATTGTTTTTCCCCTATTCATTGTCCTACCTACTTTCTCTTTTGCCCTTAACTGCTCAAGTCCTCCCACAGGCCCCTTTGGACCTGCTTGGGCAAGAGCCTATGAATCGTGGTGCCAGCAATGCGGCGGGATATATAATCCTTCAAGTCAATCCTGTACTCCTGGGCCCAACTGGGGTGGCAGAAGCGGCAGCACATCGCCCGGTTCTTCTTCTCCATCCAGCTACGAAGTCGAACGCCAACGGTTGGAAGCCGAAAAGCAGAGGCAGCAGGAAATTGAAGAACAGAGACGTAGGGAAGAAATAGAGGCCAAACGCGGGCAGCGGGAGTTCGAGCGGAATAAGGTGGAAGCCTTAAGAAGCTTGAAGGGCATTTCTAAAGATGAGCTCGGTCTAAAGGAGATAGGCACAGATACCGCCCTCAAAGGGATAGAAGATACAACCCAACACCCGGAACATAAAAAAATCGTCGAGAAGAAGACACCAGCCGCGGTTGATTCCCTCGTCGCGAATCCTCGGGATAATAAGAAATCTTATAATGTAAATTTTACTGCGGTGAAGGGTGTCAATCCAAAATTGCGCCAGGAATTGCTTGGCAATTTTCCTGATATCATCTCCAAACGAAACAGACACCCCAATAAACAGGCACAAAACATACTGCAGTCGCTAAAAAATGGGGAGCCTCCCAACCCGATCAAGAATATTGCCGATCTGGCTCCGGGGGATGTTATCTTAGTTGCGTCATCTTCCTGGAAAGATAGAAAGAAAGAAGGGGAATGGGAAGTTGGAAAAAGCATCGGCATAAATTTTTTGGACAAGTGGAGCTCAAACAACTGGAGTTCTCCAGTATCACACGCTGCCATCTTTTTAGGCAAGCGCAATGGTAAGAGATGGTATTTTAACAATACTTTTGAACATGGTCCGGTTATCGTCGAAGAAAAGGATTTTCTCAGAGAATACGGCCAACGCAGCATGGACGTGGCTACGCTGGTTGGCCAGCCACTTTCGCAACATGAAGGACAGGAGTTGTGGAAAGGTGCCCACGAGCTGAGGAATACCACGACCTACGGGATCTGGGCCAATGACAAGATGGTCTGTTCGGAGGCGTCCCGTTGGCTGTTGCTACGCGCAGGCCGCCGGGTTCCGGAAACACGAAGCGAGAACGTTAAAATTAAGGAGATCGACACCGGTTTGAACAAAAAACAGTTTGTGAACTTCAGCCCCTCCGATTTTTATGAAGAGCAGCAATATTTCGTAGTCCATCAACTTGGCCTTCAGAAAATTGGTCAAAAATCAAAATGAACAGGAGGAAAGAATGATGAAGAAGATTTGGACCACAGCGATATTGACCATTGTATTATGCACCGTGTCACTAATACCCACTCTTCAAGCGCAGTCATCCCAGGACACACTAACCCAATACATCTCTAACCTCCAGAAAAACCCCAATGACTATGCCTTACGGGAGAAAATTATTAAGCACGTGCAGGGAATGCGGCAGAAACCGGCCATACCGGAAGAGGCAAGAAAGCATTTTATAAAGGCGGTAACCATGCAGAAAGAAGCCAAACATGCTAAAGAATTTGAGTACGCTGCCAGCTCGTATAATCAGGCATTACTCATAGCTCCCTGGTGGCCTGAGGCCTATTACAATCTCAGCATAGCCCTGGAACAATCAGGTCAATTTGATGCAGCCATAAAGGCGCTTCGTTTATATATCGTGACAAACCCGACCCCGGCAAATGCGCGTGCCGCGCAGGATAAGATATATGCCATTGAGGCCAAAAAAGAGATGGCAGCAAAGGGATCGAGTTCTGAAGCGACGGAGGAAAAAAAGAAGATTACGACAACCACTGAGATAAAAAGAGATGGTCGTTTTATCGCTTATAACAACGGGACGGTCCTGGACACACGGACCAACCTGATGTGGGCAGCGCATGACAACGGTAGCGCCATAAGCTGGGAGATCGCTAAGTCCTATTGCGAGAATTACCGCGGGGGCGGTTATACGGACTGGCGGATGCCGACGTTGAATGAGTTAACAGGGTTGTCTGACAGCAGTAAGAGTTATCGAGCCCAATATAATGACGTTCACTTAACGGAGTTAATCAAATTGACTATCGGTAGCTGTTGGTCTTCGGACACGCGTGGTTCCGACGCTCTCCTCTTCAATTTCTGGCGTGGCACCTGGTATGGATTTCGCAATGTTAGCGACAACCTCGGCGGCGCGGCCCTCCCGGTGCGTTCAGGCAAATGATATTGCAAATATTTTATTAAACATTTTCGTGGCTAACATAGGCATCTACAAGTTTGGCGTCGAGGTCAAAGACTTTATTGTAATCCGTAATGGATTTTGCCAAGACCATTTTTTATTTCTTCCTTCCTGTTATCCTCAAAACCCCGGCCTTGACAATAATCCAACCTTCCCCTAAAAATAGAGGTCTAATATATTGATATTATTCCACTCACAATAAAAGGTGTTGACAAGGATATTTTCATTTTCCTTTGTGACAGAATACTGTCATGTATGTTTCAATCGGCAATCAATACCCAGATACATTTACCAGAATCGGTACTTTATATTTGCTATACTCAACTCCAATCGCATGCAGTTTTTCTTTTTCTCTTGACAGA
>PLGI01000002.1:2537-2715 GCA_003139775.1 Syntrophaceae bacterium | reverse complement strand
AGGTCAGTAACTTTGCGCCCCACATTTTCAAGCGGTTTGCCTTTTTCAAGCTTTGGTTCTTAATAAACGTTCTTTTAAAATCTGTTATTTTGTATTGGCAGGATTGCTGGACGGATCTTCTGAAGTTGCCCGGCAGTTCTGCCACCTTATCCCATTACGAAGACTTAGGTCAGTAACT
>PLGI01000002.1:0-2479 GCA_003139775.1 Syntrophaceae bacterium | reverse complement strand
TCAGATGGTTTGCCTTTTTCAAGTTCTAATAAAAATAGTGCAATGTTTATACCACAAAACCATATAATAATTAGTGTTTAATATCAAAATATTACATAAAAATGGCTCTGTTTGTTTTCTCAAAATATGGTCATTTTGCCCATTTCGTAGGTTAAATTCACCAAAAGAACAAGGAATAAGGGACGAAATACGAGGGTCAAGGGTCAGGGGTCAAGGATCAATATTTTATTCTTTTAGAGGTGAATTTTCTTACTTTGTATTATCAGATGTAAAATCAAGATACCTAAAACTGTACCAACAGAATTACAAATTACATCATCCAGTTCTGAATATCTTGAAGGAAGATAAATCTGAGACAGTTCAATAGCCAGACTAATCGCAAAGCCAGTGGCAGCCACACCAATATAAATTATCTTTTTCTTCCAATTGCTTGCTTTTAATAAAAAGGCGGTAAAGAAAAATCCTAACGGTACAAATCCAAGCAGATTAATAATGGTATCCTGAATGAAAGACTTGTTCCAATGAGAATTATGCCAGGGTGGATCTAATATAATCTTTTTAATAGGCCGGAAAAGCACGGGGATTGTCAGGTTATTATTCAGATTGGAATAATCCTTGATTACGGCGCCTTGTTTTTCATTAAAAAGATATAAACCAATACACCCTTCTTTTTCCGTACGCATAGTAAAATTGTTTTTTAAGTATGATTGATAATGTTTAACAATTTGATCTGCTGTGAATGTTTGATTATAAATTGCCAACCCCGTTATCCGGCCCTTCCATGAATTTTTCCCTACTGGTGAATTACCAAGGATAAAGCCGATTTTTTTTGAAGTTACACTGCCAAGCAGGCGATGACGCGGATAGCTTCGCGCAAGTTGGCCATTGATATATATGGCTGTTCCTTCTGTGCCAGATGTTATAGACAATAAATAATCTTGATCTTTTCCAAAAGCATCATCGGCACCAATTTCACTATGCAATATATTTCCAACAGGTTTTCTAATTCTGCTCTGGATAATAAGATCCTTTTTCCATTGGCCGAGAAAAGTTATTTCGGAACCTTCGCCATCATAAATAGATAATATACGATTAATGTTATCTGGGGGTTCTTCTGTTGGATGGATTAAAATTTCTATAGTTATTGATTTTTTATTCAAAAGTGATTGCTGCTGGTCATTTAAAGGATCAGGGCTAAGTATCATGCCTTGGCTGGAAAAATAGACGCCGTTTTTATCTTGCAGCCACACAACTTTGTTTTTAGGAAAAAAATTAAAAGGCCAAATGCCCGCGATGAGAATGATAATAAGGATGGTAAGACAGATGCCTCCTAATAATTTCAAGTTTATATTGGTAATTAGTCTCAACAGTTTATAGATCATTTTCATGCTTAAAGGAATTAATACCAAGTAGCTATCAAATATTAAAAGGTTGATTTACCGGGCATAATACCAAGTTTATTTAGTATATCACAGGCATAATATAATGACGATAGCAAACAGATCTCATGATTTTTTATGTTCTGATTGGCAACGGACTAATATTGCAATAAATTATAACAAACATTAAAGATACCGATCAGTGGGATTAGCGTGTTACTAAAAATTCATGATGTTGTGGTTAAGACTGAAGATAAAAGGCGGCAGGCAAATGCCCTAAGATACCTATTAAAGGACATTGGAATTAAATAAAAAAAGGCAGAGTAAAAAATTACTCTGCCTTTTTTCGTTATATTATCAATAATTCTATTTTTTAATTCTTCTTCTCACACCGGCTAAACCAATTAATCCAAGGCCAAAAAGTATAAGAATACTTGGTTCAGGAGTACGCGTCACCAGGATAACGTCATTTGCACAGTATGGTGTGTATCCGATAGCGAAATCACCCATTACAATCCCTGGAGCGAATGAATATGTTAGCAACCCTGTGTTGTTCACTGCATTCGTCACTAACCAATTTACAGAAACACCATCTGGAATAGCTGTTATACCATCAGCTATTGCAACCGGAGATCCAGCTCTATACGGATAATGAGAGCTTACGTAAGTATAATCAAACCCAACTCCAGGTCCTCCGGGTGCAACTGAATATAGCGTTGAGATACTCGGCACGTGAAAAGCGGGTGCTGTTGAAAACACATAATAATCCCAATTTTCATAGGATTCTCCCCGGGCTACATTGGTATTAATAAACAGTGAATCAAACAATACTCTATTTCTCTCTGATATAACAATGCTTTCAAGGTTCATATTGCTATCATCAACATTTACTGTAAGGGTATAAATGTCTGGACTACCTATATGGTCAACAGGAACACCATTTTGTAAATATGGGGCATATCCAGGCCAACTATTTGTATTATCTAGATATGTAATTGAATATGCCATCGCACTTCCTGCGACGATGAAGAGCATTGCTACCGTCAAACCAACTACCTTTAAATACTTTTTCATTTTTTACCTCCTCCTCTAAATAATTT
>PLGI01000147.1 GCA_003139775.1 Syntrophaceae bacterium | reverse complement strand
TATTACCCGGAGAGATTAAAAAACAGATATTTAGATTAACAAAAGAGGACAGCGGGCAAGCATGAGATGATTAGTTTGGCCTCAGTATTTGGTAGAACCTCAATATGTTGAGGGGTACTTTGAAGGAAGGTGGACAGCCTGCTAATCTGGTTATTTTGTCTCCGGCCTCACCATTCCCAGCTTATGCAGCCGCGCTCTTAAGGTGCTGGGGTGGATGCCCAGAATAGCGGCGGCGCCGTCTTTTCCCTCTATACGCCATTTGGTTTCCGTAAGGATTTTCAGAATTTGGCTTTTCTCCGTATCTTCCAATGTCCTCATGGCTAATGAAAGTGTTGGTGATAAAATCTCCAGTTTATCTGCCAGTTGTAAAACCGGCCCGGGGCACAAGATCACGGCCCGTTCAATGATGCTTTCCAATTCCCGAACATTCCCGGGCCACGGATAATCCTGCAGCGACTTCATCGTCTCCTTCTGAATCGTCGTAATCTGTTTGCCCAATTTTCTGGAGTATCGTTCCATGAAGACCTGGACCATCAGCGGGATGTCATCTTTGCGCAGCCGCAGTGGTGGAACAGTGATGGGGAATACGTTGAGCCGATAGTAAAGGTCCTGCCGAAACCGGCCTTTGCGGACCTCTTCCTCAAGGTCTCGATTGGTCGTCGCTATAATCCGCACGTCGACTTTGATGGTATGGGATGATCCCAGGCGCTCAAACTCGTTATGCTGAATCACCCGAAGCAGCTTAGCCTGCAACTCCAGCGGCAACTCCCCGATTTCGTCTAAGCAAAGAGTGGAACCATTGGCAATCTCGAACCGGCCTATCTGCCTGGTATCTGCTCCGGTAAATGCCCCCTTCTCCCGGCCGAATAATTCGCTCTCAATTAAATTACCCGGCAGAGCGGCACAGTTGACCGTGATCAATGGCCGTCCCTTATGGGGACTCATGTCATGGATGGCAAAAGCGATCAGCTCCTTACCCGTACCGGTTTCCCCGAGAATGAGGACAGTTGTTTTCTGAGGTGCAACTTGTTCCGCTCGATAGAGGACATACTTGAGACCATCACTTTGCCCGATAATATGATCATAGCGATTTTTCGATTTTCTCTCTTGAACGAGGTAAATATTCTCCGCCTCGAACTGTTCTTTCAATGTGCTAATCTCAGAAAGAGCCGCCTGGAGTTTGACAGATTGTTGTTCCAGTTCGTTGTGAGATTTTTGTAAAGCCTCGGCGTTAAGTTTCCGTTCAGTGGTGTCGCGGATGTTACACTGAATCACTTTATGATGATTGACAAGATAGACATTACTGACAAATTCCGCGGCAATTGGACGCCCGTCTTTCGTCTCCAACGGTAAATCATGGTAGCGAACATATCCTTTGCTCTTCAATTCCGAAGAGGTGGCTTTCGATGCTTCAATATCTCTAAATGTGCCAATTTCCCAGAGTTTCTTTCCTAAGAGATCCTCATGTGAATAACCCAACATTTTTAACAAGAATGGGTTCACATCCGTTATTTGTCCTGTTTCGGCATCAAGAATTAATATTCCATCCTGGGCCGCTTCAAAGAGACTGCGATAGTTAGTTTCAGAAATCTTTAGCGCCTCCCCCATCTTCTTGCGTTCGGCTATTTCCTGCGTGAGCTGGACATTCGCCCCGGTCAGCTCGCGAGTCCGCTCCTTTACAGCGAACTCCAGTTTGTCATGTGCTTTTCGCAGCGCCTCTTCTAACTGCTTGCCAACCGTGCCATCAACAATTGAGGAAAGGATATAATCGTCCTTACCTTCGATAGTGTTCAGAGCGACGCTCTGAAGTTGGCCATGGATGACCTTTCCGTCTTTTCCCTTGATTCTGATTCCACATTTCTTCATGCCCTGTCTTTGCAAAACACTTTCGAGGTGATTAGAAAAAATTTTCTTCTCGTCTGCACTAGCAACAAAACTGATAAAGGGTTTATTGGCCAGCAGTCGCCTCCCTGTTCCCAGCAGTTGAGCGCCGGCAAGATTTACCTCAAGTATCAGTCCGCGCGTATCAAAGGTGAAATAGCCGACGGGTGCAAAGTCATATAGTTCGGTATACTTATTCCGCGATAACTCAATCTCTTCCCGGGCCCGCTTAAGCTCCGCATTCTGCATTTCCAGTTCGATCTGGTGTACCTCAAGTTCATGGACGAGCCTCCGCGCGGCTTCCTCTGTCCGGGGTGAATGCAATTTAGCCTTTTTCACGCGCAACCGGTCTTCCGCACGGCGGCGCAGTTTTATGTTTGCTGCTGACAGTTTCTTGTCTTTAGCGATGCCCATGATTACTCCTTTAATTCTGGGTGTTATCTCTTCGCGCAATTCGTACAATTTCTTGAGCGATATTCTCAGGTGAAAGAACAAAATCTATACACCCGCTTGCTATTGCGCTCTCCGGCATATCCGGCTGCGTGGCTGTGTTGGGCTTCTGCGCGATGGTAATGCCCCCCACTTCTTTTATGCCGCACAGCGCTGCTGCCCCATCACCATCATAACCGGAGACAATGACAGCGATAAGTTTGCCGTCCCAATGCTCCGTCAGAGAGCGCAGAAAAACCGTAATCACGTCGGGCCATCCCCGAGGCTTTGATATCGGCTTTAAACGGAACTCTCCATCAAGAACGTGCAAATCACGCTGTTCCGGAATGATGAACACATGGTTAGGCTCGATGATTAAACTTTCCGTAATCAGTTCAACCGGCATCTTCGTATAGCGTGGAAGAAGCTCGTGGAGCAGTGTGGCTGTGGTTCTCAGGTGATTAACGATGACGATAGCAACACCCATATCAGCCGGCAAATGCTTAAGTAAACGGGTATAGGCGTCGAGGCCGCCAGCCGAACCGCCCACGCAAACGACAGGAAAGTCTTTTGCAACACTCTTAGCTTTCATTGACAATCATTCCTTTAACCTTTAACTTTGAAATCTCCTCGCGCAGTTGTGCTTCCAACGTCTTGGCCGCAGTGATGTTCGCAAAGGTGATTACCACTCCGCCGATGACGTCTTCCATGGTGCGGTAGGGCATGATGCGTACCAAAAACCAGCGCCCATCTCTGGCGGCGATCTGCTTTTCCGAGAAGACCAGCGTCCGCAGCACCTCCCGCGCTTCCTCGGTCATCCCGGGATAGAGCAGGTCGCTTACGATGTCGGATAGCGACCGCCCCACATCGCCCGGGATCAGCTTGAAGATTTTGTCCGCCCCGGTGGTGAAACGCCGCACATGGAGATCATTGTCCAGAAACACGGTGACTATTTCCGTGCTGTTGAGCAGATTCTTCATATCGTTGTTAATCCAAGAAAGCTCGTCCATTTTGGAGAGTTGCTCGGCGTTCACCGTCTGCAGTTCTTCGTTCATGGACTGCATCTCTTCTCTGGAGGTGGTCAGTTCTTCATTGGTGGATTGCAGTTCCTCGTTCGTGGACTGCAACTCCTCGTTCGTGGATTTGAGCTCCTCCTGCGAGGATTGCATCTCTTCGCGGGTAGTCTGGAGTTGTTCTCGTAATTGCTGGAGCTCCTGCTCCAGTTTAATAATTCTGGTATTGCCGATAGGCGATTTCCTGGAGCTAACCTTCGCTTTGGTTTCCAGGGGCGTGGCCACGTCGGTAAATATGATCATCACCATCCCCCGCAGTGCTTCCGGCTCTTCAATCGCCTGGATGGTGATATCAACGGTCTGTTTGCCGCCGCTTTCTCCAACCTGAAGACCTTTGGCGGTGATCGCCCTTTTTTGCCTCAGCGCCTTCTGGAAGGTGCTTCCCAGATCAAAGCGAATCCCTTCACGGGCCATGGCAAAAATATTCCAGTTGGCCTTACCGGCCGCAGGCTCCAGGTATTTGCCCGTCCGTCCGCTGATATAGAGGATATCACCCTTGTCGTTCACCAGCACGGCAGGCGGGGAAAAATGCTTTAGAAGCAGTTGGTCCGCGAGTGACTGGAGATTGGCGGCAGGGTTCAACATCGTTAACTCCTTAGGATTAGGAACTCCCGGCAGGGCGGAGACAAATGAGGCTGGAAAAACCAGTTGTTCGACTGGCAAGACAGATTCTCGCCGCCGGAAAAGTCTCGACTTGATGTTCAGCGGCGCGAAAAGATCGGTGAAGGTGCTGACGGTCTCTGCGCTCCCCAAAAACAGGATACCGCCTGGGTTCAGGCTGTAGTGAAAGATCGGCAGGATCTTTTTCTGAAGTTCCGGCATCAGATAGATCAAAAGGTTGCGGCAGATGAGGATATCCAGTTTGGTAAAGGGGGGGTCCATGATGACGTTTTGCGTGGCGAAGGTAACCATCTCCCTTATCTCCTTGCTGACCCGGTAGCCGTTTTCTTCCTTGATAAAAAACCGCTTCAGGCGATTGGCAGATACGTCCGCGGCGATGCCCCTAGGATAGACCCCCTGGCGGGCCCTGTCTATCGTCTCCCGGTCTAGATCGGTGGCAAAGATATGCAGGGTGAAATTCTCTTTGGGCTTGATCTGTTCGAGCGCCTCCTTGAAGGCAATGGCCAGCGAATAAGCCTCCTCCCCGGTCGAACAGCCTGCCGACCAGGCACGCAGCGTCCCGCTTTGTGGACGTTTGGTGAGCAGTCCCGGAATGATCTCTTCCCGCAGTTGCTCCCATACCGCCTCGTCGCGGAAAAAGCTGGTCACTCCGATCAAAAGTTCCTTGAAGAGGATTTCCAACTCCTGGGGATTCTCCTGAATATAGCGGACATAATTAGCGATCTTTTCGATCAGGTGAATACTCATGCGCCGCTCGATCCGGCGGTAAAGGGTGTTCTTCTTATACATGGAGAAGTCATGGCCGGTCTTGGCCCGCAGCAGGATGATAACTTTCGCCAGGGCGCTATGGTCCTTCTCCTCTATCGGGAGATCGGTTCTGGCGATAACAAGGTTGTGCCTCAAATAGTCGATGATCTTTCCGGGCAAATCTTCCGCTGGGGCGATGATATCGGCAATCCCCGCCGCAATGGCGCTCCTGGACATGCTGTCGAACTTGGCCGAGGCAGGCGCCTGCACCAACCCCAGCCCCGCTTTTTCCTTAATGGCCCGCAGTCCCATCGTGCCGTCCGAGCCCATGCCGGAAAGGATGACGCCAATGCTGTGTTCCTGGCGGTCTTCGGCCAGAGAACGCAAGAAGAAATCAATGGGAAGTCGCAGGCCGCGGGGTGCAGAAGGCTCGAACAGGTGCAGCACGCCGTGCAGAATAGACATATCCTTGTTGGGGGGAATCACATAGACACAGTTGGGTTTGACCTGCATCCGGTCGCTGACCTGGAAAACCTTCATCCCGGTTACGCGTTGGAGCAGTTCGGGCATGATCCCCTTGTGGGTCGGGTCCAGGTGCTGGACGATGACAAAGGCCACGCCGCTATTTTCGGGCACCTTCCGCAGGAACTGTTCGAGAGCCTCCAGCCCTCCGGCGGAGGCGCCGATGCCGACAATAGGAAAAAGGGGACTCTCTTGTCTAAGAGGAGTCTCTGTTAGTAAATTAGAAGTTATTTTCTGCGCCCCTCTGGCAGAAGATAACTTCTTTAACTTACTTATCCTGTTTATCGGAGTTGGGGAAGGCTTATTTCGTTTATTACCGCTCACCGCCGGTTTCGTTATCTTTTTCATGGGGATAGACATATCAGAATTTCCTCAAATATGCAAAAATCATTTTCGGCACGTCTTTGCCGGTGTGATAATCCAGGCAATCGTAATCGCCCTCAGACACTTAATCCTCAATCTCCGATATCGTTAAATTTTATACAGAATTTCTAGAAAAATCAACCCGAAATAATATGAGTCATTTAAGATTTATTATAGCAAGTTGCTTTCAAAAATTAAAATATAAATTTTTAAAAGCTTACTTGGTATTATGCCCGGTAAATCAACCTTTTAATATTTGATAGCTACTTGGTATACAAATTCGCTTCTGAGGGTAAATCGGAGTTACCTGGAAAGAATAACGGAGATAATTTTTTGTCGTCAATCCCTCCGCCATCCCCAAACTAAGGGAATGACAGAGGGACTGAACAAAGTTATAGCTTGGCGCTAGAGGGAACAATTTGCTCAATTACAGCATTTCATAAATAGCCGCGGCACCCATTCCACCGCCGATGCACATGGAAACGATACCGCGTTTGCCATTACGACGTTTCAGTTCATGGAGCAGTTGAGCGGTCAGTTTGGCGCCGGTGCATCCCAGGGGATGACCCAAAGCAATCGCGCCGCCGTTGGGGTTAATGTCGCCTGCCCAGTAGCGGTCTTCGATGCCGACCACGCGGCAGGAATAAATCGCCTGTGACGCAAAGGCTTCGTTGATTTCATAAACATCAATGTCTTTGGGCGTCAAACCGGCCATTTTCAAAACTTTTGGAATAGCATAAGCAGGACCGACACCCATTTCTTCCGACGGAACGCCGGCAACCGCAAAATATGTTAGTTTGGCAAGGGGTTTCAGCCCTAAGGCTTTCGCCTTTTCTGCTGACATCAGCAGAGAGAAAGCGGCGCCATCGGTCATCTGCGAAGAGTTAGCAGCGGTACAATTCCCTTTTACCCTGAATGGTGATTTCAATTTCGCCATATCTTCCATCTTGGCCGGCCAACGCACACCGTCATCCATATCAAAAGTAACCGTTTCACGAATGCGTTTGCCGTTTTTAATCTTGTATTTGAAAGCCTGAATGGGAATAATCTCATCCTTGAATTTTCCGGCCTTGATGGCTTCATGAGCGCGGCGATTGCTTTCCACACCCATCTTATCCATATCTTCACGGGAAATATTATAATGCTCGGCCACATTTTCCGCCGTATTGCCCATATTGATCCAGACATTAGGCATGCTGCCGTCAAATTTCCAATCCGGATTCGGACGCATGGCGGTACCGCCCATGGGAATATGACTCATGGTTTCACAACCACCCGCAATAATGATGTCCGACCAGCCGGCGCGAATCTTCGCAGTGGCATCGGCAATAGCCTGAACACCGGCTGAACAAAAACGGTTTACAGTCATACCAGAAACAGTGATCGGCAAGCCCGCTCCCATAGCAAGAGTTCGCCCCAGAATCATACCCTGCTCGGCTTCCGGAAACGCACAACCAACAATCAAATCATCAATTTCTTCAGGCTTGACTTTCGGATTCCTAGCCAGAAGGCCTTTGACTACCTGGATACCATAGGCATCCGATCTTGTTTGTGCAAGACCACCTCTTTTATAACGGCCGCCTGGACTTCTTACGGCATCAATAATAACAGCTTCACTCATGATATCTTTCCTCCTTACAGGATTTTGTTATGTTTAATGCCGGCGGCTGATGGCTTCAAACCGCGAGCCGCCGGCATATTAATTATTTTTAGTTGCGCAGGGGCTTGCCGGTGCTCAGCATAGCCGATATCCTGTCGACCGTTTTCTGTTGACCGCAGAGGCTCATGAAAGCTTCTCTTTCCAGATCCAGAATTTCCTGTTCCGTCACATAGGTACCTTCGGGACAATCGCCACCGGAAAGAACATGGGCTATTTTTCTCGACACAAATAAATCGTAATCGGAAATGTATTTACCGTAATACATATTCATAATGATACCTTCAACCAAGCCGCGGAAATTCTCACCCATCACAGGAATCAAAGCGGGCTTAGGCGGTTTATAGAACTTGGACAGACCCAGAACAATTTGTTTGGCTTCGTAAATCTGCATATCTCTGCTCATGTTAATAGCGCATGTCTTGCGGATGTAGCCTAATTCCTGGGCTTCCTGCGCGCTTGTGCCAACCTTGGCAGTAGCGATATTTTCAAAAGCTTTGCCTATATGGTACTGCAAATTCATACCGCCTTCCACGCAGCCGGCAGGAATACCTTCTGTCAGACGAACCAGAAGTTCCTTGCAGCCGCCGCCGGCGGGAATAACACCGACACCAACTTCAACAAGACCCATATAGGTTTCGCCGTTGGCCAGACAATAGTCGCCGTGCATGGCTATTTCGCAGCCGCCGCCCAGTGCCATACCGGCCGGAGCCGTGACAACCGGTTTGGGCAGATATTTCATCTTCATATTGGCATTCTGTAATCCGGCGACCATTTTCTCCAGTTCAGGCCACTGTTTTTCACTGATGGCACATAAAACACCGAAGATGTCGGCGCCTGCACAGAACATACGTGGGTCATGATTGGCGACAACCATTCCCGTAAAGTCCTTATTCACGATATCGCAGCTTTCCGATAGCATTTGAACCATATCGGCACTAATAGAGTTCATCTTGGTATGGAATTCGAGACATGCTACACCATCACCAATGTCAACAAGTGTAGCGGCGACATTCTCTTTAACGATCTTCTTTCTTTCCTTGAGTTCGGGCAGGATGATGATCTTGGGATTCTCAACCATCTTCACGTAGCCCTTCTTCTTGAAATCATAGTAGGACTTGCTGCCATCCTTTTCTTTCTTGTAGAAGGATGTGCATTTCTTAGCCAGCATCTCTTCAACCTTGGCGGGAACTTTCTTGCCGAGCTTCTTCATGACTTCAACGGCTTCCTTCACACCTACGGCGTCCCATGATTCAAAAGGACCAAGCTGCTGGTTGTAACCCCACTTCATGGCGTTGTCGATGCCCACGATGGTTTCACAGATCTCGGGAATCCGGTTGGCGGAGTAAATAAAGTTGTTACAGAGGTACTCGCGGACATATTCACCCGCCTTATCTTCGCCATTGAAGGCGATCTTCATCATAGCGGCCACACCGTCATCGGCCTTCTTTTTGGCTGCGGAGATGGATGCGAATTTCGGCTTCTCGGCAGGATGATACTCAAGAGTCTTCCAGTCGATGGCCATTTTGACGTTCTTGCCTTTCTCATCCTTCACCTTCTTATAGTAGCCGCCTTTGGTCTTGTTGCCCAGCCATTTGTTGGCAATCATCTTGTCCAAAAAATCCGCGGATTTAAAAATATCGCGACATTCGTCATCGGGTACTGCAGCATAAAGGTTCTTGCTGACATGGAGGCCGATATCAAGACCTACCAGATCCATGGTTCCGAAGATGGCCGTGCCGGGACGGCCGAGTGCCACACCGACGATGGCGTCGACTTCTTCAATCTTCATATCCTTATCCATCATTACGCGGACAGCGTTGCTCAGATCATAGACGCCGGTACGGTTACCGATGAAATTGGGAACGTCCTTGCATATAACAACACCCTTACCGAGAACCTCCTCACTGAACTTACTCATGTAAGCAACGATTTCCTTATCTGTCTCCGCACCGGGAATGATTTCCATGAGCTTCATGTAACGGGGCGGATTAAAGAAATGAGTTCCCAGAAAGTTCTTCTTCAGGGCAGCGCCGAATTTCGCAGAGATATCTTTGATGGGTAGACCTGAAGTGTTTGTGGAAACTATACAGGTAGGTTTAACAACCTTTTCAACCTTGGCGAAAAGTTCCTGTTTTATTTTCAGGTTTTCGACAACCACTTCGCATACCCAATCGCAATCGGCCAGCAAGTTTAAATTGTCTTCAAAGTTACCAATTGTAACCATTGACGCATTTTTCTTGCTGTAAAAACTGGCGGGCTTCGATTTAGTTGCTCCGGCCAATCCGTTTGCGGCAAACCGGTTGCGCCAAGCCGGACTTTTCTCTGTTAATCCTTTCTTCTTATCGTCCTCAGTAAGTTCGAAAGGGATGATATCCAGCAAATAACACTCAATGCCGGCATTGGTTAAATGGGCAGCGATGTTCGCACCCATAACTCCCGCGCCTAAAACAGCAGCTTTTTTAATCTTAAATGACATAATTTTCCTCCTTTGCCTTTCCTAACTTTAGACTCTTAACTGACTACAAACGTCCTTAAATATTCATCATACTTTTTTAAAGCCCTTAATGAATACCTCCAATGCTAATTTAATTGTGGAATTAATTCTTTCTCTTCTTTTTATTGGCGACCCTGAAAAAATATAAAGGGAGATAATTCCATTGAGTAAACCCCAGATTGCATTTTGATTTTGTTTTATATTAATATTTGCGGAGAACTCTTTTGATGATACTCCCAACTTTAATATTTTACCAATTACATCAATTGACCTCGCATTTGCGGTTAGAATTTGAGAATTAAGTTTCTCAGTTAAATTCATTTTAGCTGGTTGCAACATGTAGGTCATGAGTATCCTGAATAATTCGCCATCATTGAAAAAAAAATCAACGTAGATGTAGGAAAATTCAATCAGTAAATCAGCTGCTATCTTTTTCTTGTTCAATAATACAGAAACTTGCTGATTAAAATCTTCTATATCATTTAGCAAAATTTGGGCATAAATTTCTTCTTTGCTATTAAAATAAAGATATATTGATCCTTTGCCCAGCTCAGAGGATTTAGCTATTTCATCAACAGTAACGTTATTAAAGCCTTTCTTGAAGAATAAGGTGCGTGCTGATTTGAGAATTAGTTTTTTGCGGTTATCTTTCTCTTTTCCTCTACGTTCCAGAAGTCCCACAGCAACCTTCTTCCTGCCAAAAATATGGCTATATTAAAAACTTCAGTCAATATGTGACTATCGGTCAAATTGCTTTTAAAACAATAAACATTTAAAGTCAAGAAAAATAAAATAAATTTTAGAGAAAACTAACTAAATGCCGTTTCTTCCCGCTAAAAGTCATGGGTATGAAATTAAACGCAAGATTCGGAAACAGATTCGAATTAAATCAAAATTATTATTTAAAAAATTTATTTTTATTAAGTTATTCTGGGTATAGTTCATTCATGAGTGGAGCCCCCTCAGGCAGGAGCCGGAGGCTCCCTATAATAATGAGCCTCGCTGAAAACGAGCGAAGCGAAGTTTGAAGCGGAAGTCGAATTATCCCGCGAGGCAGAGGATAACGCGACCTCCCGCAGGTCAAGGTGCATTCCCCTCTCCGCTTGAGCCGGGGGATTAACTTAAATTCCAGATTAATCAATATATGTCAGTATATAATTGGGTAGTGACTCATTTTCAATTTA
>PLGI01000181.1 GCA_003139775.1 Syntrophaceae bacterium | reverse complement strand
CGCAGGCTGATGGAGGAGGCGTTGTTCAACAGTGAACGCCGCCTACACACGCTGGTGCAGGCTATCCCTGACCTGATCTGGCTGAAAGATAAAGATGGTGTCTATCTCTCATGCAATACAATGTTCGAGCGTTTTTTTGGTGTTAAGGAAGCGGAAATCGTTGGAAAAACCGACTACGACTTTGTAGACCGTGAACTTGCCGACTCCTTCCGCGAGCATGATCGTAAGGCCATGGCGGCGGGGAAGATCACCAGCAACGAAGAATGGATCACTTTCGCAGACGATGGTCATCGTGTCTTTCTGGATACCATCAAGACGCCGATGTATGATACCAAGGAAACGCTCATCGGCGTGCTGGGTATCGGGCGTGACATTACGAACCGCAGGTCGGTAGAGCGGATAAGAAAAGCTTTGGGAGCGACCGTTCAGGCCATTGCCGTAATTGTTGAGGCGAGGGATCCTTACACGGCTGGTCATCAACGCAGAGTCGCCGACCTGGCCCGTTCTATTGCAACGGAGATGAACCTTCCCGACGATCAGATCGATGGGATCCGTGTGGCCGCTACCATCCATGACCTCGGAAAGATATCCATTCCTGCTGAAATCCTTAGTAAACCAACAAAATTAAAAAAAACGGAATTTGATCTAATCAAAGAGCATTCTCAATCCGGTTACGATATATTGAAGGACATTGACTTTCCCTGGCCCATTGCCAGGATGGTTCTGGAGCATCATGAAAGGATGAATGGTTCCGGATATCCAAATGGTTTAACGGGAGACAATATTCTTCTGGAGTCACGTATCATAGCTGCGGCCGACGTTGTGGAAGCCATGGCCTCCCATCGGCCCTATCGTCCCGGCTTGGGAATCGATGCGGCATTGGCCGAGATCGAAAAGAATAAAGGAACACATTACGACAAGACTGTCGCAGATGCCTGCCTGAGATTATTTCGAGAAAAAGGGTATCAGCTGAAATAAGATGGAAAAACCAATCCCCTAAAAAACATGATTACAAATGGTAATCATCAATTCTAACAACTGTCTGATACTGAGACTAAGCAGGTGTAAGAAATAATTCTAGCGTATAGAAATCAGATTTTTTATTCCTTATAGTAAGCTGTAAGAAACAAATCTTCAAACTCTACGAATATGTAATATTTCAATCCGTAATGAACACCATTTACACAAAACGACAAACATCGACACAATACTTGATATTTTGTGGTTCAGTACTATCCCATAGACAAGCATCATTTTCTCATATACAATCCAACCTAACAAGACACTTGAGGTTTAACAGTGGGGAACGTATACAAAACCAGAATTCAGCTTCTCGACGAACTGGAAGCGGCCCGCAAAGAAATCAAAAATCTTCGATTGCAGGCCCAAAAGTATGAGAAGATCGAAGATGAGCTGACCCACTCGGGGCATTTCTACCGAACCCTGTTCGAAAATTCCGGCACGGCGACAATCGTCATCGAACAAGACACGACCATCTCTATGATGAACAACGATTTTGCGAATTTCACGGGCTATCCCCGTGAGGAAATTATCGGCCATACATGGACTACGTATGTAGCCGAAGACGATGTCGATCGCCTTCTTTCTTTCCACAAAACAAGAAGGGATGACCCGTCGGCGGCGCCTAGGAATTACGAATTCAAGATCAAGAGTAAGGGCGGCAATCTTCTCCATGTTTTTATGACCATTGCCATGATTCCGGGGACTACGCAGAGTATCGCCTCCATGGTGGATATTACGGAAAGAGTCAAGGCAGAAAAGGCGTTGCGCGACAGCGAGGAAAAATTCCGACAACTTGTCGAAAGCATGAACGAAGGACTGGGCATTCAGGACCGCCGTGGCATCATCACTTATGTCAACGACAAGATCTGCAATATCCTCCAGCTTCCGCGCGAACAGATCGTCGGAAGACCCAGCCGGGACTTCATCAGCAAACGGGACCTCGAAGTCTGGACACGGAACATCGCGAACAAGGATGCGCCCGAGTCCTATGAAATGACCTGGATTGATAAAAAAGGCAACCCTATTTACACTCTCGTTTCGCCGCGCGCCGTCTACGATTCCCAAGGCCATTTTATGGGAGGATTCGGAGTTATTACAGATATCACGGCCATTAAGAATCTGGAAAAAGAAGTCCTTGATGTAACGGAAAGGGAACGCCAGAAAATCGGCTATGAACTTCACGATGACCTCGGCCAGCACCTGATCGGCATCGATGTAATGACCAAAGTGCTGCGGGATAAAATCATCCCGCTTTCCGATGAAAACGCCCGCTATGCCGGAGAGATCAATCAACTGGTTAAAGGAGCAATTGAAAAGACCCGTTGTCTAGCCCGCGGGCTGTGCCCCGTTCATCTTACCTCTCTCGGTCTTGAGTCATCATTGGAGGAGCTTGCCGATTCCACATCGAGTATCTTCAATATGAACTGCAGCTTTCGTTGTCCCCGGCATATCCCCATTCATGATAATTCCTTGGCCACGCACCTCTACTATATTGCAAAAGAATCAATTCATAATGCCATCGAACACGGCAAGTCTTCCAAAATTGTGATGGAGCTTCTGAACAACAACGGAATCGTTTCCCTCTCAATTCTCGATAACGGCGTCGGAATCAAGGATACGACCAAAGTCGGCGGCATCGGACTTAGAATCATGCGCTACCGCGCCCGCATGATCGGAGCGTCCCTGCGCATTGAATCGGAACAGAGCGGAGGCACGCTGGTAACCTGCACCTTCAATTTGAGCAAGGACTGAATCTTATGGCCGCAGCTAAAACGAGCAACGCAGATAAACACAGAATTCTTATTGTCGATGACCACCCCATCTTCAGGCAGGGACTCGCTCAACTCATCAATCAGGAAGAAGACCTTTGCGTTTGCGGAGAGGCGGATGACTACCAGGGCGCCATGAAAGCTGTTGCCGAACTGAAACCGGCCATGGTCATCGTGGATATTACGTTGAAGGATATGAGCGGCATCGATCTCATCAAGGAAATCCGTAAATTCCACAAGGGAATAATTATGCTGGTCATCTCCATGCACGACGAATCTCTCTATGCCGAGCGGGCCTTCCGGGCTGGCGCCAAGGGCTATGTCATGAAACAGGAGGCCTCCGAGTCCATCGTCCAAGCCATCCGCCAGGTCCGTTCCGGTAGCATCTATGCAAGCAAGAAAATGACGGACCATATCCTTTCTCTCTTTGTTGATGGTCCAAGAGATCACACTGAATCGCCCCTTAGGACCCTTACGGACCGGGAGATAGAGGTTTTCCAACTCATTGGTGAGGGACTCAGCATTAGCGAGATCGGCGTCCGGCTTCACCTCAGCGTCAAGACCATCGGCACCTATCGCGAGCGGATCAAGGAAAAACTAAACCTCAAGAACAGCACTGAACTCCTGCGTTACGCCCTCAATTGGGTTGAGAATAAGAGAGAATCAAAAACCATTTCCTGATCATTCCCCATACCCTCTGTAGGTCATCGACTTACAGTTTTTTAATCCCATCAAGGACAGACAAAACAGCTTCCTGCGGATTGTGCTTTCCCCCGCATTATCAGATGATGTTGACCAGAGGAAACTACAACTTAGGGAGGGCCATATGAAAGGAAAATCTTTGAACGGGAATAATTACGGGTTTCAACTCACCATCAAGGAATTGCTCAACGGGCCAAGGCAGAGCGCAGGAAGCCAGGAGATCATTTACAGGAACAAGATGCGTTATACATACAATGATCTATTTGAACGGATCAACCGGCTGGGAAGCGCCCTTGCCGGCCTCGGCGTCAAGAAGGGAGATACCGTGGCGGTCTTTGATTATGACTCTCATCGCTACCTGGAGAGTTTTTTTGCCATCCCCATGATGGGGGCAGTGCTGTTCACTGTTAACTGGCGCCTGTCTCCCGATCAGATCGAATATACAATGAATCATGCCGAAGCCGACGTGGTCCTAATCAATACCGATTTTCTGCCCCTGCTTGGTTCTATTTGGAGCAAGCTGAAATCCGTGAAGAAGGTCATTATCCTTTCGGATAGCGATGAACTGCCCAAAACGGATATGGCCTATGACGGGGAATACGAAGCTCTTCTATCTGCAGCATCCGCTGATTTCGACTTCCCCGATCTTGATGAAGATACGAAGGCCACTACATTCTATACAACAGGGACAACGGGCCTCCCCAAAGGCGTGTACTTCACCCATCGCCAGATTGTCCTGCACGCCATGAGCGTCTGCATTGCTGTAAGCGGTCACGACAGCCCGCTTCGCTTCTCCACGTCGGATGTCTATATGCCCATCACCCCCATGTTTCATGTTCATGCATGGGGCTTCCCCTTCATCGCCACTATGATGGGTGTCAAACAGGTCTATCCGGGCAAATACGAGCCGGAAATGCTCATCAAACTCATCGTTCAGGAAAAGGTCACCTATTCCCACTGTGTGCCCACGATCCTTCAGATGCTTGTGGCGAGCCCCATCGCTAAGAAGATCGACCTTTCAGCGTGGAAAGTGATCATCGGCGGAGCCCGCCTTTCCAAGGGTCTGGCCATGGCGGGCATCGAACTGGGTATTCAGATTATGACGGGCTATGGTATGTCCGAGACCTGTCCGGTTATCAGCGTGTCCAATCTGAAGCCCTCCATGAAGCACTATAATAACGAACAGAAAAGCGATATCGCCATCAAGACGGGAATGCCGATTACGCTTGTTGATGTCAAGATTGCCGATCCAAGCGGTAAGTTCCTTCCGAATGACGGCCGGACCACAGGCGAGATTATTGTCCGAGCCCCCTGGTTTACCAAAGGTTACTATAAGGATGCGGAAAAAACGGAAGAACTTTGGCGAGGCGGTTGGCTCCATACGGGTGATGTGGGTTATATGGATCAAGACGGGTATATACAGATTACAGACAGGCTCAAGGATGTAATTAAAACAGGCGGTGAATGGGTCTCATCGCTAGACCTGGAAAACGCCATCAGTCTTCATAATGCAGTGCAGGAAGCGGCGGCTATCGGCATTCCCGATTCTAAGTGGGGAGAACGACCCATGCTGCTTGTCATGCTGACGCCGCAGTTCCGTGGCGACGGCATTACCCCGGAGGTTTTGAAGGGCCATATGAAGAGTTGTGCCGATCAGGGGAAGATTCCCAGATATGCCATTCCTGATCAATATATCATTACAGACGAGATTCCCAAAACCAGCATCGGCAAGGTCGACAAGAAACGTCTACGCGCAATCTATGTAAATGTAGCATGATTTAAAATCTTTTTCCATATCTTCTAGTTTTCTCCGATGTGGGAGCAGGCCGGTCATCAGCCAGCTCCCACATAAGTATATCAATAGGCGCTTATACAATCCACAGCCAAAACAATTAATGACGCCGAGTTTATTCATATTTCAAAATATTTTCTACGCTCTTCAGCTTATATTAGTTGGAATAATCGTTTTTGGAGAATTAACGTTTTTTTAAAAAATAGTGGAGCCCCTCCGGCAGGAGCCGGAGGGGCTCCCAAAATAACGCGACCTCCCGCGGATTATACCGCATTCCTCCCCCTGCTGAAGCCGGAGGATTCCAAACCGCGGGATTGAGGAAATTTGTTGATAGCTTTATTACAAATATCACTTTCTTCCTCAAATCTTCAATCATGACAATCATTCAACCTTTAAATTGGTAATCAATAAAATATCGTAAGTGCAAATATTTTCGTTTTTCAAAGGGGAATAAGTCACCATATGGTGGGGAAATAATTCTCAACCGAGTATAATGTCATTTTTCTATTATTATCTAAGTAGTTGTTTCCATAAAAGTTATTACTAATATTTAATTGGCATATTTATTGCTGATACTTTTTTAGAAATGATGAAAGGAGGTAAGATAAAGAATTCTGATAGTTCAATCATTAAAAATTAATATTTTATCAAAAAGGAGAAATGAATATGAAACGTTATATGAAAATTGTAGGCATTACTTTACTCATTGCTGTTTTTTTCTTAGTAAGTCTTCCAACTGTTCAGGCTGAAACTGAGTGGCAAAAAGATCATCCGCGCCGTGTCGAAGTCAATAAGAGACTGAAGAATCAAAATCGCCGAATTAACCAAGGCGTGAAAAATGGGAAACTAACCAAGCAACAAGCCGCTCAATTACACAAAGAAGACCATCAAATTAGGCACGAAGAAAGGGATATGGCTTCACAAAATGGCGGACATATTACCAAACAGGAACAAAAGACATTGAATCAGCAGGAGAATGCTGTCAGCGGACAGATCTACAAAGAAAAACATGGTCAATAAATCAACCACAGACCGTTGCGCATTAAAGGCCTACGCATATGCGTTGGTCTTTTTGCGTGTCAGTTGCTCTGAGCAAATGGATGAACTCTAACTTAACATGTGATACAAGTAGCAGAGGTAGGTCAGTTATGCCGGAGCACCCAACAATAGTAGAGGCCGCCGCATCTGAGGCAGTAAATGTTAATAATGTAATTGACACATTAATCAGCATAAAAACAGGTTAAAAATAAGGATATATATATGAAAGAGAAAGTGTGGATAGTAATTTTAGCGATATTGCTGGTTGTCTTTGTTTCATTGCCTTGCTTGGCAGAAGAGAAAGAGGTTCCTGAAAAAACAATTCATGCAAAAGAAACTCCTAAGTCGCAAGCAAAGCTAAACAAACGCCAGCCCCAGCAAAAACGAGTCATCAACCAGGTAAAACCTGGTGTTCCCGGACAATCTGGTAAACCAAGTATGGGTAAGACTGGGTCCACCACTCGTCAAGATATACATGAAACTATTCAGCAGCCTGGAAAAACTCACCCGGTTGAGGGGGCAGAATTGAATCGGAAATTAAAAGCTCCTGTTTCTAGAGAGGCACAAGACAGAGCTGTGCGACAAGGCATACATGAAACTGTTCAGCAGCCTGGAAAAACTCACTCGGTTGAGAGAGCAGAATTGAATCGGAAATTAAAAGTTCCGGTTACTAGTGAGGCACAGGAGAGAGCAGTTAACCATTATCGGGAAGAACGGGCTCGTTTTGTCAGGCATGCACTACCTATGAGGTTTGTGCCTGAACAAAGAGTGATTTTGACCAGGATAAGGATTGTTCCAAGCACATACTATTATCGACGAAATGTTTTTTACGAAACCTATGGCTACGTGCCGTATCCCTATATTTATACCATGTACCCAAGATATGGACTATGGGACGCAATATTCCTTGGATTTATGGTCGAACGTGCTGAAGAACGTGAATATGCGCTCATGTATTACAACCACCGAAATGAAGAAGAGATGATCCAGTGGCGGCAGGAAATGGATCGCATGGCCATGGATAACGCCGAGTTAAGAGCCAAACTGGCCATCATGGATCAACAAGTCGCCAATCTACAAGGAACTCCTGTAGATTCTGCTTACGTTCCAGAAGGAGCACAAGATATTGCGTTATCACCGGATGTAATAGACAAATTGCCGCAAGCACCACCGACAACAACAGGACAAATGTTCATCTATCCCCGCAGTGGGCAGAGCGAACAGCAACAGGCCAAAGATCGTTACGCGTGCCATAGCTGGGCGATGAGTCAAACAGGCTATGACCCAACCCAACCGACAGGTGGCGTGCCCGAATCTCAGGCAAACCAGAAGCACTCAGACTATCAACGGGCGATGGGCGCCTGTCTTGATGCCCGCGGATATACTGTAAAATAAATTTTTGTTTATAGCAGTTAGAAGGAGCAGGCTGAAACTGGAAGCCTGCTCCAGCATTATTAAGTGATAGTGGCGGGGATAGGTTTATTTATTCAATATTTGTGATGATGATTTTGTTTTTCAAAATCGATCATTGATTATTTTATTGATAACCCTATTGCCTCATAAATAAA
>PLGI01000120.1:3564-3732 GCA_003139775.1 Syntrophaceae bacterium | reverse complement strand
CTTTCAAAGTATAAAAGATCTCTGAAATACTTTACACGCCAAAATATTATTGGTTCATTATGTTTTTACGTGCAATAGCGGTAAACATAAATGACGGCGGCGTGTTTCACCCTTAAGCTGAGTTTGCTCGCGGATGGTGGGACTGCCCCGCCGTCCTTTGCCTGATTT
>PLGI01000120.1:0-3557 GCA_003139775.1 Syntrophaceae bacterium | reverse complement strand
TTTTCCGCTTGCAGGGGATTATCAAAAAGAGAGTATTGAACGCTGGCATCCGGCTCCAGATTGAGAAGAACAACTCCGGTAGCGCGGTAAATATCTTTTGGACAATAGCAGTAATCAAAAAGATCATGAATGACACCCGAAAATTCAAGCGGGAAAGCACAGGGACGCGAGAGCTTTGCTTCGCTGCCGGTTGTGCCGAAATCATTTTTCTTGAGAAAGACAACGATTTTATTTGGCGCTAATGAATAGCGTCTGGCCTTGATACATGCAGATTCCATATTCCGCATGAGATGAGCAAACAGATATTCAGCGTTGGAAGTCGGCGGCGCGAATGTTTTCGTTTTACTGATCGAGGCATAAGTGCTTTTTTCTTCTGTAGTCACAGGATAAACCGATTCTCCGCGCAACTCCTGCCAGATTTCCACTCCGGGCTTGGTAAATTTTTCTCTCACTTTTTTCTCCGGTAATTGGGCAAACTCCAAAGCGTAACGAATGCCCATTTTTGCCAGATAGTTGGTTGTAGCATTGCCGATACCCCATATTTTTTCCACAGGAAGGTTGCGGAGATAGTCGGCAATATCTCTTCCCTTGATTATTGTTACGCCGGATGGTTTCTGATGTTTGGAAGCGACTTTGGCCAGCACTTTGGTAATGCTCAAGCCTACCGAAACAGTGATGCCCAGTTCTCTTTCGATTTCCTTTTTCATATTCAGGATAATTTCTTCATAAGATGAATGCAGTGCACGGCGCATGCCGGTAATATCGGCAAAAGCTTCATCAATAGAATATTCTTCCACATCGGGTGTAAAGCGCCGCATGATGCTGAACATCCGCCGTGAAAATAAACTATAGGTTTCATAATCGGAAGGAAGAACAATTAATCCGGGACAAATTTTCCGCGCTTCATGAAGGGGGACGCCGCGCTTGATGCCTAATTTTTTGGCCGGATAGCTGGCACAGGCGACAATACCGCGCTCGCCTCCGGTAATCAGCGCCTTACCTTTAAGCTCGGGATGAATTGCTTCTTCGCAGGAAGTGAAAAAAGCGTCGCCATCGATATGAACAATTGCTTGCGGCCAGGAATAAAGAGAGAATAATTGCTGAGACATAAAATATTTTAAAAATGTAAATTAAAAAGGTGAAAAAATTTGGAAATTTTCAATTACCGATGGTCTTTGACGGTATCAGCCATTAATGACTGGCATCACCGGCGCGCGTCAGCGCGTCCGTGTGCATGCCTTTGTTCGCTTTGATTTTCATCATGAAACTCACCTTGACGAAGGCTCTAACGAAGTATGTTGCTTGGGTACAGTTTCTTTGCTGAACATCTTAATGATAAGAGATTTGCCTTTTCTGGCTTCTAACCAGAAGGAACCGGAAACAAGGATGATACCGAAAAGAAGCATTCCTAAGGGTGATAAGTGCTCCTGGTAACGGCTCAAACGGCCTATTAGCCATTGCCCCTATGAGAAATCCCAGTAATCCCGTAAAAACTCCGGCAAACCATATCAACATAAAGGCTGCTGCAAATCTATGGAGCCTCATCGTAACTTTGATAAGGGTTCCAGAAGTTGAAGGGTTGAATGTACCTTCAATAACTGGCAGAAACGAATTTCTATACCAGATAACCCGCATTATTTTAAATCCAGAAATCGAATATTCTCCTGTGAATCTCTTGCCACTGGACCGCCACCTGAACCATTTCTGATCAATTTCGGTATCAAGCACTGCAAGGATTTCTTCAGTAGACATTGGCGATTGAATTTCAAAATTATCATGTGGATATATTTTCATTCAAATCCCTTGTTGTATTATTAAGCGAACATTGTTTATACAGTCTGTATAATTCTGTAAACACAGACTGTTTCTTTCTGTATAAATCGTTTTTCTATGGTTGGAACATTACCAGTATCATTAAATAAAATCAATCCTTTAAAGCATAATTTAAACTTTTTCGATTCCGATTTCTTTATTACTACAAAACCTCATTTGTGGTATTTCCTCACTACCGCCGTAATCACTCCGGCAATGCGTAATTCTTCCTGTGGACTGATTGGCGGATACTTCGGGTTGGCCGCTTCTAACGTTACCTTTTTCCCTTTTTTGCGAAAATACTTCATTGTCCAGTTGCCATCTACTTCCGCCAGAATTATATCCCCGTTTTTTGGTTCCCGGCCTCGCTCCACAATAACTAAATCTTTTTCCTTTATTCCTTCACCAATCATGGAATCACCGGTAACGGAAAGAACAAATGATGATGCCGGATGATTGATAAGGTATTCATCAAAAGATATTGTGTCTCTCAGTTCTTCTTCCGCGGGGGAGGGGAATCCGGCCACTACACTGCCCATGATGGGAAGGTTGAAAGATAAACGCGCGGGTTTTAGAAACCCTTTTGCGTCTTTTTCCAAAGCGCCTTTATCCAGCAATTTCTTTATCCAATACTCGGCGGCGCTTTTAGCTTTAACTCCTAAAAGAGGAAGCATTTCAGAATAGGTGGGCATTCGTCTGTGTTCTCGAAAAAACGAGGCAAACTTTTGCTCAACAGCGTTAATGTTTATTCTTTTCTTCATGGGAATTAATATATAGGACGATTGTCCTATTGTCAAGATAAATTAATGAGACTCGCTGAAAACGAACGAAGTGAAGTTTGAAACGTAAGTCGAATTATCCCGCAAAGCGGAGGGTATAATACCCAGCAGCTTGCTGCGAAACATTTCCAAAGCTTGCTTTGGGTTCATACCCGTGATTAATTTTCTTTAAAATCCCGGAATTCTTAAGCGGTTTGTCGGGAAATCTGATATAATTCTAACAAACTGGATTTACCCTAAAGGGCACACGACCCAGTCGAGCTGGGTAATGACAAAGAAGAAGTCGTAATCTTGGGATAAGGATATGTGTGGAAGATTTGTACTGATAAGCGATTTGAAGAATATCCAAAAGAATTTCAATATTGAGGATATATCATGTGAACACCAACCCAGTTGGAATATAGTGCCCAACCAATCAGTGCCTGCTGTAATTCGTCATAACGGAATCAATCAATTAGTCTGTTTCAGGTGGGGGCTCATTCCATCATGGTCAAAGGACCCTTCAATTGCCAGCAAGCTGATTAACGCCCGCGCGGAAACAGTCGATAAGAAACCAAGTTTTAAAGATGCTTTCAAAAAAAGGCGGTGCCTGATTGTTGCTGATGGATTTTACGAGTGGAAGAGGGAAGGCAACAAAAAAATGCCGCTGTATTTTTATCTAAAATCAGGACGGCCTTTCGGATTTGCGGGTCTTTATGAAACATGGATATCGCCGGACAAGAAGGAAATCAATACCTGCGTAATCATTACCACTGATGCCAACGAACTGATTGCGCCTGTTCATGATCGCATGCCTGTTATCCTATCCAATGAACAGGGAATAGTTTGGCTGGCCAACGATGTGGTTGATGTCTCGGGTCTACTATCGATTCTGAAACCATATCCTGCTGAAGAGATGAACTACAAATCAGGAATAGGGCCGCATAGAGATTTTTAATCCCGCTCTATAACTTTGAAAAGCGTAGA
>PLGI01000007.1 GCA_003139775.1 Syntrophaceae bacterium | reverse complement strand
TCTTCTAAGCAACATATACCTGCACTATGTGCTGGATCTATGGTTTGAACGTGTTGTTAAACCCAGAATGGAAGGCGAGGTCTGGTAGTGACTCATTTTGATTTAATCACGGCTTGACAATTCCACGCACATTTAATATTATACATGCATGAGGCGATCAAGCAAACCACTTCCTAAAGATTCTAATAAGAGAGCGTATGAGATTTTTCGTCTTTCTACCGAAGAACCCGAAGAAAAACAACCAGAGCCGGAAAGATCAGAAATCTCTAAATACCTAGCCGAAATTGGGCGAAAGGGCGGCTTAAAAGGCGGAAAAGCAAGGGCGGAAAGTCTTACAGCCAAACAGCGAAGAAAGATTGCTATAAAAGCCGCCACTGCAAGATGGAAGAAGAAGTAAATTTTGGGTATCGCGACTCATTTTTAAGTCAAATAAATTTCTTGATTATTTTCCATTATTCTGTTTGCATTTCAACAAAGACCATTTTCCCATCTTATTAATAAAGAATGTTTTATTATTTATAAGTATAAATAATTTTTCATAAGGAGAATGATATGCAAATTGACCCAAAAAACCTTCATTACGTTGATATCCCTGAAGTATCTGAAACATTTATAGACTCCTTTCATTTCGCCTCTTTTGATGGCACTACTTTTCGTATTGAATTATGCTCAACTCGTATGGATGCGCCAAAACCCTCAGAAAAACCTACAGCACGACAATATCCAATATGTAGACTTGTAATGCCCCCACAAACCATGCTTGATCTTTACAATCAACTCCAAATCTTTGTAAATGCCTTAGTGCAACAAGGTGTCCTTAAACAGGAACCACTTCCAACTATTCCGCCAGAAAGTAAACATTAACGATTTGAGAGGAGAAATTAAAATGTCATTATTCATGGAAGAACTCCTAGATATTGCAAAGAAGATTATTCCCGAAGCTGACTACACCGAAATAGAAAATAATATTATTCGTTTGTCTTGGAAAACAAATGATGACCCTAAGCGACCGAACAAGAGACTTCAACCTGTTATTATCGAAATACAAAATGATTATTTAACTCCATCTGGAATTAATAGCAGTAAGTTCCCTGATAACGTTTCCTCTAAAATCAGAAAAGAGTTTGCCGCGTTCATAAGAGATAAGCGCGCACAATTCACACCACGCACTACAAAGGATAATCAGGAGTCTCATACGCCTGATTATTGGGTGTTTTCTCCAGAGGCATAGTTTGAGAGCAGTTACCATAACGGCTCTACATATCGCATCGTCTCTCAATTCATCAGCGTTAAATTCCCATGTTAGTAATTTCCCCACTTCCCCTAGTGCTTCTCGCGTACATATGTCATATGCGGATAAACTTTTAGACATTACAAACCTCCTGTGCCTCTCCGTGATTTATTCTTTTTATTTATACCATGTATTACTAGGAATTATATAGGACGAACGTCCTAGTGTCAAGAGAAATTTAAATTCAATTTTCTACACAAAATTAGTTTGCCACAAGCGATGATGTTATGTATTATTATTCAGAAGAAAAAAATGTTTACCTCAATAGAGGAGAAAGGAGATTAAATATGCCTCCCCCAATATCCCAGCCCCGCAACTATGCGTTGGCGGGCGGGGTGAAAATAAAAATAAAAAAATAGAGGAAAGTGGGTTAACCTTGGCCGGTGTTCACTTTCCTCTACTCTCGCACTTTTTAGGGTGCACTACTAATGTGCCTTATAAATAATCCAAAAAAAGAAATCTGTCAAGTGTAAAATAATGCTTGACATGCTTGAGCGGCTCAAGTATAATGTGACTCAAGAAATAAACTTAAGGTAAAGAAGATGAATAAACTAAGCATAGAAAAGAGAATCCAAATGCTAAGCTGTCTTGTAGAAGGTAATTCGCTCCGCTCCACTGCAAGAATGTGTGATGTTGCCTTCAATACCGTTCTTAAATTTATACCAGAAATAGGCGAAGCGTGCGCTGAATATCAGGATAAAGTATTTCATAATCTGAAATGCAAACGTATTCAGTGTGATGAAATATGGTCATTTTGCTATGCCAAAGAAAAGAATGTTCCCAAAGATAAGCAAGATCAATTTGGCTTTGGCGATATATGGACATGGGTAGCCCTTGATGCTGATACAAAACTTGTACCTACTTTCATGGTGGGTAATAGGGATGCAAAAAGCGCAAAATTATTTATGGATGATCTTGCAGAACGTCTTGCTAACCGTGTCCAGCTTACAACCGATGGACACAAAGCATATTTGCAAGCAGTTGAAGATGCTTTTGGTGGGGATATTGATTATGCAATGCTGGTGAAGTTATACGAATCAACTCAAGAAGAAATTCGTTATAGTCCTGCGCGATGCACAGGAAGCGAAAAGAAAAAAATTAGCGGGAATCCTGACCCGAAAAATGTTTCCACAAGCTACGTTGAGCGTCAGAACCTTACTATGAGAATGTGCATGAGAAGATTTACTGGAGAATCCGCTGAAGTCGGCA
>PLGI01000090.1 GCA_003139775.1 Syntrophaceae bacterium | reverse complement strand
AAATTCCCCCGGTCTACTCACCCAAGCACTCCATGAAGGGTTCCAGCTCTCTTTCTCCCCGGCAGAGATATCCCTTGACTGCATCCCCTGTTCCATCCATGGAACCGCCAACATCGGTCATTTTTTCAAAAATGGTGATGTTCTTACCCGGCATGTGGATGTCATCGGCCAGAAAAGCTGCTGCTGCTAAACCTGCCAATCCGCCGCCAACAATGTATGCTTTCTTTTTCTCGATACCTTCAGGCGCTTTTGCATTATAAAACAGATCATATACTTTCATTGTTTTATTCTCCGGTCTTTTTTATTTTCTTCCATCTCTGGATAATAGATAGGCAGTTTTGGAATCGTATTTAAAACCATCAACAGCATATTGATATCGAAAGTGGCCATGGCTTCCTCTGGAATGCTTTCCATCGTGAGGTTCTCCACACCCAGCAGCTTTTTGAGGCAAGCCATAATGACGCGGATATCAAAATGAGCTTCAAATAATGGTGTAATAGGCTTGTCGAGTTCCAGCATTCTGTATACGGCGATCATAGCCGTTCTGATCGAGGTTTCCACCGTGAAGACCACGTCGCCTTCCAACTCGACAAACTGCCCGATCAAAGCGAGATTCCTGCTGCCGTCCGGAATGATCTCCGGTCGATCTTTCAAGCCGCGAGGCATAAATTGGCTTGTTATATACGGCATCATAACCGGTATCACATTGAAGTGCGGGCGCATCTCTTTGTATTTATCCAGGAGGTTTAGATGATAAAGAAGCTCCTGTAAAATCTCTTCACCAGAACACTCGGTCATAGGTTTTTTTATATAATCCCCGATTTCATTGCTATGCAATCCATATCCCCAGAATACCTGCACGTTCTTCGGCTGTTTTGGATATAAGGGCTGAATCGGCATATTGATCGACTTAAACCAGTTTGAATCCGTCATCGTAATAACACCTGCAGTGCCGGTAACATTTCCGGTTTTCTTTTCGATATACTTAAAAAATTGCGGATAATCCGTGATTGTTGCGGTGTAGCTTACCCAACTGCTGGCATCGGGGTTCAACGTGAATTTTTCGGGATTGCCAAATACGGGACTAACTTTGGCCAGTTTTTCCCAAAGTGAGAAACAGCCACGCTTATCGACACTCCGATTCATGACGGCAGGAGTCGTCATGCTGCCCTGGGTCGAGTTTTGCGTCATGCTGCCGTTGGTGAAGAAAACAAGATCCTTTTTGGCTACGGGGATGACCCGCTGTTTCCCTTCACTTTCGATCGTCAATGCCGTCACCGTTTTGTCATTGCCTTTAATTGCTACCTTCATATCAACGACCGTGGTGCTTGGAACAAAATTGACACCTTTTTTTTCAGCCATTTGATGAGCGGCAGGATCATGCTGTCGTATTGATTGTATTTGGTGCGCAAAATGCCTTTTAAAAAATCAATGCCGTCAAGATGATGCATGAAGCGAACAGTATAGCGTTTCATTTCAATGAGGCTATGCCATTTTTGAAACGCGAGCATACTGCTCCAGTAATACCAGAGATTACTCCTGAAATAACTGGGCTTGAACCATTGTTCGATCGTGACGTTTTCAATGGCCGACTCCGGGGTAATGGTCATTTTCGCCATATCCTCCATATCCTGCTTTGTCAGGGCAAGTGTAGAGATATCTCTCTTTTGACCGTTATTTTCTAACAGTCGAGTCTTGGCATGGATGGGAAGTATTTTGTTGCATTCCCGGGTTTCATCGAGCACCGTCCTGCCCGGCTCTTCGAGGGACGGAACCATCCCGAAAAGATACCAGAGGCATTCCATATAGGGCTCCAATTCTCTTTCACCGCGTGAAACATAACCGAGCTTGGCGTTTCCGCAGGCATCCATGGAGCCGCCAATTTCTTTGAGTTGCTCGTACACGGTAATGTTTTGGGCAGGCATATGGCCGTCTTCAATCAGAAAGGCCGCAGCCGCCAGACCGGCGATACCGCCGCCGATAATAAAAGCCTTCCTTTCATCAATGCCTTTAGGTTTTCGTGTGTGAATGCGATCATAGTTTTTCATTTTCTGATTTCTCCTTTAAATAAAGATATTTTCAGCAAATTCATACAAATGTTGATTTTTGACATTGAGTGCAATAAGATGAGATTGAATTTATAGTCAATACTCAATAGGTAGTATATGTAAACAAAATTAAACACTTATTCATTTATTGTCGGACTTTGGGAATGTTTTTTTAATAGGAGAGATAAAATGAGTGGAAAAGCAGAGTACGGAAGTGCGATTCGATCCAGAAAATTAATCAGGCAGGCATTCGTGGAATTGATGCAGGAAAAGAATATCGACAAAATTTTGATAAAGGATATTGTCACCAAAGCGCATATTAACAGAGGGACCTTTTATGCTCACTATACCGGCATATATGTAGTCTTAGACCAGATCGAAAATGAAATCATCTCTGCTTTACTTAAATTTGTGGATGAATTTCAGCACGGTAAATTGATTGAAAATCCTCTGCCGTTTCTTTTGAAGATTGCCCGCTTTCTGGAACAGGATTTGGAGTTTTATCGATTATTGTTTAATGCGCAGGGCTCAATTACTTTTATGACCAAACTGAAGACAATATTTATGTATAAAATAGTCAGTGATGAAAAAACGCTTGCCACCATAAAAAACAAAGATCAGTTTCTAATTTGTGCCAACTTCTTTGCTTCCGGGTTTGTCGGCCTGTATCAAGATTGGTTCAACCGCAAAATAAATATATCGCTCAATGATTTAAGTTTAATCGTCAGTCAAACGATCAAAACCGGTTTCTACCCGTTTTTATACGGACAAAAGTAATGGACTCACTTCTAAGCCCAAAATAAAAATATGCTGCTGTGAAAATTCAATAAGAATTACTGTTTGAAATCTAGCATCATCATCGATATTGACGAACTGTTTCTTTCAGGAAGAAATAAATAGAATTCTAATTTCCGAATCGTCAGAATTGTTTGTCACACCTTGTGTTCT
>PLGI01000137.1 GCA_003139775.1 Syntrophaceae bacterium | reverse complement strand
TTGGATTGACGCTTATTTGAAATATGCAATAAAAAAGAAAGACATGATGCCTCTGCCTTGCAGCACAATCATCGCCTTTGCCAGCGCTCCAGCTACTTTGCCTATTCCTACAGTCCGCCACCAGGCCAGAGAACAAAAAACGGGCTTTTGACTTTCAACCCTTTAAACTTGTCTTCGATTTCATTTCTAATCAGGTCGTCATAGGTCAGAATGACAACATACTCGGCGTAATCGAACATGAGAATCATACGGCTCTGGCTTTCCAGGGCGTGACGCTGCTCGACGGCTGTTTCGAACACTGCCTGGTACTCGGCAAACAGCCACATATGGCGTCTCATCAGGATGAGAGAGTAGATAGCCTGGGGAAGCGGGATATGCTTATTATAGAAATTCACAGCATACTTGGAGAAAAGGACATTGGCCTCCTCAAATGGTTTATCCGTATTGAAAAGTTTCCTGTAGTTGCTGAGGAAATTCAGAGCCAGATCTATGGCCTCGTTCTGGGGCATGTTATGAAAAATGGGCGTTTTAGGGTTGATCTTCACATTCTTATACCATTGTTCGGCAATGTCTTGGGCTTTATACTCGATCGTCTCAATCATCTTTGATGTCTGTGTTGTTGTCATGACCTAACTCCTTCCTTTCCCATAATGGGGGGATACATTAACGGATCCACCGTTTTGCCGCAGTGTCGGCTATGACGCGCTCTTGCCCTTTCGTTTCAGAGCGTCTTCAGCTAGCCTCTGTTCTGTGATGTCTTCCAGCGTTTCAACAGCCCCAATAAGTTCTCCCTGAAAATCCCGGATGAGAGCGGCTGTAAACCGGAGCCAGCACCCACTATCCCCCAGATCGGGAAAGAAATCCGTTGCCTCATAGGCATCTTCGATGAGATCTGATTTTTGATATTTTCCGGAATACCATTGGGGAACCTTTTCAAGAGCACTATCAACAAGCATATCGGCCATGCAGGGCCTTGCCTTTTTATAAAAGGCCCGCCATTGTTGATCGGTCCCTCTAACATCGGCGGCCTTCACTCTCGTCAGTTTTTCCAATGCCCGGTTCCAGTAAAGAATTTTATGGTTTTTGTCGATGACGAAAGCGGCAATTGAAAATCCCTCAAGGATGCTGTGCAGAATCCTTTCGCTGTCGAAGATGATCCGTTCCGTCAATTCTCGCTCCGTAATATCTTCCAGCGTCTCGATACAACCGACGATGGCGCCACGGGAACTATGGAGGGGCGACACAGTGAACCGCAGCCAGCGCCCTTTGTCTCCCAGGTCGGGGAAAAATCCTTCCGCCTCGTAGGTGTCTTCTAACAGTTTTGATTTGGCGACGCCCCCATACCATTCCGGGATGGTTTCCATGGTCTGATCGACGACCAGATCAGACATGCAGGGCCTCTCACTGGCGTAGAAAGCGCGCCAATGCTGATTTGTACCGATCATATCTTTAGCAGGGATCTTGCTCAATTTTTCCAGAGCTCGGTTCCAGTAAATCACGTTGTGATCGAGACCGATGACATAGGTCGGAATAGGCAACCCTTCGATGATGCTGAAGACCTGCTGCTCGCTTTCGTGCCGCGTAAGTTCTGCAGTCATGCGTTCGGTAATGTCCTCCAGAGTTTCAATCGCACCGACAATATTACCGTTAGCTTGTCGAATCAGCGCGGCCGTGAAGCGCAGCCAGCGCCCCTTTTCGCCGAGATCAGGGAAAAAATCTGTTGCTTCGTAAGCCTCTTCCAGAAGTTCTGATTTGCGGTATTTCCCGGCATACCATTTGGGAATCCGGTTCTCGGCACCATCGACGAGGAGGTCTGCCATGCAGGGCCTCTCGCTGGCATAGAAAGCTCGCCAGTGTTGGTTGGTATCGACCACCTCGCTCATGGGAATATTCGTCATCCGCTCAAGGGCGCGGTTCCAGTATATTATCTTATGATTTACTCCGATGACAAAGGCGGGGATGGAAAAGCCCTGGACTATGCTGTGAAGCAGGTGGGCTGATTCCTTGGATGTATCCGAGATCCCGCGTTTTCCTTTTGCGGCCTTGACGCTTCCAACAGCGTCAATTTTTTCAACCGTTTTTCTTTTCATAAAACCCTCCTTTCATGAAAAGCCCGCTTGATCACTTACACCCCCGGTTTTGACCCGGATATTCTGAGATTCTGACTCGCACCCGTATGGTGGAATATCTATCGGACGCCTTGTTTTGTAAGATATCCAACATTACAGGCCTTTTTAAGTTTTGTACACTGTCATGATATTGCCTACACATTTTCATTGTCTGCATTCAACCAGCAAACTTAAGTCGCAGATGACCCCGCAGTGACCTTCAGGTTATTCAAGTTACACACTTTATTTCTCAAAGTTTGGTCTCAACAAATCAGGATTCGCTTCGCTTTCGATTCCTTCTTTGGTTGAAAGCCGAAATAATTGATTCAGTTGCTGCTCCCATTGATATTCTCTCCGTGTTTATTGTGATATCATAGTATTGGGGATCAGCAACATCGGCATTATAATATTTCCGTATGAATGCTTTGCGGTTATTTTCTGTTTTGACAACATATTGTTCCGCTTCAACTCTCGTATATTTACGGTCATCCATAAAATATTTAATTCTTAATTCCAGAGGAGCAATTATTCTGACCTTGAATGTCTTTTCTCGCGGCAGAACATAATTCCCTCCTCTGCCAACAATAATTACATTGCCGAAAGCTCCAATAGTCCCTATCACTCGAGTTAGATGCTTTAAGTATTCCGACGGCCAGGGACGGCTTTCCCCAAACAAAGACATGAGCAGGGTGTCTCGAAATGTTACTTCTTTTTCGTCAAGAGATTCGATTACTCTTCTGCTCATCTTAGCGCTGTCAGCAACGTGTTGAATAATTTGGCCGCCTATCAGATCCATACCTAATGCCTTGGCCAGCCGTCTTGCAATTTCACTTCCTCCGCTTCCCGGTTCTCTAGAAATAGTGATTATCGGACCACCCTGGAAATTCTCTATTTTAACTCCCTGTTTCAAAACTTTATCCAACAGTTTACGCCACTTTTCCAATTGCTGCTGAACCATCCGATCCATGATCGTTTTTTCATCTTCTGCTTCATCCGAGGCCGTAGGCTTAAAAGACAAGTCCCTTGTATAATCAGGACAATGGCTTCCTATAAATCCATCCGTTCTAACTTTAAACTTTTTTTGACATTCCCTGCGCCACGCGCAAATACCACAAATGTGCATTTCTACTGCCATGATTATCACCTTCTTTCTTGTTGACAATAGCTGTTCATTTTTTAACTCAACGCCTCAAAGCCGGCAACAATATCCAGTAGTTCTTCGGTTATAGTCATCTGACGCGTACGGTGGAACTGCACGTGCAGATCCTGCATTTGCTCTTCAATATTCTTTTCCGCGTTCTGCATGGAAGCCAGACGGCTGGCGTTTTCACTGGCCAGCGATTCGGCAAAAGCGCGGTAAAGAGAAACGAAGAGATATTCTCTGATCAGCGATGAAAAAAGCCTATGGCAGTCCATCCGGAAAATAGGCAGCGATTTGGAATCCCATTTCTTGCGGGCAAGATCCTTGAGCCAATCCCGATTTACTGGCAACAGTTGAACTTTGTAAGGATGATAGTTGGCACCGCTAACATAATCGTTGTAAAACAGCATAAAATGATCAACGTTTTGACGAAAATGCCACTCTTCAATAATCATGATGATTTCCTGAACCAGCGGCGTTATCCCTGCTGTGGAGCTTGGTGTGGCCATCAACTCATCTACAGGCTGTCCGGCGTCTTCCACGTAATCCGCCACGCGCGCGCCCACCGCCAGCACCTTTCGATTTTCTTTTTTCACGCCGGTTTCTTTGAAATGATCCAGCGTGAAGACGGAAATCTGTTCATTGAGCTGTCCGCACAGCCCCTGATCGGAACCGAAAACTATTACTCCCAAACGCTTCACAGCCCTGCTTTTACTTTGCGACATTGCTCCCAAGCGTTCCTTGAGCACAATTTGCAGTCCCATTTCTACAGTCCGGTTGTAATCGTCCAGAGACTCTACGGCCTTTTGATATTGCCGGATACTTACGGCAGCCAGAGCCTTCATCGTTTTGACCACCGATAAGAGATCGCCCGCGCTTTTAATTCTTCTTTTCAGGGACTCAGTTGTTTGCATTTGCTTCCTCGACTTCTTCAAACGGCGCAATGGCCGGTTTGATTTTCTCCATAACGTTGTCGCGATCGCTCATTTCCAGTTTTTTCCCGGACTCGATGCGTTCGCACAATTCCGGCAATTCCTGATTGACCGCTTCGAGCAGAACACGTTCCACTTCGCGGATTTTTTCCGTCGGCACCTTATCCAGCGCGCCGCCGGTCACGGAAAGCAGACTGGCAATCTGCTCAGAAGCTCGCAAAGGCTTGTACTGCCCCTGTTTGAGAATTTCACGCACGCGCCAACCGCGTTCCAGAATCTTGCGGGTACTCTCATCAAGCCTGGTCCCGAAGCGGGAGAAGGATTCCAGTTCTTCAAATTGCGAGTAGGACAAGCGCAGATCGCCGGCCACGGAACGATACGCGGGCAATTGCGTTTTGCCGCCCACACGCGATACGGATTTGCCGACATCAACCGCCGGCAGAATGCCTTTGCTGAAAAGAACCGGCGAAAGATAAATCTGCCCGTCCGTGATGGAAATCAGATTGGTCGGAATGTAAGACGACATGTCCTGCGCTTCCGTTTCAGTAATGGGCAGGGATGTCAACGATCCGCCGCCTAATTCCGGCCGCATATGCGTGGAACGCTCCAACAGACGAGAGTGGATGTAAAATATATCGCCGGGGAAAGCTTCGCGTCCCGGTGGCCGCCGCAACAGCAGCGACACTTCGCGATAGGCACGGGCGTGCGATGTGAGATCGTCATAAATGATCAGCACATCCTTGCCCTGCTCCACAAAGTATTCTCCCATGCTCGTAGCCGCGTAAGGCGCGATAAACTGCAGACCGGGAGTGTCTTCTCCGGTGGCCACTACCACGATGCACGATCCCATCACACCGTGATCGCGCAGTTCGGCAATCACCCTGGCTACGTCGGCGCTTTTCTTGCCGATGGCGCAATAAATGGAGATAATCCCCGTTTCTTTCTGATTAATGATCGTATCCACGGCAATAGCCGTTTTACCGGTCATTCTGTCGCCCAAAATTAATTCGCGCTGGCCGCGCCCGACGGGAATCAACGCGTCGATAACTTTAATACCGGTCTGCAAAGGCACTACTACCGGCGCGCGGTCCATAACCGCAGGCGCCGGTCTTTCCACCGGCAGACGCATGACTGTATTGACCTCGCCCAAGCCATCGAGCGGTCTGCCCAGAGGATCTACCACCCGTCCCAAAAGGCCGTCTCCCACCGGCACATCCAGAACGCGCTTGGTACGCTGCACTTCCGAACCCACTTGCAGATGTTCACTGGGATCCAGCATAATCACGCCTATTTCCGCCGGATCGATATTGAAAACCAGCCCCATATAATTTCCCGCAAAGCGGACTAGTTCCTCCGCGCGAATATGCGGCAAGCCGCCGACTCTGGCAATATCGCGTCCAACAAAATTGACCGTACCTATTTCGTATTGCCGTAGTTCAGGATTTTGATCATCCAGAACCTTGTCCATAGTATCAAACGTATCGTCCAGGAAGGTTTTCAATTCCTGACTTTCTAATTGGTTCGCTTCTTGATTCATCTTCGCCTCCTGCCTATTCACCGTCTTTTATCCCGCGTCGCTTTATTCCATTAGTTTTACCACGGCGCTACGCGCCTGGTATAATTCGTCCAGCAAGCTTCAGTGCACTCTGTTTCTGAAGCTTGGGTCTCATTATCAGCGAGTGTAATTACGCCGCATGTGCCTCTTTCTGTAGAGTTTCGGTTAAGTTCTCCACCAGAGTTTCCAGATACTCATTGAGACTCCAAGCGATCTTATGCCCGTTCACCCGCATTTCAATGCCCGACACAATCTCCGGCTGCTGCAAATAGTTGATCGTAAAACCATTGGTGATCTGCTTTTTCAAGGTTTCCTCGATTTGAGTCCGCCTCAGGGCGGGAATACCAAAAGCGCTCTGGATGGTCACGCGATTGCCGCCGCCGCTGATCGCTTTGCGCATCTGAACGCTTTTTTCCTCATCGAGCGCTTTAACCCGCCGCAAGAATTCATCGACAATTCTCTCCTCCAGATCGGCGTCCGCCAGATCTCTGAGAGCCTTGCGCGCCGTGGCGTATAATTCTTTGGCCGCACGCTGCCGCAAATCATAGAAAAAAGCATCCTGCTCGCGCGACAGCATGTCCTGCCAGCGTATTTTGACCTGATCTACTTCCACGCGCACCTTCTCCATCAACTCCTTGCGCTTGGCGTCAGCGGCCATTGTCGCCTCATTGAGCATCCGGTCTTTGGTTTCGTTAAGCAGCTGATTGCGCTTTTCGTAGAGTTCGGCTTCCTCGTTGGCCTTGACCTTCAGCTCCTCGGCTTCGGCAAACCGCGCGGCAATATTTGCTTCCCGGTCATCCATAGCCTTGATGATCCGCCCGTAAAGAAGGCGTTTCAACAGGTACATGAGCAGGAGGAAATTAAAGATTTGCGCTAAAAAAACAAACCAGTTGATATGCATGGATCATCCCCCTCACTTTATAACGTGACTCCAGAAAGGATTAGCAAAAATCAGGATCATCGAGATAACAAAGCAATAGATGGCAACGGATTCAATCATGGCCAATCCGACAAAAAGTGTTCGGGTCAGAGAGTTCCTTTCATCCGGTTGCTGAGCTATTGCCGCCAGCGCCTGGGCAATAGCCAGTCCCATACCCAAGCCAGGGCCAATTGCACCGATACCAATCGCCAAACCTGCGCCGATAATAGAGGCCATCGCGACCAAACTTACACTATCCATAAATACTCCTCCTTTAATCAAATTGTTTAGGCTGTAGAGCCTTCTTCTTTTACTTCTTTCGGATAATCATCCTCGGCGCTGAGCGCTGAGGCTATATAAACCATGGAAAGTATCGCAAAAATGTAGGCCTGAATTACACCGATCAAAAGCCCCAGGACCTGCATGACAACGGGGAACAGGAAAGGGGTAACCGCCAGCAGTATCCCGATGACTTTTTCATGACTCATTATATTGCCGAAAAGCCGCACTGTCAGAGCGAGTGTCCTGGAAAGTTCTCCCATGACATGGAACGGAAAAAAGATGAAAGTGGGTTGAAAATATTCCTTCAGATAATGACCAAAGCCGATGCGGGATATGCCGTAGAAGGGAACAGCGATAAAAACACATGTGGCCAGTGCCGCTGTTGTAGTAATAGAGGAAGTAGGGGCGACGAATCCCGGCACAATCACCAGAACATTGGAGACGCAAATGAAAAGAAAAAGCGTTCCGACCAGAGGGATATAGCTATCCGCTCCTCTTTTGGTCATTTCTCTAATTTCATTCCTGATGATGGAAATAATCACTTCCAGAAAATGCTGCCAACGGGATGCGTTCATCTCCGTCGAGAGGTTACGCGTAACCAACCAGGAACCGACTACAAGGATTGCCATCACGAGCCAAGTATAGAGCATTGTCACATTGATGGTGATAAACCACCAACTCCATATTATAACCTGGTCCGGACTGATCTGATTGAGAGACACAACTTCCATATGGAATCTCCATGCGGCGGCGAATGTTGCCCACCCGAGTTTATTCAGTTAACAGTTTCCACCGCGTTTTGCGGTCCTAATCGATATGTTAAAATCTTTTTTGTAATAATAAATCCCAACATGGCCGAGGCCAGTCGCTCCCAATGTCCTGTTCCCATAATAAAATAAAATACCGCCATCACCACTGCCATCCTTAAAATTAAACTTCCAAGCAGCAGGTATGCGGGACTTTTTATGGATGGCAACTGCCGCACAGTCCGCCACAGTCCTATAAAATAAAACGCTCCCAGCACCATGCCCGCAAAAAAATCCGCTGCCAAAATGACGGCCATATTCATGTTAATAAAGTTATTCATCATCATCCTCAATAATTTTACTGCGAACTTTTTTCACCCAATAAGCAGCGTTAATGCAGCCGACTATGACACCGGCAATAAGAAACATCAACGCCCACGAATATTGACTGGGCCAGGTGCGGTCAATCCATAGACCCAGCGCAACGCCGACCAGCGAGGGAATAGCGACGGCCCAGCCGACAATCCCGAACATGCCCAATCCGAACCAGACAGTCTCGCCTTTATGACGGAGGCCCCTGAGCCGCAGTGCCTCTTTTCTAGCCATCTGTTCGGCAAAACGATCCGCAATTTTCTGTCGGCGCGTCTCCGGTGTTCGTTTTATTTCAACCATATTTATTTACTCTCCTGGAGATGTTCTACGTTTTAAGTTCCTTTCCCTATTCATCCCGCGTCGCTGCGCTCCTGGGGTCATTTCCAATAGCCTCTGGCTATTGGATAATTCGACTAAAAAACTTCATTGCGCTTTGCTTCTGAAATTTTAGTCTCATTACGACTTACACTTCAAACCTACAGTGACCTTTAGGTTATTCACTTCGCTCCTTTTCAGAGAGTCTCATTACTATTTTAACTCCACAAAACGCCTGACCAAACTTGCTTCCAGCCTCGCCGAAGCGGAACGGACCATTTTTTCCCGTTCATCCAGAACGTCGTATTGCTCCACAACGACCTGTTTGAGTTTTCCCAGATCGGGCGCCCGCACGGCATTGCGAGTTGATACAAGAACGTCCGATCCTTTTTTTACCAGCGTGCCCACATCCATGGCTAGTAATTCCTGCCCTCCTTCGACCTTTTCATACATGAAGATTCCGGGAGAAAGCGTGGCCACAAAATCAATGTGATTCGGCATCAAACAGAAAGATCCATTCTCCGCCTCGGCAACAATTTTCTTTACTTCCTGCGTCATCATTACTTCCGCCGGCAATAAAATTTTAAGCATCATGGGAAATTTTCGCCTCATCAATTGAGCCGATCATATAAAGTGCGCGCTCCGGATATTCGGCAAATTCATCGTTGAGTATCCTCTCGCAACCGATTAATGTTTCTTCACGCGAAACCATCTTGCCTGCCGTCCCCGTAAATTGCTCAGTAACAAAGAAAGGCTGGGTGAAAAATCTCTCCAGACGGCGGGCGCGAAATACCGTGCGCTGATCTTCACGGGATAGTTCGGAAATGCCCAGCATGGCGATAATATCCTTGAGGTCTTCATAAATTGCCAGCGTCTTGCGTATTTCCTGCGCGATTTTATAATGGCGTTCGCCGGCAATGTTCGGCATCAGCATTTTGGAGCCGGACTGGAGCAGATCGATGGCCGGATACAGACCTTCACTCGCCCGCTTGCGCGACAGAGCGATAGTCGCGGAAAGATGGCCGAACGTATGCACGGCTGAAGGATCGGTAAAATCATCCGCCGGAACATAAACCGCCTGGATCGATGTGATCGCGCCGGTTTTGGTGTTGCATATTCGCTCTTCGAGCTCGGCCAGTTCCGTGGCCAGTGTCGGCTGGTAACCCAAGCGCGAAGGGAGTTGTCCTAATAGACCGGATACTTCCATGCCGGCTTGAATGAAACGGAAAATGTTGTCGATCATCAGGAGCACATCCTGCTTGGCGTCATCGCGAAAATATTCCGCCATCGTCAGCGCCGCATGTCCAACCCGGAAACGCGCTCCCGGCGGCTCGTTCATCTGACCGAAAACCATGACCGTGTTCCCCAGAACGCCGCTTTCTTCCATTTCACGGTAAAGCTCCTCGCCTTCGCGGCAGCGCTCACCGATGCCGCAGAAGATGCTCATGCCTTCATGGTGGCTGACGGTATTATGAATCATTTCCGTAATGAGCACTGTCTTGCCGACACCCGCGCCACCGAAAAGTCCGGCCTTGCCCCCTCTTTCCAACGGCGCCAGAACATCAATGGCTTTGATTCCGGTTTCAAAAATTTCCGACACTGTCGATTGATCACGCAGAGGAATCGGTTCCCTGTGAATGGAGCGTATTTCTACGTCTTCAACATTCCCTTTCTTATCGATTGTCTGTCCGAAAACATTAAAAACCCTTCCCATAAGCTCTTTGCCCACGGGAACCTCAAGCGGTTTGCCAGTATCAATGACCACCGAGCCTCTGGCCAGACCTTGAGTCGGCGTCAGGGCAACGCCCCGGACGGTGTTATTGTCCAACTGAGTAAAAACCTCGATGATTACCTGTCCCTCATCGCCCGCCTTTAGAACGTTGCGAATCGAAGGCGCTGTAGGAAAACTGACATCAACGACACTGCTACGAATGGACAAAACTTTTCCTTCATTGATTTGTTCACGTTCCACGTTCATCTCCCCTTTGTTTTAATTTGTTCCATCAATCACAGCGTATTTTATATCGCCATAAACTCCAGTTTCATTAATTTCCAGAATTTTCTGGCAACAACATATATAATGTAGTCGAACATAAGAATTGTACGGCTGAGACTTCCCACCGCCTGCCGGTGCTCTACCTCTGCATTAAACATAGCTTGAAATTCCGCGTATAACCACATATGCCTCCGCATTAAAATCAGGGCATACAGTGCTTCATGCAGGGGGATTCCTTCCCTGTATCTTTCCTCCGCGTACTTTTCGAAAATTTCTTCCGCTTGTTCATATGGTGATTCATTAAGAAACATCATTTGAAAGTTATTGTAAAAATCTTTAGCTTGATGAATAATCTTGTCCTCAGATGCCTCATGATAGGCATAAGTTTTTTCGTTAGTTTTTACATCCCTTGCCCATTGCATGGCGATTGCTTCCGCGTTTTTTTGAGTTAAATCGACAAGTTTTGCGGTAAAAGCTTTCATCACAACTCTTTCCTTTCAATAATAGGAAAGAGCAACGGCCATGCCATAAAAAGTTTTTTTGTATTTTATTTCCTGTCCCTCTTTCGCGCGCGGACAACGACGCCCGGCAGGGAACCCCGGCGCATGCCGGGGGAATCCAGTGTTGTTGAATAGTTATGGATTCTAACTCTCATGGAATAATACGGTTGATAAAAAATAAATTTATCGTCTTTTGCCGGATATTCATGAATTATCAAGAGAGGAAATAAACGGAAATACGAAATAAACGTCGCCGGGAAAGTCGCTCGAAGAAATTTGCAGACATAAAAAAAAACAATAGTCTTTAGATATAGGAGCTTAACGATTAAGACCTTTATGTCACCCCGAATGACTTAAATGTCGCGAAGAATTGATTCCCACTGGGGATTTTTTTTCATGGCGGCGATCTTCCGCTGAAGTTGCCTGACGGTTATTCCAAGAATTTGCGCGACCTTGCCGCGATCGGCATTAGCATTGGTCAAAACATAGACCAGATGCGCTTCATCGTTTTCTTTCAATGTGCATAATTGGCGCGCTAAAGAGGATATAGTATTTGACATCATTCCGAGATGACCGGGCAGAATAAGATTGGAGTCGGTTAGCAAAACGGCGTTTTCAATAATTTGAGCCAATTCCCGTACGTTGCCAGGGTAATCTCTACCGTTTAATAAATCCATGGCCTCAGGACTGAAACCGAAAACCTCTTTATTATAATTACTGCATGCCTTGCGTAGAAAATGGGACGCGAGCAAAGGAATATCTCCCTGTCTTTCTCTCAAAGGAGGCAGGTGAATATGGACGGATTTCAGCCGGTAGAGCAGATCCAGCCTGAAATTGCCCTCCTGGCAGTCCTTCTCAATATTACTGTTGGAAGCGGAGATAACTCTTACGTCCACCCAGACCGGCTTTGATGCGCCGAGAGGATAGAAAGATTTTTCTTCCAGCACACGGAGCAGTTTTGTTTGCAGGTCTATCGGTAGTTCTCCGATTTCGTCAAGGAAAAGAGTCCCTCCGTCCGCCTGTTCAAAATAGCCCCGGTGCGGCGTCTCCGCGCCTGTAAATGCTCCTTTAGCATGACCGAAAAACTGGCTTTCAAACATGCTGGCCGGAATAGCGCTGACATTAACGGCGATGAATGGACCCTGGGGCATCGGCCCGGCCTGATGAATGCCTTTGGCAACAAGTTCCTTGCCCGTTCCGGATTCTCCGGTAATCATTATGGGGTTGCCGCCTCCGGCCATAACCTGAGCATAGGACAGGATGGAACACATCTGCGGACATTGAGTAATAATATCAGAAAAGGCATTTGGAATTTTATTTTTATTATCCCCAGATGTCGCTGATAAACCGATGAGCAAACCCCTGCGTTCATAGGCTCTCTTAATGGCCAGAAAAAGGAGATCGTTATCCACCGGTTTGACAAGATAATCATAAGCGCCCAGACGAATTGCTTTAACCGTGGTTGGAATGTCATCAATAGCCGTGAGAATAATGAATTCGGTATGAGGGCGGTAAGGTCTTGCGGATTCCAGAACCTGCAAGCCGTCGACTTCCGGCATAAGCAGATCAAGAAGCACAATATCAAAATCCGTTTCTTTAATTTTGGTAATGGCATCCCTGCCGTTATTACAGATATCCACGTTCCTGATGCCCCGCCATTTAAGCAGACGCTTCACCGAATTCAGGGCTACTTCTTCATCATCAACAATCAGAATTCTCATAATCTCTGCCTTCCCATTTCACGAATTATATTTTGTAATTGCAGCATACTGAAAGGTTTCTTAAGCAGATAATCCGGTTTGTCGGCTATCCTTCCTTCTTGTTTCTCGGACAGGGGGTCGGATGAGTAAAGAATTACGGACAGAAGAGGAAAACGTTCTTTGATTTTCTTCGTGAGTTTCCATCCGTTCATTGCCGGCAGTTTGATTTCCGAAATAAAAATATCCACCTCCGGATGGGTTTCCAGATAGGCAATGACATCTTCGGAGGTATCATTAGAACCGCAGCACCAGTCAATAACATCAACAAAACTCATTTTAAGTTCATTGAGATAAGAGGCATCACTATCACAGCAAAGTATGGCTGGACTAATATTTATTTGTGTTTTAGCGTCTAAAGGAAGGTAGATGAAAAACCGACTGCCGATATCGGGACGGGAAGTAACCCCTATTATTCCCCGATGCTCTTTGATTAGTCCATAAGAAATGGAAAGCCCAAGACCCGTTCCTTCCCGATCCCGGCGAGTCGTAAAGAAAGGCTCAAAAATATGATCCAGCACTTCTTTTTTCATACCGATGCCGTTATCTTCAATTTCGATCAGAATTGCGTTCAATCTTTCGATATTTCTTACAGTAATAATTATTCTTCCTTTTCTGTCGGGCGTAATAGATTGATGCGCGTTAATCAGCAGATTGGCGATTACCTGCTCGATTTTTTGAAAATGTCCCTGAATGGTGGGCAAACCGCTGTCTATATAAAGGTCGATGCGGGAGACAGTTTTACGAACCTGAGCGCCGACAATAATCAGAACTCCCTGAATGACTTCCTCAATTTGAATCGGTTTCTTTTGTACTGTTTCATCCACCCGGGCAAATTCTTTTAGTCCCGTAATGACACGCTTGATGCGTTGGGAAGCTATTTTGAACTCTTCAATAATTTCTTTCATATTTGTACAGACTTCCACATAACTGATACCTTTATCACCCCAATCCGGATGAGAGGCTCCATCGCTGGCCAGAATCGGTTCCACGGCAGTCCACATTTCTTCCAAGAGAGGAATGTTGTTGGCAATAAAACTAACCGGATTGTTTATTTCGTGGGCGACTCCCGTTACAACTTCACCGAGGGCTTTTAATTTATGGGATTGAATCATCTGTTGCATACGGAGTTCCCCCTCCTGACGAACTCTCCTGTTTTCAGTTATATCTTGCCAGGCGCCAACCATATATCTTCGGGAACGATTGCCCGGCTTGATCAAACGGCGATGATCGGAAAACCAGCGATAAGAACCGTCGGCCGCCTGAAAACGATACTCGAACTTGTAAGTTCCTTTGTGCGTGGCCGATTTCAACTCTTTGAGTATCTCTTTTTGTTCGTCAGGATGGATGTGCTTCTGCCAAAAAGTCGGATCGTTCGTGAATTGTTCAGGCGTGTATCCGGTAATTTCTTTGATGCGGTTGCTGACAAAAGTAATCGTTAAATTTTCATCGGCGTTACAGGTATAGGAAACAATAGGAAGGAACTCGAGGATAAGGGACAAATGATCTGTAGTCTCTTTTAAGGCTTTGTTGGTTTTCGCCAATTTATGCGTGCGTTCTTTTACTTTAATTTCCAGATCTTCATGAGCTTTCAATAACGCCTCTTCCGCCCTTTTTGCCTGAGTTATATCTTCAAGCGTTTCTACCGCTCCAATAACGGCGCCTTTGGAATTCCGGATAACGGCGGCGGTAAAGCGCAGCCATCGTCCCTTTTTCCCAAGTTCAGGAAAGAAATCGGTAGCCTCATAGGCGCCGGCAATCAATTTTGACTTGATGAATTTACCGGCATACCAATGGCGTATCTCTTTTTGAAATCCATCGACTAGCAAATCGGCAATGGAGGGTCTTTCGCTTTTATAAAATGCCCTCCATTGCTGTCCGGTACCTACCACCTCTTCGGACTTGATTCCGCTTAGTTCTTCCAGAGCCTTATTCCAGTAGATAATCAGATGGTCCTTCCCGATTATAAACGCGGGAATAGGAGAGCTTCCAATAATGCTTTGCAGGGATTGCTGGCCATTGCTGAAAACTTCCCGCACCCATACATTTTCGCTGTATTTGGGTTTCTTCTTTTTATCTTTGTGTTGGCAATCTTTATATTTCATCTTCTATTACCCGAGAGAATTAAATATAGTCTTGACTGGACAATTTTATGAAAAAACCTGTAACTCCGAAAGAGCCGGTTCCTGTGGGGAAGATAATTATGTATAAGAAATTATTACTGTAGACTAACTATATTGAAGAAAACTCTTATATGTCAAGGAAATATTGGCGCCATCAGATGCTGTCTACATGTGTTTTTCTTCCGGCATATCATTTTTGATTTGCCAAAACCCGGACGGCTTCCACGGCTTGATAGATTTCTTCATCCGTATTAAACCAGCCGAAACTGAAACGGATCGCTCCCGTTGGAAATGTGCCGATTGTCCGATGGGCTGACGGTGCACAGTGCAAGCCGGGTCGCGACATGATGCCGAATCGTTCATCCAGATCCAGCGCTGCTTTTGCCGGGTCCATACCCTGGATGTTAAAGGAGACAACGGCTATTCGCCTGGATGCGTCCTTAAGGCCGTAAATCGTGACGCCATCAACAGCTCCGATACCATGCAGAAAAAGTTTTGTCAGACTTTTTTTATGGGCATTGATGGTGTTTAATCCCTGGGACAGGATAAAGTTGATACCGGCTGTCAATCCGGCATAACCGGACGTATTCGGTGTTCCCGATTCAAATTTATCCGGCATGAAATCAGGCTGTTCCTCGTACTCCGACCGACTGCCCGTACCGCCTCTCATCAGGGGAGAGATAACCTGCTCAAGATCCTCGCGGATATACAGTCCCCCCGTCCCCTGAGGACCGAATAAGGATTTGTGTCCTGTGAAGGCCAACAGGTCGATATCCATTGCTCCGATATCAATAGGGAGCGTCCCCGCCGTCTGGGCGGCATCGACACAGAAGACAAGGCCGTGCTCTCGGGCGATTCTGCCAATATCGGCCACGGAAATGATCGTCCCCGTGACATTGGAGGCGTGGGTCAGGAAGATGGCCTTCGTGTTCTTCTTGATGGCCGGTACGATAACGCCCGGATCGAGCTCCCCCGCGGTGGAACAGGGAAGAACCGTCAGATCAACACCGTTTGCCTCCATAGCCCGCAGTGGCCGCATGACGGAGTTATGCTCCATGGACGAGGTGATCACATGGTCGCCGGGTTTCAAAAGACCAAAGACAGCAATGTTCAAGGCCTCCGTGGCATTCTTCGTCAGGACGATCCGCAGAGGGTCGTCAATGCCCAAGAGTCCGGCCAAGACCTCACGGGCGTTGAAGATGACGCGGCCGGCATCGATGGAGAGGCTGTGTCCCGAACGCCCGGGGCTGCCGCCCGTTTCCCGCAGGCATGAATCAACTGTCATTATTGTTGCTTCCGGCTTCGGCCACGATGTGGCGGCATTGTCGAAATAGAGAATGTTCCTGTTCATTTTTTAGTTTTTTCTCATTGATGGAAATTTATTATTCGTACTGTTCAAATATGCTGCTTACAGTAAGAAGCAAATCCTACTTACACTTTATTAGCAGACAACCCTCAGTAGCAATTTGAGTAATAAGGGCAGAAACATTTGATAGCTTTAGGAAAAAAAGCGACTGAAGATTTTACTCGCTATTCTTATTCAACTTTTCGACAATTTTATGTAGCGATATATTATCATTGATATCCAATATATTGTCGACATTTTCGTCGCTGGATTCAGACACGTCGACGATTGGCCTTGATGCCTTTCTCCTTTCGTATCTTGCCCCATGCTTTACCTGTGGCTCGTCCGTCAGCGGCGACTGATAAAAATTATCCGGCGACAATTCTGCTGATGGGCGAAAGATTTTGCCATAGGGGGTGAAGGCGGAGCGGGTATTCAGATATTGTGTCAAATAACGTTCGGACAGAAACATACCCTCGTTTTTAGAGGTATCTATGGCGTTGTTGATCTGGTTAAGTTTGTTTTCGCGAATAATGTTCTTGATGGCTTGGGTGCCGTGAGCAATGGTCAGAATGGGGACGCGTTGTCCGGCTTTTTCCAGGTACACCAGTTGCTGAACAGTGATCCAGGCCAGCGTAGACGCCAGCTGGTTGCGCACCTCGGTTTGGGCCTCTACGGGGACAGCATTGCACATGCGGTAGATGGCCTCTTCCGGACTGCCTGCATGCATTGTGGCAATGACCAAGTGTCCCGACTCCGCGGCATTGAGAGCGAGCTGCATTGTTTCTCCTTCGCGCAGTTCGCCTACGACGATAACATCGGCATCTTCGCGCAGCACATCGATGAGCCCCTGTTTAAAAGAAGGCGTATGAGGACCGATTTCACGTTGCTCAATGAAGGATTTTTTCGATTGAAAGCGGTACTCGACGGGGTCTTCAATCGTGACAATATGTGCCTGATGAGAGTTGTTGATGTCATTGATAATGGCTGCAATTGTCGTTGTCTTACCTTCCCCTGTGCCGCCGCAAATGAGAACCAGGCCGAACTTGATCTTGGAAATATCATGGAGTGAGGGGTGAAGATTGAGTTCCTCAATTGTCGGTATATGACCAGGAAGAATCCGAATCGCTATACTTATTCCACGCATCGTGGTGAAAACGTTGACCCGGAGACGGGCATTGCTGGTGGAAACGGAAACATCAACAGATTTTTCCTGCCGCAGTCTGTCTAATTGCAGGGGTGTCAGAAGCTTTTTGGTCAGATCATCGATTTCCTGATGGGTCCACTTCAGGGAACCGTGAAATTGAATATCACCATTCTTTCTTGACACAACGGGATGTTCGCCGGTGATGTGGATATCCGATATACACTCTTTGATTGCGGTATCGATAATATTTTCAAACCGTTTCATAAAACCCCCTTATCCGATTATTAATCCCGCGGCTTGGGAATGTTCCGTAACCCTCGGAAGGTCGCGTTATCCTCTGCTTCGCTGGATAGCCCCACGTCGCTTCGCTCCTGGGATCAATTCCATTTACGCTTCAGATTTCGTTTCACTCATTTTCAGCGAATGTCATTGATTCGACCTTCAAGCTTCAGCGTGTGACCTTCAGTTTATGCACTTTGTTTCTGAAGCTTGGGTCTCATTATTGCGTCCTTCCGGAGGGAGCTCCACTGGAAGGAAAAAATATACTTCCAGCCTGAAAAAAGCAACAGATATTAGCATCATCACAAATCATTGGACATCATGCTGAAAGGAAGCGTGGTCATGTCCTTTTCCCCTTTTCGCTTGGGCGGACATTTCTCTATAAAAAAAGTGCGCAAATTTTACCTTCAATGTCAGTGTGGAGATTATTTTGCCGTGTTTCACAAGACATTGTTTTCTTGCAGGGAAAATATAGAGAAGTTCCGTTTGTATGTCAATTGTTTTTAAGCAATCATTACATATTGAAATATCGCATAAATCACGGGTATGCACCCCCAGGCAAGCGGTTGCGTATCATATATAGTCCCACTTAGCTTCGCACGTGGGATAATTTGACCTTCAAGCTTCAGTTCACTAAGTTTCTGAAGCTTGGGTCTCATTAGAGTTTCACAATAAGGCCGGGCTTAGAATCGAACTAATCAGCAAACATTTTAGTGTTTGCCCGACGGGGTTGAGGCCCGCGGCCGGCGCCAGCCAGCTCGCCCGGTCAAATCTTTATATTTATAAACTATAACTAATTTGCCATCTCTCGAATCTCTTCTATTTCCACTTTGTTCAAAAGAGCGGCTTTAATTTTACTTTGGATTGCCGGCTCAAAGCGCAGGCATATCCCGCAATCCGCACTGATGTGCTTAGGCACGGGAATCAGCTTGTGCGGAAGTCCTTCCTTCTGGAGAATTTTTTCCGCCTTCAGAACATAACTAACCGATTTAAACAGCATTACAAAATATCGGGGCTGTTCTTTCATGGCGCAAGTAACCGTCCCGCGCGGCTCATGATTCCCGCGATGTCATACATATTGGAAACAACACCGACGCCTAATTTTTCTTTTACCTCAAAATAATTCAGGCATGTTCCGCAAACCAGCATTTCCACACCAGCAGAAGCCAGCTCTTTCAAATCATCCAGAACTTCTGATTCCTTTAAGGCAAGTTTGACGCCGGTGTTATAAAAAATCATGATATCCGGTTTTTCGGCCTGCACGGCGATGGTGTGAAGAAATGCCCTGATCAGAACATAACCCAATTCATCATTGCCACGCCCCATTGTATTCGCGGAAATGACGATCACAAAAGGCCCGGACTGCACAGGTGTTGCGTCACACGACGGGACAAATTCTTCTTTTGTCCCAACTGCGCCTGCCTTCCGCGCCAGATTAATCTCGTAAGTGCCGTCGTTTTTCTTTTCAACTTTCACATCACAGCCCAGCTTTGTCCCCAGGCGTTTTACATTTTCCAGCGCGGTATCGTTATCCACAATCACCATAACTTGTTCATGAGATTCCAAAGCCTGTTTAGCCAAGACAACCGGCTGCGGACAGACCAGCCCCGTGGCGTTGACGATTTTCACTTCACTCATTGAAATACCTCCACTTACTTACTCCTGTAGTTAGATCGCTTCGGTAATGTTTTTGAATTGTTCGGTACTCATAACTTTTTGCGTAACATAAATTTTTCTTATCTACAAACAATAGTTATAAATTTTTGAATTTTTAAGAAAAGCCTTGAACCTTTTTGACATATATAAAAGTTGAAACTGCCCCAAAAGAAGAATATAATTTTTCATTGAAACCTTATGAATTTAACAGAAAATAAATTTGTGTTTAAAGACGCGGCAACTGTGATTTTAATCCGGCCATCGAATTCTGGTAACTGGGAAATATTTTTAGCACGGCGTCATCAAAAGCAGGCCTTCATGGCCGGGGCATATGTGTTTCCCGGCGGTCAATTGGAAGAGACCGACAACGATCCGCAACTCGAAAATTATATCAAGACTGCGGATGTCTTTGATCCATATCGGTTACTGCAGGATAGCAGTTTGCCCGGAGAAAAAGCGCTGGGATTTTTTATCGCCGCCATCAGGGAAACTTTCGAAGAGGCCGGCATTCTTTTAGGTGGCAAAACTACCGGAAACTTTGTTTCGTTTCATGACGAAAAAGTTCTTAGAAAATTCAATGACTACCGGCATCAGCTTAACGCCTCTCAAATTACACTGGCGGGGATTGCTCAAAAAGAAGAAATTTTATTTTTCCCTGATGCTCTGATCCCTTATGCCCACTGGATTACGCCGGATTTTGAACAAAAGAGATTTAACACCCGCTTTTTTCTGGCCAAGTTGCCTCCCCATCAGACGCCTGTGGCTGATGCGGCAGAGTTTACGGAATCGCTCTGGGTAACGCCGCAAAAGGCGTTGAAAATGCATCATCAGAAAGAAATTATCTTAATGCCGCCCACATTGAAAACTATAGATGAGCTGTCCGCCTTTAGAAATATTGACGAGCTTTTCTCCGCGGCTAAAACAAAAATCATCTATCCCATCCTGCCGCAATTAACGGGTAACAGTCTCAAGTTACCGCATGATCCCGAATACAGTATTGATGCTTATAAAAGGCCGGTAAATTTAAGCGAACCGTCCCGGATATTAGTTGAAAACGGTGTGTGGAAAATAGCTTATTACTCTGAATCTCACTAATATAGTCCCACTTAGCTTCGCACGTGGGATAATTCAACTTGCAGATATTACTGTACTGCGCTTGTAATATCTGAGTTTCATTAAAATTTGACTCTCATTAAAAAGCCCCGAACCTTATTATCTAAAGTCCGGGGCTAATTTTTTTCACAAAAATACTTTTAATTTTAGAATTTAACCTTGACTGCTTCTCTGGCTTCCTTTGGCGCGTTAAAGAATGCCCCTTCTTTAAAACCAAATATGCCGGCAAGCAAATTGGCCGGAAATGATTTTATTGTCTGATTATAATCTTTTACCGCTTCGTTGTATCTCATTCTTTCCACGGCGATTCTGTTTTCCGTCCCTGCCAGCTCATCCTGCAGGTGCATAAAATTCTGATTGGATTTCAGATCAGGATACTTTTCTACAACCACCATCAATCTGCTCAAAGCGCCGGATAATTGGTTATTGGCCGCGATCTTATCAGGAACAGTTCCAGCTCCGCCTACTTTAGCGCGGGCTTCAGTTACTCCTATCATAACATCTTTTTCCTGCTTGGCATAACCCTTTACGGTTTCCACCAGATTGGGAATCAAATCAAAACGCCGCTGTAATTGATTTTCCACCTGCGCCCATGAATTCTTAACTGTCGTATCCAGACTAACAAATTTATTGTAGTTGCCCGCGAAAAAAGAATAAGCGGCGATAGCCAGAAAAACAATTACTGCCAGCACAATGATTAAAGTTTTCTTTTTTGAATCCATTTTTTCCTCCTGCATATTTTAAATTTATAATGAGACTTAATTTTTACAATCCCGCATAACTGCGGGAGAAGTAAAAATTTTTAGTCGAATTATCCCTATACCAAAGTGTGTCGGGATAATTTATAAAGCATCAACGATATTGCAAAGCTTTTCGACTTCGTTCATATATTTTTTGAAGATTCCAGCTAATTCTTCGCCGGAGAGCCTATCCAAACCTTCTTTAATGTCCGCACAAGACAAAAATACTTCCGCGTCAACCGCAAAAAGCTTGGCCACTTCTTTTATTGTGTCGCGTCTCTTATGCGGCGCCGATTCCTGCTTCAAATAAAGCAGGGCATTGAATATGGAAATAAAAGCCGTAAATGACCGGCTGATCAACTGTTTCAATTGCCGCGCGTTCCCTTCTGTTTCCAGATAACCCTGGCGGAGCAAAATCAGTTTCCCCTTCAGTTCCTTTTCAATTTGCAGACGTAATTCTTCCGGCTTAAAATTTAATTGTTCCAAAACATTTTCGCCATAAATTAAAATGTGGCGGTTTTTCATATTCAAAAACTCTATCGGATAACAATCCAGAGAAGACTCAATAAATGCCTTTGTCATAATAAGAGGCACGGCCACACGGCTCTTTTTCCAATGTTTAACCGTAGACAAAGAATCTTCCAGCCTGTTGATCGCCTCCGGGGTCAAGACAACGAGCAGGTTAATGTCCGATTTGCCTTTTACATAAGAGCCACCGGCGGCGCTCCCGTAAAGAATAAGAGAGATCAGCTCCTTGCCGAATACTTTCTGATAGTCTTGAGTTAAAGGAACAAAAACATCTTCTGGTTTATCTGGTATTTTTGCCATTTTACACACCCGATTAATTTTAATGAGACTCAAACTTTAAAAGCGAAGCGCATTAAAGTTTGTTAGTCGAATTATCCAATAGCCAAAGGCTATTGGAAATTATCCCACGTGCGAAGCTAAGTGGGACTATATATAATACCCAGCAGCTTGCTTTGTGGTTCATACCCGTGATTAGTAATCTCCACCGGCCCCGCCGCCGCCGCTACCGCCGCCGCCAAAGCCACCAAAGCCGCCGCCGAAACCGCCGCCGCCACCTCCACCACCACGGCCGCCACTCAAGAACAAAAGCAATATCCATGGAAGCATTGATCTTCCTGTTCTTGTGCCTAAAAGCAACGCAGCCGCAATGAAGAAAAATATTAATCCAAAAACGTTAATGCCTTTTTGCTGGGCACGGGCATTTGTCCGGTATGGTGCAGGCGATCCGCTCAACTCAACACCGGCATTTTTAGCAATAATAGAACTAAATGCGGACACTGTGTCATAAAAAGCCTGACCATAATTACCTGCTTGGAGTTGCGGCTTTAGATACTTGTCTCTGATTTCGCCGACTAAACCATCCGGCAATATACCCTCTACGCCGTAACCGGTTTCAATCCAATATTTTCTTTCTTTAACAGTTAAAAAAATTAAAAGACCTTTGTCCTCGCCCTTTTTCCCGATACCCCACGCTTTATAAAGGCCATTAGCATAAAGACTGGTTTCTTCTCCCTCTCCGATAGTAGGGACAGTTACCACAATAACCGCCGTGCCTGTTTTTTGTAAAACTTCACGCGCCAGGGCTTCTATTTTAACGGCGTTATCCTGATCAATGACATTGGCAAAATCGTTGACCGCACCGCGCGGCGAAGGATACTTCTCGGCTGCAAATATGGTACTGGCTATCAGCACCATAAACAGCGCGATAGCCAGAACCAGTATTATTTTAACTCTACTGTCAAAAGATATATTTTTCACAAATTACCAAAAGACTTCTTTAATTTTACAGTGATTCTTTTCAACTATGTTGCAAATATAACAATCTATTTAGAAAAAGCAAGACACCAATCATTGTATTACTCGATGCTTTTTAAAAACTTTCTTTCCCATCATACCGGGCTTGCAAACTGTGTCGTAATGTCTTTGCGGGGGAGAGTTACGACCGAAGCAATCTCGCATCTAATCGACATCATAGGGATTGCCACGGTCACTGTCGTGAACTCGCAATGACAAATGATGATTGCGACACACTCTCATCGCGGGAGTGACTATTGCGTAAAGATTACCAACTGTCAAGCGGCAAATATGGACTGTAAAATTGGCCTTGCTTAGGCAAAAAATAGATATTAAAGAAATATCGAAACCTTTTTAAGCAATACCATTTTTAAATCAAAGATGATATTGAGGCAGCAGTGAAACTCGAATTACAGTTACGCAGTGAACTGGAATTCGTTAGTTGAACTGTCCCGCTTCAGCGGGGCTAGGCGGAGGCAACGAGGCGTATTTTACACGTGTGACCTTCAGGTTATACATTGAGGAAGCCGACAACGACGCCAACAAAAATAGCGCTTTGATCGGAAGCGCATCCCGCAAGGGAAGCGCATAGTGAATATGACCTTACATTGCCGAGAATTTTCGCCAGCATGGCGAAAACTTCCTTTAGAATTGGTAAAACTTATGCCGCCAAAAATAATTCTAATCCATCCACCAATTGCCAAATGTTCAGAACCGCCCGCGGGCATCGCCAAATTATCCGCCTGTCTAAACGCAAATAGTGTTCACCACAATGTTATTGATGCCAATCTGGAAGGCATCCTCTACCTGTTTAAGGATATTTCCAATAACAATACGATAACCGATAGATGGACAACGCGTGCCGTAAAAAATCTGAAACACAATCTTGTTGCTTTGCAAGACATCGCCACCTACCGAAGTCTAAGCCGTTATCAGCGGGCAGTTATGGATATTAACCATCTTCTAAATGTGGCAGGTAAATCACGGCGTGTTGATCTATCGCTTGCCGATTATCGCGATCAATGTCTATCCCCTGTAAAAAGCGCCAACTTAATGTCCGCAGCCGAAAAACCGCAAGCCAATCCTTTCTATCCTTACTTTCAACATCGCCTGATGAACGCGTTGGAAGAAAATCCGGATTTTATCGGTTTTTCTTTAAACTATCTTAGTCAGGCACTCTGCACCTTTGCCATGATCGGCTTTATCAAACAAATTCAACCGCGGCAAAAAATTATTTTAGGCGGATCGCTTATTACCACATGGATTAAACTCGGCGCACACAATGATATTTTCAAGGGACTTGTAGATGAAATGGTCGCAGGCGCGGGAGAAAAAATATTACTGGAGCTTCTGAACGTTAAAGAAGGCCAGATCAACTGCCCACCCGATTACAATGGCTTCCCGCTTGATCAATATTTATCGCCCGGCCCGATCCTGCCCTACAGCAGCGCGCGCGGCTGCTACTGGCACAAATGCGCTTTTTGCCCGGAAAAAGCGGAAGGCAATGCTTATTTGCCTCTTAAGGTTTCTCAGGTCACAAAAGATTTGCAAATCCTAACACGGCAGATGAATCCTTCACTAATTCATATTCTGGATAGTTCCATCTCTCCGTCACTGCTCGGCGCTCTGGCACAAAAGCCGCCGGGCGCGCCCTGGTATGGTTTTACCCGGATCACTCAACATTTAGCTGATGAAGATTTTTGTTTATCCTTAAAACGCAGCGGCTGTGCCATGCTCAAACTGGGAATTGAATCCGGCGATCAGGAAGTGCTTGATCAATTAAATAAAGGAATTGATCTGCCGACAACTTCCGCAGTTTTAAAAACATTGAAAAAAACAGGTATTGCCGCCTATTGTTATTTTCTGTTCGGTACACCGCCGGAAACACAGGAAAGCGCGGTGAAGACGCTGGATTTCGTTTGCCGGCATCATGACTGCATCGACTTTTTAAATCTGGCGATTTTTAATTTGCCCTCTCAAAGCATTGAAGCGCAAAGTCTCGCGACGCATGACTTTTATGAAGGTGATTTGTCTTTGTACAAAAACTTTCAGCACCCCTTTGACTGGCAGAGACCTGCTGTGCGCAATTTTTTAGAGAAGACTTTTAAGAAGCATCCGGCGGTAGCTCTAATACTCAAACGCACACCGAAATTTTTCACCTCCAACCACGCACCGTTTTTTGTTTGTGAAACTCCAATTCTAATGAAACTCAGATATTACAAGCATAGTGCAGTAATATCTGTAAGTTGAATTATCCCACGTGCGAAGCTAAGTGGGACTATTGTAATGAGACCAAGCTTCAGAAATATAATGCACTGAAGCTTGTAGTTCGAATCAATGACATTCGCTGAAAATGAGTGAAGCGAAATTTGAAGCGTAAATGGAATTGATCCCAAGAGCAAAGCGATGTAGGGCTACCCCGTATAAACGGGATATAATACCCAGCAACTTACTTTGGGGTTCATACCTATTATTGATCTATCACTTTTAAAATGGCATCCACAGCCGGTTGCACAAGCGCCTGCACTTTGGGCGAAAGGGTTCGTTTGAAATCAAAATCGTAACCTCTGATGGAGACCAGATGCGCTTGAGGTTCGCACTGATACATAGTTTTAAGAAATGCCAAAAGCGCGGAAGGCGTCATGTGATGAGTAAATGAAGAAGAAATATATTGTGCCGAAACCGGCGAGCAGTTGAGATCTTCTAGATCAGAACCGACATGAGCATCAACAAAAATTATTTTATTATAGCCCGCAAGCAGTTCCATAATTTCCGGTACAAGCTGTAGTAGAAAGATTGAATCATTTTCACCAGTGAGTTCATCCAGACCGGTATCACCCTCTTCCAGCAGTTTCTGCCCCAGTTGCCGGCGCAACTCGTTTATTATAGCAAAGGCGACACCATCGTCCGCGCGGTATATATTGCCGTATCCAATAATAATTGTTTTGGAATTCATTTCTTTTCCAGATTATTTCTCAGAAAAAACAGGCTAGGAATACCATTTTAAATCAAAGATGATATTGATGCGGCAGTGAAACTCGAATTACAGTTACGCAGTGAACTGGAATTCGTTAGTTGAACTGTCCCGCTTCAGCGGGGCTAGGTAGAAAAAATAGCGCCCGGCATTCGCTGGGGTTCCCTTTGATTTAGAATTGGGATAAGCATTACACCTATCCGCCTGAATGATTATGTGTGCCTACACTAACGGCTGATGCGGTCAAGAACAGTGCCATCAGCAGCGATCAATGTAATTTCCAGCGGCATTTTGCCAATGGCATGCGTGGAACAAGACAAACAGGGATCATAGCAGCGAATAGCCGCCTCCACTCTGTTCAACATTCCTTCAGTCAGCTTTGTGCCGTCAACATAAGCCTTAGCGACAACGCCTGCGGCTGTGTGCATGGCCCAATTGTTGTTGCCTGTAGCCACAATGAGATTAACTCTGGTCAAAACACCGTTTTCATCTGTGCTGTAGTCATGAAACAGCGTTCCGCGAGGCGCTTCAACAACGCCCACTCCCTGACCGGGAACATTCGAAAGCGGCGGATAATTGCGAACATTAGTGGACATAATATCCGGATCATCCAGCAACTGGCCAATGCGTTCCACACCATAAAGAGCCTCAATCATCCGCGCGTAGTGATAATACAGAGAACCCTCTATAGGCAGTCCGCCATTGATTTGTTTGAACAACTTGAATTCTTCCTGAGCCAGCGGTGTGCCGATTTTATCGATGACATTCAGTCTGCCCAATGGCCCGACTCGATAGAAGCCCTGGGGAAAGCCCATCTTACGCAGATAAGGATGCTTCAAAAATGACCACGGCTCGACATGCTCGGCAATAAAAGACAGATAGTGCTCCGGTTTAAACTGAGCCAGAAAATTGCCTTGCGCGCCTTTTACGCGAATTTCACCGTCATACAGCTGAAGTCCACCTTCCGCATCCACCAGCCCCATGTAACTGGAGGGGAAAGAGGCAAAGGTCGCCGCAGTTTCCTTATTGGCTTCGAGCCAGCCTTTGGCAATACTGATCGCTTCCTGAGCTATCGCGGTCATGGCCTTTAGCTCCGATGCCATGGCTTTACGATTTTCTTCAGTCAATGGAGCATTGACTCCGCCGGCAACCGAAAAATTAGCATGAATGCGTTTTCCGCCTAGCCTCTCTATTATCTGCTGACCATAGCGGCGCATGTTAACGGCTTTCAGCGCCAGCTTGGGATTTTCTTTTATTATCCGGAAAACATTGCGTGTTGCTGGATCAGAATCAAAGCCAAACAGAAGATCCGGCGCTGCCAGATGGAAAAAATGCATGCCATGTGACTGAACTGTCTGTCCCATGTGCATCAATTCGCGCAGTAGCTTGGCGGTGCGCGTAGGCTCCACACGAGCAACAGCATCACAGGCCTTGGAAGCTGCCAGATGATGGCTGATCGGGCAGATTCCGCATATGCGCTGTGTAATTTGCGGCATTTCATAATACGGACGGCCTTCGCAGAATTTTTCCAAACCACGGAATTCATCAACGTGGAAAAAAGTTTGTTCCACAACGCCTTGATCATCCAGATGTATTGTTACACGTCCATGACCTTCAATACGTGTTACAGGCTCAATAGTTATCTTCCGACCCATAAAAGTTTCTCCTCTAATCGTATGTAAATAATTCGGGCGGCAAAATTACCGGCGTGCGTCCCGCAAGCAACTCTGTTAATGCATAATAAAATGCATCCGCTCTCGGCGGACAACCCGGAATGAACAGATCAACCTTGACCACTTTATCTACTCCAACAACCATATCCAAAGGCTTTCCCAACTCATCGGAATCCGGAATAACTCCATCAACAGTGCTTTCCGTTTCAATATACGCGCGCTTTAAGGCCGCATCAGTACCCACCAGATTACGCATGGCCGGAATACCGCCGAATGTTGCGCAGTCGCCAACTGCAATGAGGATATCGCAGCGTTCACGCATTTGCTTGGCGACTTCGATATTGTGAGTGTTGCAGATAGCTCCTTCCAGAATACCCACAGTTACGCCTTCTTTAGGCGGATGCTTAAGATCTGTAATCGGGCTCGATGTAAATTCAACCAATTCCGACAGTTTTACAATACGCTCATCAATATCCAGTAACGACATATGACATCCTGCGCAGCCTGCCAACCAGTCTGTCGCTATCCTGACTTTTGCCATCCGGGGTCTCCTTTCATTTAAGTGACTTCATCACTTCGGCTGAAACTTTATCTATAGACACGGCAATATTCTTGCCCAGTTCTGCGGATAATAATTGCAATGCTTCCCAGTCCGGTTTAGCCTCTCCGGCAGGTTCCACCGCTTTATTGATCTTCTGTATCCTTCCTTCGATATTGGTCAGGTTGCTGTTTTGTTCCGACCAGATTGCCGCAGGCAACACCAGATCCGCCCATTCTGTGAGAGGCGACAAGTAACTTGCCTGTACCACGATAAACGCATTTTTAGGAACTCCCTTGAACAAATCAGCGCCTTCATAATTTTGCTCACCCATCAAGACATATAAAAGTTTGAGGCCGGCCGGATTATAACCGTTATTTAATCCTAACGCCGCGGCGGCTACAGTGTTGACGCCTGATTCAACTATAATGTAGTTTGCTTTATCTTTTAGTTTCTTGAGCTCAGCTATGGCAGTTTTGGTAATCCCGGCGCCATAGAGAATAAACGGATTATTGGCTCTTTTGGTAACTTCAACGGCTTTGCTTATACCAGCCATATCGACATTCATGAAGGCAAACGGCGCCAAACCATTTATCTTATCATCAACCACAATCAGTCTTGCGCCTTTGTCTACCGCCCGTTTGATGATGAATGAAGCAACCGGCTGGTCGTTTAAAGGATCGGATCCGGCAACAAGAATAATATCGCTTTTAGTAATATCTTCCAACTTGCTCTGACCTTTGTCGAAAATCCTGGGAGCCACAGCATTGGTCAGGCCGATATTGGAGACTTGCAATTTCTCATTGAATAATTTTTTAATTAAATACAGGGCCTCATTTGAAGAATAGCTGCCGGAAAGCACACCTATTTCGGAAGCCTTGACTGTGTTAATTTGTTTTGCCAGAGTCTGGATTGCTTCTTCCCAGCTTATTTCTTTGAGCTTCCCTTTAGTGCGTAGAAGAGGTGCGGTAAGTCTCCGGCGGCTATCATATAAGGGTTCAAAGCGGCCCATTTTGCAAAGCAGCCCTTTATTAACCGGAGCATCCCAGTCGCCCAGAATACCCAGAACATTTCCGCCGCGTGTCACAACTTCCGTACCACAGCCGATGCCGCACTGATTGCACGTGCTTTTTACTTTTGTCGTCAGGCTGTCTTTGCCCATAAAAGCGCTTCTTTTATAAAACAGAGCTCCCGTTGGACAAACCTGAGTACAGGTGCCGCAGGAAATACAGGAAGATTCACCAAGCAGAATATTAGCATCCGCGCGAACCATACTCTCGCTTCCGCGCTGCCCTAAACCCAAAGTGTGATTGGCCACAAGCTCATCGCAGGCACGAATACATCTTCCGCAAAGAACACACCTGTTGTGTTCCATCAGATAATATTTATGTGTGGCATCCAGTGGAAAAGCTTTCGTATAAGTGGAGAAAACCCAGTGATCAACACGATAACGGTAGCCGAGATCCTGCAACTCGCAACTGCCGCTCATTTCACAATATGGACAAAAATGATTTCTTTCCGAAAAGATCATATCCAGAACCAGCTTGCGGGCATCAGTCACCATTTTGGAATCTGTCTGTATTTCCATTCCCTCGGTTACAGGAAATGTACATGAAGTCTGCAAAGCACGTTGCCCTTTTATTTCTACGATACACATTCGGCAAGCCCCAACCGCAGACAGCGCGGGATGGTCACAAAGAGTGGGGATATCAATGCCCGCTTCCCTTGCGGCTTGCAGAACAGTAATTCCCGCCTTTGTGCTGATTTTCTGGCCATTAATAGTGATATTTGCCATAGTCATCTTTTGCCTCGCCTCCTTATCATTAACCATTTTATGCTTTTACGTAATAATGAATGATCCAGTTTATGTTAATTACTTACTGCGGTTTAGTATTATGTATGGACATTCCTTTCTTGTCAATAAAAAAAACAAAATGTGTAGGAAGCACATAATAATAGAGATTCATTGACAACTGGTCACTAATATTATAGACACTACATCCAATCCGTTTAATTAATTATATATTATGCACTCAGAATGCTAAATTTCAAGTTAAAGACAAGACATTGATTTTAAATTCTTAAAATGTGATGAAGATATCATAATGATATTTGATAATATAAGCATATCCCAAGCTATCGTCCTTTTTGCAATCTACTCGTTCATGGGGTGGATCATAGAAGCCGTATACAGGTCCATCTCCGAACGCCAATTTATCAACCCCGGTTTTTTATATGGGCCGTTCATTTCCATCTATGGGTTCGGGGCTGCTTTCATCATCATTCTGACATTTCTGATCCATCCCTGGCCACTGCCAATCAAGCTGATCGTGTACGGCATTGTTTTGACCTTAACCGAATATTTCACAGGCTTCATTTTCGAAAAAGTATTCAAATTAAAATTGTGGGACTATTCAGACAGCAGATTTAATATACATGGAAGAGTCTCTCTGCTTTTTTCACTGTGCTGGACAGCCCTGGCTCTGATATTCATCACCTTTATCCATCCGGCTGTTTTACGGCATGTGCAGGCGCAAGACGGATCATTTCTACGCGTTATTTCCATTGTACTCCTAATTTATGGCGTGACGGACTTCGTTTTTTCTATCGCCACGATTACCGCTTTCAGGAGAAAGATCTCGTATCTGTATTCTGAATATTTTAATCTGAGTGACGCTGAAATTGAGAAGATATTTAGTTCCTTTAAACGGCTCCGCTCCGCGTACCCCAATCTGAGAAGGTATATCGATAACAACATCGACATGGAGATCAAGAACAGGATTAGCACGTTTTTAAAATCTATTCTTAGTAAGATCAGGTTGAACATGGAGGGACGGAAGCCATTTGAAGATGAATTTTACGATATAACTAAAGATATTTACACGCATGATGAATTCATGAAACTCAAACTGCATCAACATCATAATTCTTCAATTTACGATCACGTTATGGATGTGTCTTATTTCTCCTACAGGGCATGCAAGTTTCTGAAGCTCGATTATCAATCCGCCGCCCGCGGGGCGCTCCTTCATGATTTTTTCCTGTACGACTGGAGGAATCATGACGTTCCGGACCTTCCTGCGGAAAAATTCCACGGCATCGAACATCCCAAAATCGCCATCGCCAATGCCAAAAAACATTTTATTTTGAATGATATCGAAGAAGATATCATCAGAAAACATATGTGGCCCCTCACGCTGGTTCCGCCGAAGCATAAGGAATCCTTCATAGTTTCTTTTGCGGATAAATATCTTGCCTCAAAAGAATTTTTCGACAAATTTAAACAGAATAATGTTCGCCGCCAAATAAAGAAAACTCCCAAAGCCCATAAGCCGCATAAGAAACACAATGATCCGCATACGCAACACGATCGAGAACCACGGGTATGAAACCCCGAAACAAGCTTTGGAGACATTTCGCAGCAAACTGCTGGTTACTATATCCCACTTATTCGGGATAATTCGACCTGCAAACTTCGGTGCACTTTGTTTCCAGAGCTTGGGTCTCATTACCTTCCGCTTCGCGGGATAATTCGACTAACGCCTCAAACTTCACTCCGTTCGTTTTCAGCGAGTCTCATTACAACTTATCAATTCCGCTGCGCCTATAGTAACCCCATGGCGCCCTTCAGGGTATTTATACCAATTAGGTATCAGACAATAAGATAGTCCCACTAAGCTTCGCATGTGGGATAATTCAACTTACAGATATTACCGTGCTTCGCTTGTAATATCTGAGTTTCATTAAAGTTGATTGATTTGGCATAATACCAAGTAAGCTTTCAAAAATTCATATCTTAATATTTGAAAGCAACTTGGTATTAGGTTATTCGCTTTCGGAATTGGAGTTTCACAATAAAAATTTTATTGCAATGGTTTGATTACTGCGCTAATTTACTTTCATGCGCAAATTTAGTCATCTATTTTTTTTATCTCTGATCATCATATCTTTTACCGCATGCGATAAAAAGCCCGCGGCAGATAAGGCACAGCCTTTATCAGCCAAACAACCTGCTTATGGAGATATACTGGTCAGAGGCGAAATCGGCGACGCCAGCAATTTGATTCCGCTTCTGGCTTCTGATTCGTCTTCGCACAGTATTGCCGGAATGGTTTACAACGGCCTTGTCAAATACGACAAGGATATGAACATTGTGGGCGATCTGGCCGAATCCTGGGATATAACTGCCCAGGGTCTGGTCATTACTTTTCATCTGCGCAAGAACGTGAAATGGCACGACGGCCAACCATTTACCGCCGCCGATGTTCTCTATACCTATCAGGTAACTGTTGATCCGAAAACACCCACAGCTTACGCGGAAGATTTCAGAGCGGTAAAAAAAGCTGAAGCGCTTGACGATTATACTTTCCGGGTGACTTACGATAAACCTTTTGCCCCTGCCCTGATCAGCTGGAGCAGTTCCATCCTGCCCCGGCATTTACTTTTGGGCAAGGATATTACCAAAAGTCCGCTGGCGCGCTATCCTATCGGCACCGGGCCTTACAAATTCAAGGAATGGGTGGCCGGACAGAAAATCGTTCTTGTGTCCAATCCTGATTATTTTGAAGGACGGCCCTATATCGATGGACAGATCACGCGAATTATTCCCGATACCGCCACGATGTTTCTGGAGTTGCGCGCCCAGAACCTCGGCATGATGGGCCTGACGCCTCTGCAATACACACGGCAGACAGAAAACAATTTGTTTAAAAATAATTTTAATAAATATCGATATCTCAGCTTTGCTTACACCTATCTTGGTTACAATCTGAAAAACCCGCTTTTTACCGACAAGAGAGTGAGGCAGGCAATTTCGTATGCCATTAACAAAGATGAAATTATCAGCGGCGTACTGCTGGGCTTAGGTAAACCGGCAACCGGCCCTTACAAGCCTGGCAGCTGGGCTTACAATGATAAAGTTCAAAACTACAATTACAACCCGCAAAAGGCGCGCGAACTGCTGCGTGAGGCAGGCTGGACAAAATTGAACAGCGACGGCGTTTTGGAAAAAGACGGCAAGCCATTTGTTTTTGAAATAGTCACCAATCAGGGCAATGAGACGCGGCAGAAATGCGTGGAAATCATTCAGCGGCAGCTCAAGGATATCGGCATCACGGTAAAAATACGAATTCTGGAATGGTCGGCATTTGTGACGAACTTTATCAACAAACGCCGTTTCGATGCCGTGATTCTCGGTTGGACTATTCCGCTTGATCCCGATGCTTATGATGTCTGGCACTCCAGCAAAACAAAGCCGGAAGAGCTGAACTTTATTTCCTATAATAATCCGGAAGCGGACGAAATGCTGGTAAAAGGACGCAGCACCTTCGACCAAAAGGAAAGAAAAAAATATTATGACCGCTTTCAGGAAATCCTCGCGGAAGATCAACCCTATACTTTTCTTTACGTACCCGATGCTCTGGTCATCACCCACAATCGTTTCCGGGGCATTGAGCCCGCGCCTATCGGCCTGGAATACAACTTCATCAAATGGTACGTCCCGAAAGACGAACAAAAATACACCATGACCAGATAAGAACTTTCAATACGGGATTTATTTTAATCTTGTTTGGGGTTAATTCCCCTTAGCTTGCTACGAAAGGCCTATTCCTTATAGAGGCTTTTGATACCCCGTAGCTTGCTGCGGGGTAGTTCATTAATTATTGAGGTTGCAGAAAAGCGACACGTATTAGATTGATAAAAAATTTATCGGAAAAAGCGACGTTCGTATATTAATTGTTCGATTTAGGAGAAACACAACATGAAGAAACTGCCAATTGCCGATGATCTCGAAAAACAATGCCAAGAATTGGGAATCGACATCACGGGTGAGCCAAGGACTCAAAGCTCGTCTGGCAACCGCCCACGCGCAACCGATTTCGAATTGCAGCGGCGTTTCATTGAAGCACAACGGTCGGCAAGAGAACACAAGCTGTGGATAGTGGCTCTCATTTCTGCAATCGCATCGTTGTTCAGCGCACTTGCCGCATGGATTGCCGTAGGAATGGGTAAATAAAACAATCGACCGTTGGTGTTTCGGCAAATAAGTTCGAAAGCAAGTGAACAACGGGGGTCGGGTCTGCCTTTGACTATTGAGAAATAATGGTTACCGGAGGAAATTAATATATGAAAAATGGCGTCTCCATCGCCGTAATGTGCGGATTAATCGGGCTCATCGTTCTTACCATCGTAATTATTATATCATGGGAAAAGTGGCACAAGCGAGCCATTACCGAGGCCGGAAAATCGTTGGGATTTCATCGTCTGGCGCAGGGAGAAATATTGCCGGTCGTATTGGTTCCGCTGATCAATCCTACCCACAACAAATATTTTGTAATTTTGCGGGGAGAGATTAATGGATATGATGCGGGATTTTTCGATCTTTATATCGGGGCCGGGAAAAACTGGTTTTATCAATCCACGGTAATCGTGAAGAACCCGCAAGTAACGATGCCGAAGTTCCAATTGAAGCCGTCCGACTGGTCGCACGTGATCAACCAGAGAACCTGCGGAGACGAATTGAAGGTCCCGGGACGCGAGAAAGATATGGGCTCGCTTCGTTTATCATCCGGCGACCCGCAATGGGCAATGCAAACTTTTTCCAAAGCCAATCCTCAATTTTTCCAGAAACTGCAAAAAGGAAAATGGACCATCGAGGGCTTTCAGCATTCACTGGTGATCTATCGCTGGGGTCAAACAATTTCACCGCGGAAACTGCAGGAATATGTAAAGCAGGCGGCAGAAATCTCGACTGAAATGTATGCGCTTTGTTCCTGACTCCCTAATCATCATCCATAATAGTTCTCAGGCAACACAAGGGACGAATCTGCCTTTGACTATTGAAAAATAATGGTTGCAGAATGTATCATACCATTTCGATTTCAATGGATAACGAGGCGGCAAGAAGGAGGCGACGAGGCGTATTAATAATACGTTGAGGAAGCCGACGACGATGCCAATAAAGTTAGCCGAAGAAAGCGAATTGGTATCAAGCGAAACTATTTTCTAATTCGCCAAAAACCACAGAGCCCTTATCATTCACATTGGTCTTGAATTGTTTAATGCCTGCTGATACTTCCTGAAGATGGGCGGGAGAAGTAACAATACAGGCAGACATGTTGGCGATTTTTTCTATATCCGCGGATAAAAAATCAAAAATTCCGGTAACCATCGCTTCCGCGATATTCGCGGTGACGAGGCTGGAGCGGTCTTCTCCACAAATTTCAAAAGCAAAGCTATTCAGAGACATTCCATCGACAGCTTCCGCAATAAGGTAAGCGGCATTATAAATCTTATCGTAATTTATATCATAACTATTTCCAAGACCAAAAAGAAGCAGCATTTCGGCGCCAATGCGTTGGGGAAAGGGAATAACTATCTTTTCCTTAATTTCTCCGCTGATTCTTCCTTGCTTAATTTCTCTCGAAATCATGCCGTTGAGACGCCAGTCGATAAAGCCGCAAATCCCGCGCGGCGGCTTTTCGTCTGCAAAAATACCCAACGCTAAACATTTATGTTTTGGAAGGTCTGGATTTTCTGTCGAGAAGGTTAGTTGCATTTTTTTTGTTTAATTTCAGATTAAGCGCGTCCAATATGCCGTTAATAAAAGAGCCGGAATTTTCCGAACCAAAAGTCTTTCCCAGATCAACGGCTTCGTTTAAAGTAACTTTCGGCGGAATATCTTCACAGTAGAGAAACTCAAATACAGCCAGACGCAAAATATTTATATCTACTTTGGACATCCGTCCCAGCGACCAGTTATCCGAACAATCGGCAATAAGCTTATCCAGTTCCTCCTTGTGTTCACATGTGCCCTGCACCAGAAATGCCGCAAATTCTTTAGCCGTTTTTGGAGCAACAAAATTACCCCAGAAAAGATCTAAAGCCTTCTGCACATCAATATCCACAAAATTAAGACCGTAAAGAACCTGTAAGGCAATTTCTCGTGCCTTTCTCCGCCCACGCATTTAATCCTTAAACCTCAAAGAGCAACATCATCAGATTGCTACATTCTCTATTGATATTCTTGCCATAACAGGATGGCAGTTTAACCTTAAATCTTCTTGAATAAATCAACCATTTCTATTGCCGTCATCGCCGCATCGGCGCCTTTATTTCCCGACTTCGTTCCCGCGCGTTCAATCGCTTGTTCAATTGTATCCGTTGTCAACACACCGAAAATAACAGGAACTTCTGTTTCGAGACCAACGCTGGCAATGCCTTTGGATACTTCGGCGCTTATATACTCGAAATGCGGAGTCGCGCCGCGAATTATGGCGCCTAAACAAATTATGGCGTCAAAACGAGCGCTTTTTGCTAATTTTTTCGCCGTGAGCGGCAATTCAAAAGATCCGGGAACTTTATAGATTGCGATATCTTTTTCTTCCGTGCCTGCTCTCATCAATGCGTCGATGGTTCCTTCAATTAACCTGCCGCAAATAAAATCGTTAAAACGGCTGGCTACGATGCCAAATTTCATTCCCTTGGCGACGATTTTTCCTTCAATTATTTTCGGCATTGTCTATTACCATCCTTATGTTTGAATTTTTCTCTAACTATATTTTTAAAATATGACCCATCTTCTTTTGTTTTGTTTTCATATACTTTATATTGTCTTCGTTTGGGTTTATTTCAATAGGAACTCGTTGAGTGATCTCGATTCCGTAACCTTCAAGTCCGACAATCTTCTTCGGGTTATTAGTTAATAATCGCATCTTGCGCACACCCAGATCAACGAGGATTTGCGCTCCAATGCCGTAATCTCTTAAATCCGCCTTAAATCCAAGGGCGATATTAGCCTCAACCGTATCTTGTCCTTGTTCCTGCAAGGCGTAAGCTTTGAGTTTGTTAACGAGACCGATTCCCCGGCCTTCCTGCCGCATGTAAACGATCACGCCTTTTCCTTCTTTTTCCACCATGCTCATCGCGCGATGGAGCTGATCGCCGCAGTCACATTTTTTGGAACCAAAAAGATCGCCGGTAAGACACTCTGAATGGACACGCACCAGCACTTCATCTTCTTCTTTAATTTCACCTTTAACCAAAGCAATGTGCTGCCAGTCATCAGCATCATTTTCGTAAACGATAACTTTAAAATCACCGCCAAAACTGGTAGGAATTGTCGCTTCCGCCATTCGTCTGATGAGAGATTCGTTTTGCATCCGGTAATCAATAAGATCGGCAATGGTGACAATTTTTATATTATGTTCATGGGCAAAAATTTCCAAATCCGGCATCCGCGCCATTGTGCCGTCATCTTTCATGATTTCACAAATTACACCGGCCTGCGTCAAGCCGGCTATGCGGCATAAATCTACCGATCCTTCAGTCTGTCCGGTGCGCACTAAAACACCGCCCCGCTTGGCACGGATCGGAAATACATGGCCAGGGCTGACTAAATCTTCCGGCTTGGACAAGGGATTAACAGCGGCATGAATTGTTGTCGCTCTGTCGGCGGCGGAGATGCCGGTGGAAACACCGTGTCGCGCTTCGATGGAAACGGTAAATGCCGTTCCGAAACGCGCCTGATTGTCTTGAACCATTTGTTTCAGATGAAGTTTATCCGCTATTTCTTCGTTGAGAGTCAAACATATCAAACCACGGCCATAGCGGGCCATGAAGTTGATTGTTTCCGGCGAAATAAATTCCGCCGCCATGCAAAGATCGCCTTCATTTTCCCGGTCTTCGTCATCAACGAGAATTACCATTTTCCCGTTTTGAATATCTTCGATTGCTTCCTGAATTGTACTGATTGCCATTGCGTATTTATCCTTATTTATTTGAAAAACCGTGCTGCGCCAGGAAGTCTTTATCTATTCCCCGCGTAGTTTGCAATAATTTTTCCACATATTTCCCCAGAACATCAGTTTCGATATTTACCAGGTCACCGTCTTTTTTCGTAAGCAAAGTAGTATTGGCCGCTGTATGAGGAATTATATTAACATAAAACCTGTTTTTTTCAAGTTTGTTCACGGTAAGACTGATGCCGTCTATGGCCACCGATCCTTTTTCCACAATATAGCGTGATAGATTATCATTCATTTCCACAGCCAGAATCAGCGAGCCGGATTTTTGCGCCTGCGATAGAATTCGACAGGCTGAATCAATATGGCCTAAAACGAAATGACCGCCGACGAAGCCGCCAACCCGCAATGATTTTTCCAAATTAACTTTGTGTCCCGCCTGTAAAAGTTTGAGCGTTGTTCTGGAAAGCGTTTCGGCGGAAACATCGGCGTTGAAATTCTGTTGATTTTTTGAGGTGACGGTAAGACAAGCGCCGTTTACCGCGATACTATCGCCGACGGACACATCCGTTAAATTGATTGCGGTTTCAATTTCTAAAACGGCATCGGCGCCTTTCATTGTCAGGCGTTTGACCTTGCCCAATCCCTCTACAATTCCGGTAAACATAAATTATTTTTTACCCTTGCTCAATAAATCTTTCAGTTCGGACATGAATTCGCCGACATCGCGAAATTGACGGTAAACCGAGGCAAACCGGACGTAGGCAACACCGTCAAACATCTTGAGTTCGTTCATTATCTTTTCTCCGATAAGTGTCGAAGAAATTTCTTCTAATTGCATCTCCTGACAGGCCTGCTCTACATTTTCGACAAGTTTATCTATGGACTCCATACTGATCGGACGCTTCTCGCAAGCTTTTTTTATACCACTTAATATTTTCTGCCGGTCAAACTGTTCGCGACGGCCATCTTTTTTTACGACCATCGGCAATATATCTTCTACATACTCATAAGTGGTAAAGCGCTTTGAGCAGCCCAAACATTCCCGGCGGCGACGGACGGCTTTGCCATCTTTGCTTATTCGCGAATCAATAACTTTATTTTCCGCATGACCGCAAAAAGGGCACTTCATGAGTTTGTTTACCTTAATTATTTTCTAAAGTTTAGAGTTGTTTTACGCTAATTCCCGCTTCCTTGAGCATCTGCGCGGCCAATTTATCATGGTAGCCGTCGCGGATAACTATACGGACAACACCGGCGTTGATTATCATTTTGGCACAAATAACACAGGGATGATTGGTACAATACAACGTCGATCCTTTAGTATTCACTCCATGCAGCGCCGCCTGAATAACAGCATTTTGTTCCGCGTGCAGTCCGCGGCATAATTCATGACGCTCACCCGAAGGAATTTTGAGTTGCGCGCGCAGACAGCCAATATCCAGGCAGTGTTGGAGTTTGGAGGGAGCGCCATTATAGCCGGTGGCCAGAATCCGGTGATCGCGCACCAATCCAGATCCCACAGCTCGCCTGCAACAAGTACTGCGCTTAGAAACAAGCTCGACAATTTCCAGAAAATAAGCATCCCAATCGGGTCTTTTGTTAATTTTCTCCGGCAGACTTGCTGAAGATGCTTTCCTTTTGGCCATATTTACACGCTTTCACGAAGCTGATTCTTTCATCCTAAGTCTTTTTACAGGCTCTTAATCCTTCGTTGATAAAGAGGGAATTGGGCACAAAGAGTTTTTACCTTTTCAGCAATAGCCTGAATGTTCTGCTCATTATTGATATTTTTAATTACATCGGCGATATAGGAAGCGATTAAACGCATCTCGCCTTCCTTCATTCCTCTCGTAGTCACAGCGGGGGTACCGATTCTGATTCCACTGGTTACCTGGGGTCCTTGCGTATCAAAGGGAATACCGTTTTTATTGACAGTTATGGCGGCGCGGTCGAGCGTCTCCTGCGCGTCTTTTCCTGTAACACCTTTGGCAGTTAAATCAACCAGCATCAAATGATTGTCCGTTCCGCCTGAAACAATCCTGAATCCCTGATTCTTTAGTTCATCCGCCATTGCCTGAGCGTTTTTGATTATCTGCTTTTGATATTCCTTGAATTCCGGTAAAAGCGCTTCCTGAAAAGCAACGGCTTTAGCGGCAATAATATGCATTAAAGGGCCGCCCTGCATGCCGGGGAAAACTCTGCTGTTCAATGTTTTAGCGTAAGCTTCTTTGCACATGATCAAGCCGCCGCGCGGCCCGCGCAAAGTCTTATGCGTTGTGGACGTGACGTATTCACAAACGGGAACAGGGGAAGGATGCAATCCCGTACAGACAAGCCCCGCAATATGGGCGATATCCGCCATGATTACAGCGCCGACTTCATCGGCAATTTTCCGGAACCGTTGAAAATCAAGTACCCTGGGATAAGCGCTGGCGCCGACAATAATCATTTTAGGCTTATGTTCTTTGGCTAATTTTTCCACTTCATCATAATCAATAGTTTCTGTATCTCTACTGACGCCGTAAGGAATAATCTTATAAAGTTTACCCGAAAAATTGGCCGGGCTTCCATGAGACAGATGTCCACCGTGAGATAAATTCATTCCCAAAATTGTATCCCCCGGCTGTACTGCCGCAAAATATACGGCCATATTCGCTTGCGTGCCGGAATGCGGCTGTACATTGACATGATCGGCTCCAAAAAGCTGTTTACAGCGTTCAATCGCCAGACTTTCCACGATGTCGACAAATTCACAGCCGCCATAGTAACGTTTCCCGGGATAACCTTCGGCATACTTATTGGTCATGACAGAACCCTGCGCTTCTAATACCGCCTCACTCACAAAATTCTCGGAAGCAATCAGCTCTATTTTCCCCGCCTGCCGGCGTGTTTCCAAATCAATGGCCTGACTGACTTTCGGATCAACTTTTTCTAAAAAAGACATGGGAATTGTTCTCTCCTTCACTATTAATTTCTACATATCTCGGATCTTCAACCCCTGCTAACGCAGGATAGTTCGACCAGACAACTTCAGTACGCTAAGCTTATGCAATTTGAGTCTCACTGTCTCCACCTCTGGCGGGATAATTTTCAATAACTAAAGGTTATTGGAAAATTCGACTAACAAATTTCATTACGCTAAGCTTATGCAATTTGAGTCTCATTACGACTAACGCTTTTATGAGCCTTGATTTTCCGAAACGTAGTACTCGGAAAATCTTAGAGCGAATTATCCCGCCACCTTAAGGGGCAGGGAGAAACTTCATTCCGACTCGTCGGGATTCGTTTTACTATGGCACTATGCGCCTGGTATATCAAGAAATGCTCATTATCCTACGTCGCTTCGCTCCTAGGATAGTTCGTCCAACAAATTTCAGCGCGCTACGCTTCTGAAACTTGGGACTCACTATATTTCTTAAATAATAAAACAGCGTTGACGCCGCCAAAACCAAAAGTGTTGGACATGGCTGTATTTATTTCTTTGTGCCGGGCAACTTTAGACACGTAATCAAGATCGCATCCTTCGCCGGGATTATCCAGATTAATCGTGGGCGGGATGATGCTTTCCTGTAAAGCTTTAATCGCGAAAATGGCTTCCGCTCCTCCCGTCGCTCCCAGCATGTGGCCGGTCATAGACTTTGTGGAACTGACCATGAGCTTTTGGGCGTGTTCTCCAAAGAGAAATTTGATGGCTTGAGTTTCATATAAATCATTTAGAGGCGTTGATGTGCCGTGAGCGTTTATGTAATCGACATCTTCGAGATTTAAACCGGCATCTTTTATTGCAATTCGCATACTGCGGGCGGCGCCTTCGTGCCCGGGCGGCGGGGCGGCCATGTGAAAAGCGTCGGATGTGCACCCATAACCGGCAAGTTCCGCGTAAATACGCGCGCCTCTATTGAGAGCGAATGATAATTCTTCCAGAATAATTATACCGCAACCCTCCCCGATAACAAAACCATCACGGTCTTTATCAAACGGCCGGCTGGCTTTCTGCGGTTCATCGTTTCGCACCGACAGCGCCCGCATGGCACCAAAGCCGCCTACGGCTAACCGTGTTATCGCCGCTTCAACACCACCGGTAATCATTACATCGGCATCTCCATAGGCAATAGTCTTATAAGCATCGCCTATTGCCGATGTTCCCGCAGCGCAAGCGGTAACGGCACAATTTATGGGACCCTTAGCTCCAAATCGAATAGAGACGTGACCGGAAGCTAAATTGGCAAGAATTGACGGAACGGCAAAGGGAGAAATTTTACGGGGATTCGCTCCTAACAAGTTTTTTAGTTCGCATTCCAATGTTGATAAGCCGCCAATAGCAGAACCGATTATTACACCGGCATGCTCAGAAAATTCCGGACTGATCGTCAATTTCGCGTCAGTCATAGCCATTTCTGAAGCCGCGAGAGAATAGAGTATGAAATCATCGTAGCGGCGGACTTCCTGTTTGTTGACAAATTGCATCGGATCAAAATTTCTTATTTCGCCGGCAATTTTTGTTTTATAAGAACTGCAATCAAATTTGGTAATCGGACCAATACCGGATTTACCTGTAATGGCGCCTTCCCATGATTGACTAACTGAATTTCCCAGGGGGGTCAACGCCCCAAGACCTGTTACAACGACACGCCTTTTCATTGGCTAGGATCCTACGCGGTGAACTAATTGATGCCTTTTTGCTTAAGAAAATCAATTACGTCTTTAATTGTACTAATTTTTTCCAGCTCTTCGTCAGCTATCTCCACACCAAAAGCTTCTTCCATCTCCATGAGGAGCTCAACAATATCTAAAGAGTCCGCTCCTAAATCATCAATAAAAGAAGCTTCCAAAACGCACTCTTCCTTGGTTACATCCAATTGTTCCATAACAAGTTTAATGACTTTTTCTTCTAACGTCATGCAAAATCCTCCTCCAGTCTCAGTCTGTTATTGCCCTAAAAATTGAACTAAATTGTATGTCTTTTACCTGTTTTTTAAAAATAATTCCTTATTTTTTTCATTGTTTTTACGCCTACAATAACATCTTCCCACTATTTGCCACCATTTCACAGACAAAACAATTTGCTTTAGCAAAAGATCGCAAACATTTTTTAGCATAAAAAATGTCCGGATTACAGTTGGTAATAACCGGCGCGGCCTAAAACATATCTTCTAAATACTAGGCATTCTTTTCTGTCTTTTTGTAGTCCCTGCCCTTATAGGTTTCACATGTCGGGCAAACGCGATGAGGCAATTTCGGTTCATTGCATTGTGGGCATAACGACAATGAAGGCGACTTCAAAAAATCATTCGCCCTTCTCTGGTTACGCCTGGTTTTGGAATGTCTCTTTACCGGATTTGGCATAAATTATCCTTCTTTATAATTAATTTTTTACTCTAAAATTTTTTAATACAGCCATACGATCATTAACAAAATTTAAATGACAATTGCAGGAAGAAGTATTCAAATTAGCGCCACAGTGCGGGCATAAACCTTTACATTCTTCACTGCAAAGCACCTTAATCGGTATTTGCAAAATTATCTGCTCACAGATAATAGGCGCGAGGTCAATAAAATCGCTTTGATAATAGCTTATTTCCAGTTCTTCCGGCGTCAGCTCTAAATCTTCTCTGCTTTCCGCCTTCGCAGGAATTAACGTATAAGCGAAATCACTGCCAATAGGCAGGCTTGCGTGCTCCAAACAGCGGCTGCAATAAATATCAATAAATGCAGAAAATGTACCTTTAATAAAAACAGTGCCTGAAACTTTTGTTATCAGACAATTTACATCAACCTGGCGCAGAGTAAAATCAAGACTATCGCTATCTTTAAAGCATCCCTTAAACCAGTCACCATCTTCGGAAAAAACGAAATTCTGCCCTTCCTCGGGAATAAGAACTACGTTAATTTTCAAAGAATTAGACATCGAAAGCATACTGCCTTATAAAAATTTTGCTAAAATTATAATCTTAGAAGTAAATTATAAATTCTTTTTCTTGTCAAGGATAATTTGCTAAATAAGAAGATTAAGGGCCTTGACAAAAAGCTAATCTCAACCCTATAAAGCTACAAAAAATTAAGGAAACGAAAACAATGGGAAAAATCAGAACCCGCTTTGCGCCTTCGCCAACCGGTTTTTTGCACATCGGCGGAGCGCGAACTGCTCTTTTTAACTGGCTTTATACCCGCCATCACGGCGGTGAATTCGTTTTGAGGATTGAGGATACCGATCAGCAACGTTCGACCGATGAATCAACAAAGGCGATACTCGATGCCATGACTTGGCTGGGTCTAAACTGGGATGAAGGTCCCCATTTTCAGGCACAGCGTGTCGAGTTGCACCGCGAAATGGTGCAAAAACTGATCAAAGAGGGCAAGGCCTACTATTGCACTTGTACGTCAGAAGAACTTGAAATCAAAAGAAAAACCGCCTTGGCCGCCGGGGAAAAGCCCAAATATGATGGTACCTGCCGCGACAAGAATTTAAAGAAATCGCCCGGCAGTGTTGTCCGCTTTCGCGGTGCGCAAACCGGCATAACGATTGTGGAAGACCTCATTAAAGGAAATATCAGCTTTAATAATGATGAGTTGGACGATTTGATTATAGAACGCGGCGACGGATATCCGACTTATAATTTTGCCGTCGTCATCGACGACGCACTCATGAATATCACGCATGTAATTCGTGGTGACGACCATGTCAACAATACCCCCCGCCAGATTTTGATGTATCAGGCACTGGGTTTCGATGTGCCCAAATTCGCTCACGTCCCGATGATTCTGGGATCGGATAAGGCACGTCTGAGCAAGCGTCACGGAGCTACATCTGTCATGGCCTATAAGGAGATGGGTTATCTGCCGGAGGCGCTGGTCAATTATCTGGTACGCCTCGGCTGGTCGCATGGAGACCAGGAAATTTTTTCGCAAAAAGAACTAATTGAGCAATTCGCTCTGGATGCTGTCGGCAAATCGCCCGCTGTTTTCAATCCCGAAAAATTGCTTTGGCTCAACGCGCACTATATAAAGGAAGCAAGCCCTAAGCGGTTAATGGAAGAGATGAAATCCCTGTGGCCTGAAGGCACCAATTTAGGCGACGCCGCTTTCATTCAGAAAGTGATTGTGGATTTACAGCCGCGCGTCAAAACGTTGGTGGAACTGGCCGGTGCGGCAAATTTCTATTTTGCCGATGAGATTAAATATGAAGAACAAGCCGCCCTGAAATTTCTGGTACCGGAGATTTCCAATCATTTGAAGGCAATGGTCACCGCAATTCCAACGGTGCAAAATTTCAACAAAGAAGACCTGGAAGAATTCCTCAAGGCTTTCACGCAGGAAAAAGACATAAAGTTTAAAGTGATCGCCCAGCCGCTGCGAGTAGCGCTGACGGGGAAAACCGTCAGCCCCGGCATTGATGAAATCATGGTCACTCTGGGCAAGGAACGGGTTATTCAAAGGATTAACGCCGCGCTTGCCTATATTGAAACTGAGAATAAATAGGGCTGTTCAGGGCAGGGGGCTATTGCAAAACGCTCATACCCTGAAGGGCACCATGGTCTGCGGAGTTTACCCCGGCGAAGGCCGGGGTTGCGCGTAAAACCGCACCGCTCAACGTATATTCATACGTGTGACCTTTAGGTTATACGCCTCGCGGTTAGGTTTTTTGCGCGCCTTGCATCTGAACATTCGGCGTGCCCCTTAGGGTATTTGAACAGCCCCAAAACATGGGATTTCTCAACGACCCCGCAATTGCGGTGTTTTAAAACCTGCGTCACTTTCATCTTGACTTTTAAAGTCGAATTGAATAGATACTCACCCTCAACTTTCCACACTGTTGGGAGATCGTCTGGCGATAGGACTCAGGGCTCTGAACCCTACTACAGAGTTTCGAATCATGGTCTCCCAACCAATGTGGTCCCATCGTCTAGTGGTTAGGACGCTGGCCTCTCACGCCGGAAACCAGGGTTCAACTCCCTGTGGGACTACCAAGTAATTCAATAACTTACAATGATAATTCTACGCTTCTTTTAAATTGGGTGCAATATAGGTGTAATCAGGATCATCCAGGCTATCAACCACTTCTTTGTTCGCTCCGGGTACAAGGTGCCCATATATATCGACAGTGACTTGAATGCTATGATGCCCTAGCTGGTCCTTGATGTAGGCAAGAGAACGATTATCTTGGATAAGTTGAGAAGCATAGGTATGACGGATATCATGGATGCGGATTTGTCGCATTTTGGCTTTCTCAAGAATCTTCTTGAATACACGCTCTCTCCAATGACCTTCAATCAAAGGTGTGCCTATCTCGGAAATAAAAATCCATTCGGGCACGCCCTCTCCTTTAGCAAGATATTCTTCTTTGCGTTTAATTTTCAATTTTGAAAGACATTCTGTTAGTTGCCGAGACATGTCAACATTT
>PLGI01000193.1 GCA_003139775.1 Syntrophaceae bacterium | reverse complement strand
ACCGGACAGTAATGATAATATATATTTCTTGAACTGTTTTATTCACTATGATAACTAAACCAAATCATTCAACAGTTTATTATTTATTAAGTAAAATGATTTGAGGGAGATAAGTATGGGTTCAGATTCCATAGCAATAGAAGATAAAAATATTCATGATTTGACGGATGTGTATGAAGAACCAAACAACCTAAATAATCAGGAAGTTATTGTGATTGATGGCCGTGGTTATGAAAATAAAACTAAGAAAAAAAGTGAGATATACTCTCTTGTGGATGTAATCGAAGATACTCGAACGGCAAATAATCTCAATGAAGAAATTATAAAACGGGCAACCGAAATCGTTGAAAGGATTGCCCGGGAAATAATCCCGGAAATCGCTGAAAGGGTCATTAAGGAAGAAATTGAAAAACTAAAGAAAATGAGTAGCAACGAGTAAAATGAAAGGGGAAACAGTGAAGATTTTTAATTTTTATCTATATTTATTAATCGTCATGAGTTTAATTATGAGCGGATGTTCCGCCAAGACACCGTATACATTGAAACCTAATTATGATCAGAATCCGGCAAAGATTATTGCCGTGCTTCCGATAGAAAATAAAACTCTTGATAGTAAAACTTCCCAATTATTACGCTCCAAACTATTCGAAGAATTGTATTTTAAGGGCTATCCCAAACTGCCGCTGGATATAATAGACAAGAAGCTGGCGTCTTTATATGCCAATGGAGACAAAGAAAGCGCAGCCACCATTTCTCCCCAAGCATTAAAAGATTTAGTAGGCGCCGATGCGGGGTTGTATTGCACGTTAATGGAAGGCAATAAGTCGGAAAAATTATTCTATGCGCCCATAACCATAGCTATTCGGTGTGAATTGCGTAGCGCTCAGACTGGCGAAGTTCTTTGGAATGCCCAAGGCGAGTCTACCAGCAGAAATTTTGATTTTACCCGCAATGGACTGGAAAGAAAATCACATGAGGCTTTGGAAGCTGTAATTGAGGAAGTCGTCAATAAAGTAATGAAAACTCTGCCAGATGGACCGAATTTGCGTGGATAGGAGAGTATATTAAATACTCGATTTAGTGAAATGGAATAACCTAAGAGAAAATAAGAATTAAGTAAAAAATAAAAAAGTTTACAAACCTAAATGAACATACCAAATTTTTTATCTTTGTTACGAATTATTCTTGTTCCTGTTATCGTAATATTCTTGATTCAAGGGTCGTACGCCAAAGTTTTGATTATCTTTGTTATTGCTGGTTTAACTGATGCTTTGGATGGCGCCGTTGCACGCTTGTTAAACAAACAAACGAAACTTGGTTCTTTTTTAGATCCTTTAGCAGATAAAATACTTTTATCTACAAGCTTTATCTCCTTAGCCATTTTTGGTCTAATTCCCAGTTGGCTTGCAGTAATTGTTATCAGCAGAGATTTTATAATTCTACTCGGGTTAGTGATTCTGTCCATGATGTCTGTAACCTATGAAATTAAACCGGTATTCGTCAGCAAAATTACAACTACTCTGCAAATTGCGACGGTTTTTTTTGCCTTACTTTTAAAAACTTATACTTTTGATATAATAAGCTACAATTGGATTATAATTCTTTCCTGGTTGACGGCATCATTTACTATTATTTCAGGATTAATTTACATAATTAAGGGGATAAAATTTATCAATCGAACCGCCTAAAAATAGACTAATAAATAAGATATTTAGCTTGACACTACGGCGTTTTACTGCTAATTGAGCAAAACTTAAAAAAGCTTAAAAAGCTTAATTATTTGTAGGCAAGTAGCTCAGGGGGAGAGCGCCATCCTGACGCGGTGGATGTCCAGGGTTCAAATCCCTGCTTGCCTACCATTTTTGATAAAAAGAGTGAATGCCACAAACGCCACTAACCCAAAGGGCATCAGCGAAATGATGATGCCCTTTTAAAATGATTTTTTCGACAATGGCCAAGGCAGCTTAGTTAATAAAATTATGAATATTAAAATCAATTTTCCCGACAATAAAGAAATGTCTTTTAAAGCGGGTATTACTGCCGGTGAAGCCATCGTAGCTTGGAAAAAGGAAGCATTGGCTTATACTATAGCAGTTAAAATCAATCGAGTAGCTGTAGATTTGAGCTGTATCCTGAAGGAAGATTCCACGCTCAATTTAATCGACATATCCTCCAATGATGGTTTGGCGATCTTGCGACACAGCATATCTCATGTGATGGCTCAAGCTGTTCAGGATGTCTTTAAAGGCGCGAAAGTAAGCATCGGTCCTTCTATTGAAGATGGGTTTTACTACGATTTTGAATATAAAGAACCTTTTACTGCAGATGATTTTCCAAAAATCGAAAACCGCATGAAGGAAATTATAGCTGATGATTATCCTTTTGTTCGTGAAGATATCTTGCGCGAGGACGCGGTGAATTTATTTGATAAAAGAGGAGAGAATTATAAGGTCGAACTGATTAATGATATGCTTGGAGATGTAAAAGAGGTCAGTCTTTATAAGCAAGGTAATTATATTGATTTATGTCGCGGACCGCACATACCTTCGACAGGCATGATTAAAGCCTTCAAACTTTTGAGCGTTGCAGGCGCGTACTGGCGTGGCAGCGAAAAAAATAAAATGTTGCAGCGTATTTACGGCACCGGATTTGCCAATGAAAACGAATTAGCTGATTATTTAAATTTACTGGAAGAGGCGAAAAAAAGAGACCATCGCCGTTTGGGCAGGGAACTTGATCTATTCCAGATAAATGAAGAGGCCGGACCGGGCCTGATTATCTTTCATCCCAAAGGTATGATGTTACGTTACCTGATTGAGGACTGGGAAAGAAAAGAACATTTGAAACGCGGTTATGATATGGTCATGGGCCCTCAGATTCTCAAGGTTGATTTGTGGAAGAAATCCGGCCATTTTGATCATTATCGCGACAATATGTATTTTACTGAAGTGGATGAACAAGTTTACGGCATCAAGCCAATGAATTGTCTTTCACATATGTTGATCTATAAATCAAAAATCAGAAGTTACCGCGATTTGCCTCTGCGCTATTTTGAGTTAGGTACGGTTCATCGTCACGAAAAAACAGGAGTTTTACATGGTTTGATGCGGGTAAGGCAATTTACCCAGGATGACGCGCATATCCTTTGCACACCGGAGCAGTTAAATCCGGAAATCCGCGCTATTGCAGATTTTGTCAATTATGCTATGGGAATTTTCGGATTTGAATATGAAGTGGAATTAAGCACCAGACCGGAAAATTCTATTGGTTCTGATAAGGACTGGGAACTGGCCACTTCAGCATTGGAAAATGCTCTTAAAGACAATAAAATAAATTATGAAGTGAACGCCGGTGATGGAGCTTTCTACGGACCAAAGATTGATTTTAAATTAAAAGATGCCTTGAAAAGAAAATGGCAGTGTGCAACGATTCAATGCGATTTTACACTGCCGGAAAGATTCGATTTGAATTATATCGGCGCCGATGGAGAAAAACACCGGCCGGTTATGTTGCATCGGGTGATACTTGGCGCTGTAGAACGTTTTATGGGTGTTCTTATCGAGCATTATGCCGGAGCTTTTCCCGTTTGGCTTTCGCCTACGCAATGCGTTTTATTAACAGTCACGGATAAACATATACCTTATGCCGAAACAGTTTATAATAAATTGGTTGAATCAGGTATTCGTTGTGAGAAATATTTTGATAATGAGAAGTTAGGTTATAAAATTCGTCAGGCGCAGATGCAGAAAATTCCCTATATGCTGGTCATCGGAGATAAAGAAGTGGAAGCGCTGTCAGTTGCTCCACGGACACGAGAAGGCCAGAATCTGGGGTCGTTACCTGTTGATGAATTTATTGCTTTATTGCGGGAAATATGCGAGAAAAAACAATAAGGTTAGGTTTTTAAACTATATAGCTTCAGGAGGTGACATATAGTAAAGGATTTAAGGATCAATAGAGAAATAAAGTCGGCCACTGTTCGTGTAATCAGCGAAGAGGGAAAGCAACTGGGTGTAATTACATTGGAAGAAGCTCTAGCCAATGCAGAAACCGCCGGTTTGGATTTGGTAGAAGTATCAGCTACCGAACCGCCTGTTTGTAAGATAATGGATTACGGTAAATATCGTTACAAACAGAGCAAAAAACTCCATGATGCCAAAAAAAGCCAGACGATTATTCAAGTTAAGGAGATTAAATTAAAGCCGAAAACAGAAGAACATGATGTGCAGGTAAAGCTTAAACACATTAAAAAGTTTTTGAAAGATAACGATAAAGTGAAAATATCCATGATGTTCAGAGGCCGTGAAATTGCTTTTACCGAGATAGGCCGCAAGCTGATGGATGAGATAAAAAATGAACTGGTCAATGAATCCATTATTGATCAAGAGCCTAGGCTCGAAGGACGCAACATGGTGATGATAGTTTCACCAAAAAAACAATAAGGAGAAAAAGGTAATCTCATGCCAAAATTAAAAACTCACAGAGGAGCGGCGAAACGCTTTTCACTTACAGCAAAGGGCAAAGTAAAGCGCAGCAAGGCTTTTGCCAGTCACATCCTTACAAAAAAAACGACAAAGAGAAAAAGAACTTTAAGGAAATCAGCGCTGGTTGATTCGGCAAATTATAAGGAAATAAAAAGACTTATTCCTTACCTATAGAGGATAGGGATGATTATATTCGTTATCAATTAGGAGAAAAGAGAAAATGTCTAGGATAAAGAGGGGCATGAATGCCCGTAAGAAAAGAAGGAAGATATTAAAACTGGCCAAGGGTTTCTTTGGCGCTCGCAGCCGTCTGCTCAGAACAGCTACTGAAGCCGTAAATAAGGCGATGAAGTACGCTTTCCGTGATCGTCGCGCGAGAAAAAGAGAATTTCGCCAACTATGGATTGCGCGCATTAATGCCGCTGCCAGTCTCAATAATATATCTTACAGCCGTTTAATTGACGGCATGAAGAAAACGGGCATTGAATTAGATCGTAAAATACTGGCGGAACTTGCTGTCAATGATCCTCAAGGATTCGCCCAGGTTGTTGCAATGGCTAAAGGCAAGCAGGCGGCATGATTAGTGATCTTCAACAACTGGAGGAAAGCGCTCTTGCCGAATTAGAGACGGCAAAAACAGAAGATCAATTTCTAGTTGTCAGGACAAAATATATTGGTCGCAAAGGGCTTTTAACCGGTCTTTTAAGAAACATTGCTCAGGTTCCCGATGCTGAAAAACCTTTATTCGGAAAACTCTGCAATGAACTGAAGAATTTACTTAACACCAAAATTGAAGAAGCGCTTCAACGGCAGGCAATTCGAAAAAAAGAAGACGTCTTATTGAAGGAAAAAATAGACGTCACTTTGCCGGGGAGCGTGATTAAGTGCGGCCGGATACATCCAGTAATTCAGGTCCGCAGGGAAATTTGCGCCATCTTTGCTTCTTTTGGTTTTTCCGTAGTGGAAGGACCGGAAATCGAGCTGGATTATTATAATTTTGAAGCTCTGAATATTCCCAAGGATCATCCCGCAAGGGACATGCAGGATACGTTTTACATCGAAGACAATATTGTTTTGCGCACACATACCTCACCGGTGCAAGTGAGGATTATGGAAAAAATTCAGCCGCCGTTGCGGATTTTATCGCCGGGAAAAGTTTACCGGCGTGATTCCGATGTGTCTCACACTCCGATGTTTAATCAAATAGAAGGACTGCTGGTGGATAAAGGCGTCAGCTTTGGCGACCTCAAAGGAATTTTAACAGCTTTTCTTAAAAATATTTTCGGGGAGGGTACTACGTTACGATTTCGTCCCAGTTTTTTTCCTTTTACTGAACCATCGGCTGAAGTAGATATTCGCTGTGTCATGTGCGGCGGACGCGGCTGTCGGGTTTGCGGACAGAGCGGCTGGTTGGAAATATTAGGTTCCGGCATGGTTGATCCGGCAGTATTCCAAAATGTGAATTATGATTCCGAAGAATATTCAGGCTTTGCTTTTGGCCTCGGTTTGGAACGTATTGCCATGCTAAAGTACGGCATTTCAGATATTCGGTTATTTTTTGAAAACGACATTAGATTCCTTAAACAATTTTAGGAGAGCCTTTTCTTTATGCTGGTCAGTCTCAAATGGCTCAAAGATTATGTTGATATAGAATTAACGGCGGAAGAGCTCGCTCATGAGCTGACAATGGCCGGTCTGGAAGTGGACGAGATTAAAGCTATTCGTCCGCAATTCAGTGGTGTCGTTGTCGCTAAAATTTTAGCGGTGAAACCTCATCCCTCCGCAGACCGTCTTTCTTTATGTAACGTCAGTGACGGAAAGGAAAATTATCCTGTTGTCTGCGGCGCCAAAAATATTGCCGCCGGAGATATTGTTCCTCTGGCAAAAGTAGGGGCGGTAATTCCTGGCGGATACATAATCAAATCATCCGTATTACGAGGTGAGAAATCGGATGGTATGTTATGTTCCGAAGCTGAACTGGAAGTAGGCGACGATGCCTCGGGCATTATGCTTTTGCCTTCAGATTTGCCACTTGGTATGCCGTTGGAGACAGCCTTGAATATAGGAGACACTGTTTTTAATGTAGGAGTTACACCCAATCGCTCTGATTGTTTGAGCATGATCGGCATAGCGCGGGAAGTGGCCGCCATTACCGCCAAGAAAATGAAACAGTCATCCGTGAAGGTTAAAGAATCCTCAGAAGATATCAATTCCCTGACTTCAGTCAAAATAATTGACGCTGATGCCTGTCCCCGTTACACGGCCAGAATGATAAAAAATGTTCAAATCGGAGAATCGCCCATTTGGATGAAGACTAGACTGGAAGCCGCCGGATTGCGCGCCATCAATAACATTGTTGATGTCACCAATTTTGTCATGCTGGAGATGGGACAACCGCTGCATGCCTTTGATTTTCGCTTTCTGGAAGAAGGAAGAATTTTTGTCCGCAAATCTAAAGAAAATGAAGAATTTATTTCTCTCGACGGTAAAAGCCGTACACTTCCCGCCAACACGTTATTGATATGCGACGGTGTCAAACCCGTGGCTATCGGAGGTATTATGGGCGGCCTGAATTCCGAGGTCAAAGAAGATACGCAGGTTGTTTTTCTGGAAAGCGCTTATTTTAATCCTACTTCCATTCGCCGATCAGCGCGAAAACTTGCTATGCCAACGGATGCCGCTTATCGTTTTGAAAGAGGTATTGATCCTGAAGGAGTGGTTAAAGCCCTCAATCGTGCCGCACAACTGATTGCCGATCTTTCCGGTGGTTCTATTTGTAAAAATTATATTGATGAGTATCCTGAAAATATTTCCACTGTTCAAGATATTCCACTGCGTCTGGATCGGATCCGCCAGGTAATCGGCATGAAAATCGGGGCAAAGGATGTTGTTCGAATATTGCGCAGTATCGGCATGGTTTTAAAGCAGGATGGCAAGGGCAGGTATCTTGTTACTCCGCCGACATGCCGGGTTGATATCTTGCGGGAAATTGATCTGATTGAAGAAGTGATCCGGCTTTATAGTTACGATCGCGTGCCAGTTACGTTGCCTGCTATTGCTGTTACGGAAATGGCTATCATCCCGCGTTTGGATCTTGAAGAAAAAATTCGGCAATTACTTATCGGCAGCGGATATACTGAAATCGTCAATTACAGTTTTGGAATTCCTGTTGCCGCCGATCACTTGTGTTTACCGGAAAATGATGAAAGACGGCATCTGGTACGGATAAAAAATCCGCTGGGCGAAGACCTCTCTGCTATGCGAACAACGATGATTTATGGTTTGCTCGAGACGGCAAAGAAAAATGCCAATAACGGTTCTTTTGATTTAAGCATCTTTGAAATAGGACGTATTTTTCTTAGCCGTAAGGCTGGAGAGCTCCCCGAAGAAAAAAACATACTGGCGGGGCTTTTAACGGGAAAGATGACGGATGATTTGTGGGGCTCACGAAAAACTATTGACTTTTATACAATGAAAGGTTGCCTTGAAAATATCTTTTTTGACTTAAAATTTAATAATTGTAGATATAATTCGACAGTTGTTGAGCCATTTCTACATCCGGGTAAATCCTGCGGCATTTATTTAGATGATCGGCAAATCGGTTTCCTGGGTGAAGTTCATCCCGATGTTCTGGAAAAGATCGGTTTGAAGTATAATGCCTATGTATTTGAAATTAATTTAGATATTCTGGTATCTGCATATATCGGCAGGAGCATTACCTATCAGGAAATATCGAAATATCCAGCGGTGATGCGGGATGCCGCCTTTGTTATTCCTGATACAATGGAAGCCGATAAAATGTTGAATATTATTTTGGGGCAGAAAGAAGATTTGCTTGAAAATGTGAGTATTTTTGATGTATACACTGGAAAAGAAATTTCAGAAGGAACAAAAAGTTTAGGGTTGCGTCTTTCTTATCGTGCTCCTGATCGAACGTTAACTGATTTAGAAATAAATACTGTCCACGATAGGATTGTGCAGAATACAGTTAATTTAACAGGTGCAAAAATAAGAGGCGAATAGCTAAACAAAGTTATAGACAAAGTTAAAATGGAGGAAAAGAAATGACGAAGATTGAGATTATTCAGAATGTTTACGAAAAGCTTGGTTTTTCCAAGAAAGATTCGGCAGATATTGTTGAATCTGTATTTGACATCATTAAGGACTGTCTTGCACAAGGCGAAAGAGTGAAGATATCCGGATTCGGTAACTTCATGGTAAAGGAAAAAAGAGCACGCCGCGGCCGTAATCCGCAGACTGGTCAGGAAATCTCCATTACCGCGCGGAGAGTGTTGACTTTCAAGTCTTCGCAGGTATTGCGTAAAGCTCTAAACTAAACAAATAATAGTGAGTTAAGCGGCAGTGCATATTTATATGCCATGTATGCATGTACTCAATATTATCCCTAAACAAAACAATAGGGATATAGTCTATCTATATGTATTTTTCTAAATACTTTAATAAATCAATTCCTGGTTTATTAAAGTTAAGGTGTTTATTCCGGTGATGTAGCCATAAGGGTTAAAAAAGTGTATGGAAACAATAATTCCCGAAAAGGCATATTTTCGCATCGGAGAAGTCAGCAAAATCCTCAATGTCGAGACTTACGTTATCAGATATTGGGAAACCGAATTTAGAACGGTCAGTCCTGTGCGAACTAAAACTGCGCAACGTTTGTACAGAAAAAAAGATGTGCTGGAATTATTGACGATCAAGAATTTGCTTTACTCGCAACGTTTTACCATTGATGGTGCTAAAAAGCAGCTTTATAAAATACGCGGGAACAGCGAACCGGAAACTAAAAATTCTGAGAAACAAATGCTAACTCGGATTAAACAGGAATTGCAGCAAATAAGAGCAATGATCAGCTAAAAAAGCCGGCCATTTCCATCGCCGGCTTTTTTATTTTCATGCAAATCACGGGTATGAAACCCCAAATCTATCTGCGATGTATTCAACCCTCCGCCTTTGGCGGGATTGTTCGACTTACAAATTTTAATGCATTTCACTTTTAAAATTTGAGTCTCACAAATAACTTGTAAAAACTTAATATCTTCACCGCGACAGAATGACGCGGAGTTGTTATCATTTTTTACTTGCTCTTTTGGAAGCTTTGAGTGGATTGATTTTCGTTGTTTCTTGTATTTCCAGTTTAATGTGCGTTGCGGTTGGACATTTACCGTTTTGCCACTTGCTGGTTGGATCAGGATAAACCTTACAGTATTTACCGGATTCATAATCAATTGTTTTGGTACAACCATCACATTTATCAATTATTTTCTGGCAGCTGGCATTAAAGAAACCGCATCCTTTTTTGCTCATAAAAGCGCATTCGAATCCCGCTTTAACAGTCTGACAAAGCATTTGAACGACCCCCTTATATAATAAACTACTCCATTTTTAAGACGTTACGGAAAAAATAAAGAATAGAAAATGTTCCCACAAACGCCATTGACCACAAAACCGGCGTGTCCTTAACAACAAAAATGGCCCTTGTCAAGAAAAATTGAATCCTTCAATCAGAGAAATAACTTGAACGTAGGACAATTTGTTGCTAACATATTGTCACTTTTTAACGGGATCACCAATGCGTGCAGTTATCCAGAGAGTCGACCGTGCTTGTGTCAAAATTAATCATCAGGAATTATCCTCGATAAACGAAGGAGTTCTTGTATTATTAGGGGTCGAAAAAGAAGATACCGAGGTTGACGCTGATTATATTTTGGGAAAGACAATCAACTTGCGCATCTTTGAAGATGAACAAGACAAGATGAATCGGTCTTTGTTGGATATTAATGGCGCGATGATGGTTGTTTCACAATTTACATTATTAGGCGATTGTATAAAAGGGCGGCGTCCTTCGTTCGTAGCGGCGGAAGAACCGGGCAGGGCAAATTATCTTTATGAATACTTTATTAAGGAAGCTAAAGAAAAAGTAAAATCTCTCGCCACGGGAAAATTCCAGGAGATGATGGAGATTGAACTTATCAATAATGGCCCGGTAACGATATTGCTGGACAGCAGGAAAAGTTTTTAAGGTCACGGGTATGAACTCCAAAGTAAATTTGAGCTATTATGCCCTCTGCGTTGCGGGATAATTTGACCTGCAAGCTTCAATACACTACATTTCTGAAGTTTGGGTCTCATTACAACTTACCAATTCCGTTACGCTCCGCTTTCGTAATTGGAGTTTCACAATAAATGGAAAGTTCTGATATTAGAATAGATAAAGAAGGAATATGGTATTACAAAGGCGCACACATGTTTCGCAAAGATATATTGTGTGTCTTTTTTGAACATCTTCAAATTGATGAATGCGGCAAATATTTAATTGAATTGAATGAAGAACGTTGCTATCTTGATGTAGAGGATACCGTTTTTGTTGTTGGGGCCGTTTATAAAACGAAACTACCGGACGATGGCCGGTATCAAATTGATGTTCTTTTGACGGACGACTCTTGCGAAAAATTAGAAATGAGTTCTTTATATATAGGCAAGGAGAATGTACTTTATTGCCGGGTTAAAGAAGGAAAATTTGCTGCCCGGTTTTCACGTAATAGTTACTATCAATTGGCTGAATTTATCGAACAATCGGAAAACGGAAGCCATTTTTTTATTAATTTAAATGACGAAAAATATATGATCAAAAGCAATCAGGTTTCATAATTACAACGGAGGATACAATGCTCGATGATATAATAAAAGAATCTTTGACCTTTGATGACCTTCTTCTCGTTCCGGCAGCTTCCAATGTTTTGCCCAGGGATGTAGATACATCAACTTTATTAACGAAAAATATTTCTCTAAATATTCCTATCGTTTCCGCCGCCATGGACACTGTAACGGAATCGCGTACGGCAATCTGTATGGCTCAGGAAGGCGGTATAGGTTTTATTCACCGCAATATGAGTATCGAGCAACAGTCAATTGAAGTAGACAAAGTAAAGAAATCGGAAAGCGGCATGATTGTTGATCCAATCACCATTGAACCGGAGCGAAAAGTTAGTGATGCTCTGGCATTAATGAATCGATATTCCATATCCGGCGTACCGGTTGTCAAAAACGGAAAACTCGTCGGCATTCTGACCAACCGCGATTTACGTTTTGAAGAAAACATTAGCCAGCCTGTGGCCAATGTCATGACAAAGGAAAATCTGGTTACCGTCAAAGAAAACATTTCTCTGGAGGATTCCAAAAAGCTTCTCCACAAACACCGCATTGAAAAACTGCTGGTCGTTGATGACGACTATCGTCTGAAAGGTCTCATTACCATCAAGGATATTGAAAAGATAAGACGTTATCCCAATGCCTGCAAAGACTCTAAGGGCAGATTGCGGGTCGGTGCGGCGGTTGGTATCATCGACCGCGAGCCGCGCATTGCCGCCTTACTGTCAGCAGGTGCTGATGTAATCGCTATTGATACCTCCCATGGACATTCCGCAGGAGTCATTAGTGCTATTAAATCAATCAAATCAACTTTCCCCAAGTGTGAATTAATCGCGGGCAATGTGGCGACATCGGAAGGCGCCAAGGCTCTTATTGATGCCGGTGTTGATGCCGTCAAAGTCGGTGTCGGTCCCGGCTCCATTTGTACCACCCGTATTATTGCCGGAGTCGGAGTTGCCCAGATGTCAGCAATTCGAGACGCGTATAAAATCGCCTCCAAACATGGCATACCCGTACTTGCCGATGGTGGAATAAAATATTCAGGTGATATTGTTAAAGCAATCGGCGCCGGCGCACACTGCGTGATGATCGGCGGATTATTTGCCGGCACGGAAGAAAGTCCCGGAGAGAATATTCTATTTCAAGGCCGCAGTTATAAAGTTTATCGCGGCATGGGTTCACTGGAAGCAATGAAAATGGGCAGTCGTGACCGCTATTATCAGGATGATATCGAAGGTCCGGCAAAAATCGTTCCGGAAGGAATTGAAGGCAGAGTTCCTTTCCGCGGTTCACTTTCCGCCAGTATTCTCCAACTCATTGGCGGACTCAAGGCCGGCATGGGTTATGTCGGCTGTAAAACAGTTCCGGAAATAATTGAAAAGGCCCGTTTCATCCGTATTACCCAGGCCGGACTGAGAGAAAGCCATGTTCATGATGTAATCATTACCAAAGAAGCGCCGAATTACTGGCTGGATTAAAAAGTTATTTTATCTTCAATTAATTATATATTTTTATTGTCTCTAATAAAGCGTGATTATGAAGCACTCTGATTTCGTCCATCTTCACCTCCATACACAATACAGCCTTCTCGACGGGATGATTCGTCTAGAAGACCTTTTCAAAAAAGCCCGGGAATATAAAATGCCGGCAATAGCTATTACCGATCATGGCAACATGTTCGGAGCAATTGATTTTTACCAGCAGGCTTACAAGCAAGGCATCAAGCCTATAATTGGCTGCGAACTATATGTGGCGCCCCACAGCCGTATGGATAAAAGTCCTTCCTCTATCGGTGAGACGGCAAGACATTTAATTGTTCTGGTCAAAAACATGCAGGGCTATAAAAACCTGATGAAGCTTACAACAGCCGGCTATCTGGAAGGTTTTTATTATAGGCCGCGAGTAGATAAAGAACTTTTGAAAGAATGCCATGAAGGACTTATTGCTTCCAGCGCCTGCTTACATGGTGAAATCGCCGGTTTAATTATGCAAGGCAATATGGAAGAAGCAAAAAAAGTCGCTGGTACTTATCAAGCTATTTTCGGCGAAGGTAATTTCTTTCTGGAACTGATGGAAAACGGCATTCCTGAACAAAAAATCGCCAATGCAGGTCTGATCGAAATAAGCAAAGAATTATCCATTCCCCTTGTGGCCACCAATGACTGTCATTATCTGGAACGTGATCACGCCGAAGCGCATGACATTCTGCTTTGCATTCAGACAGGCAAAACAATTAAAGACACAGACAGAATGCACTTGAGCACAGATCAATTTTATTTTCGTTCACCGGAAGAAATGCATCAGCTCTTTTCCTTAACGCCGGAAGCCTTATCCAATAGTGTGAGTATTGCCGAAAAATGCAACTTTTCTCTGGAATCGGGTAAATTTTACCTGCCTAATTTTGAAATCAAAGATCCTGAAGAATCTCTCAACGAATATCTGGAAAGGAAGGCGAGGGAAGGGCTGGAAAAGCTTTTCCCCGTTATTTTAAAGGATCAAAAAGAAAATGAATCTGAAATCAAAGAAAAGTATGAAAAACGTCTGACCCAGGAACTGGAAATAATCAAAGCCATGGGTTTCGCCGGTTATTTTCTAATTGTTTCCGATTTCGTCAAGCACGCCAAACATAATGATATCCCAGTAGGGCCGGGACGCGGTTCCGCGCCGGGAAGCCTTGTAGCCTACGCGCTAAGGATCACCAACATTGATCCCATTCGTTATAATTTATTCTTTGAACGTTTTTTAAATCCCAGCCGTATCAGCATGCCTGATATTGATATTGATTTTTGTCAGGAAGGCAGGGATGACATTATTAAATACGTGACTGAAAAATACGGTCAGGACAAAGTTTCTCAAATTATCACTTTTGGAAAAATGCAAGCCAAGGGGGTTATACGCGATGTAGGCCGCGCTCTGGATATACCATACAGCGAAGCGGACAGAATCGCCAAACTTGTTCCCAGTATGCCTCTGAACATAACACTCAATGAAGCGATAAAAAATGAGCCGCGTCTGGCAGAGGAGGAAAAAAATAATCCTGTAGTGGCCAAACTCCTGTCTTTGTCCCGCATTTTAGAAGGACTTAACCGTCATGCCTCAACCCATGCCGCGGGAGTAGTAATATCCGATGTGCCTCTGGTAGAAAGAGTTCCCCTTTGTTCACCCAAGGACGATGTGGTTTCTCAATATTCCATGAACGACATCCAAGTTGTCGGCATGACGAAATTTGATTTCCTCGGCTTAAAAACTTTAACGGTGATTAAAAACGCTTTGAATTTTATCAAAGAATCAAAAGGAATTGAAATAGACATAGATAATCTACCTTTAGATGATAAGAAAACATATAAGCTTTTGATTAATGGTGAAACAGACGGCGTCTTTCAACTGGAAAGTACCGGCATGACAGATCTGTCCATCAATTTAAAGCCTGATCATATTGAAGATATAATTGCCTTGATTGCTCTTTACCGTCCCGGTCCGATTAAAATGCTTCCGGAATTTACTGCCCGAAAGCAAGGGAAAACAAAAATATCTTATGAACTTCCTCAACTGGAATCAATCCTTAAGGAAACCTACGGCATTATTCTTTATCAGGAACAGGTTATGCAGATTGCCGGGGCTATCGGTGGTTACACTATGGCCGAAGCCGACACTTTGCGTAAAGTCATGAGCAAAAAGAAAGCCGCGGAGATGGAGAAGGAAAAACCGAAATTTCTTGAAGGTGCCAGAAAACATAAGATTAATGAAAACAAGGCCAAAAAGATTTGGGAACAGATGGAGACATTTGCTGAATATGGCTTTAATAAGTCCCACAGCACTGCCTATGCGATAATTGCTTACCAGACGGCCTATCTTAAAGCGCATTATCCGGCGGAATTTATGGCCGCACTTCTCACTAGTGAAAAAGATAACCGCGACAAGATAATCAAATACATGAGCGCCTGTAAAGAAATGGGTATAAACATTCTACCGCCGGACATAAATGAATCGCAGAGAGATTTCACCATAACAAGTGATAACATTCGCTTTGGACTGGCGGCTATTAAAAATGTCGGTCTGGCGGCGATCGATTCTATAATATCAGTCCGGCAGGATGGAAAATTTACATCTTTCATGGATTTCTTAAGCCGCGTTGATTTGCGCAAAGTAAACAAAAGAGTAATCGAGAGCCTGATTAAATGTGGTGCTTTTGATTCTTCAGGCTACAAGCGCAGTCAGCTTATGGAACATTTCGAAGAAGCAATGGACGAGGCTCAGCGCAGTCAAAAAGAAAAGCTGAGTAATCAATCCAGTTTTTTCGACCAATTCGATACCAGCACTTCATCCGGAGAAAATGGATTAAAATCTTATCAAATCCCGGACGACGTTCCCGAATGGGACCACAAAAAACTCCTCTCTATTGAAAGGGAAGCTTTAGGATTTTATATTACCGGCCATCCGTTACTACGTTTTGCTGACCGTTTGAAACTTGTTACCAATGCCAATTCCAGCAATTTAAATACCAAGCGGGACAAAGATAACGTTATTATCGCCGGTGTAGTAAACGGCATCAGCGAAAAAAAGACAAGAAGAAATGACATTATGTGTTACGTAATGCTCGAAGACTTACAGGGTTCAATAAATACTATATTCTTTGCGGACGCATATAAGAAATACTACACGCTGTTGCATGAAGAGGAACCGATAGTAATTAAGGGAACTCTTGATATCGGCGGGTCGGAAGAAATGCCGAAGTTAACAGTAATGGCACAGGAAGTAACTTCTTTAACGCAAGCGCTGGAAAATCCCTACAAGCAGGTTCGTTTCATGGTTGATACCAATAAAGTCTCTACGGAAAACATTTCATCGCTGATTTTTTCAATAAAGAAATTTCCCGGTAAATGTGAAGGTTATGTGCACATTCTTAATGGAAAAAGTGAAACCGTAGTTTATCTGGGAGATGAATACCGCCTGGACATAAATGATAAGTTAAGAAAAGAAGCTGATAATATACTAGGGGAGGGCGCCACAATCTACTCTTAATACCATATTCTTTCCCTCCTTTTCTAAAGGAGGGTTAGGGAGGATTCGATGAACATTCTCTAAATCCCCCTCCATCCCCTTTATAAAGGGGAAACTTTATACGGTACAAAAATGATTTTAAACAACCCAAACTAATCAATTTGAACGCCTCTTGATTTAGAATCGGTATCATATGAAATATGGAGAACGAACATACAGATCACTAATTAATAAGGATAATCTCACTTCATATAACGTCAAAATCGCTGAGAGCGATTTGTTGATCAGCTCGGATACCGACCTGACAGATGAAGCCTTAAAATCTCTTGTCAAGCATCGTTACTCTTTAGAAGCCTATATTAAAAATCATTCGGATTTCCTCACGTCACTTCTGCCGCTTCTCGATGATGATTTAGCGCCGCCGATTGTCCGGGATATGCTCAGTAAATCTAAAATTTGCGGGGTAGGGCCGATGGCAGGGGTTGCCGGCGCTGTATCCGAATTTGTTGGCTATGATCTCCTCAATCATACGAAAAACCTCATCATCGAAAACGGCGGAGATATTTTTATAAAATCACAAAACAAACTAATCACTTCCGTTTATGCAGGAGTTTCTGCTTTAAGTTATAATGTAAATTTTATTGTAAAACCGGAAGAAACACCGCTGGGAATTTGCACATCATCCGCCACAGTCGGGCCATCTTTGAGCTTCGGCAAAGCCGACGCGGTTTGCGTTATTTCCAAATCAGCGACTCTCGCTGACGCCGCAGCCTCCGCCATCGGCAATAAAGTGAAAAACAAAAACGACATCAAATCAGCCCTTGATTTTGGAATAAATATTAAAGGCGTTACAGGAATAATAATTATCTTGGAAAATGAAATGGGAGCAATAGGGAAGTTGGAGTTGGTCTAATATTTTTGAAAATAGTGAAAAGCAACGAAAAACCTTTTTTTTGCATGTCATTTTTTTCTATTTTCTTTACTATTGAAGAAAAGGATAAAAACGGGTACGTAAAATAACCGGAAAATAGCAAAAAAATATATTGCAGTAGGGAAGTCAGAGATAAATGATGTAGAAAAGTCTATTTTGATTTGGAGGATACGTACAATCAAGAAGCGTATTTAAATATCTAATAATTATTGTTCCCAGAAAGGAGTAAATACCATGTTCAAAAGAATATTATCGTCTGCGTTAATTGCCAAATTAAAAGAAGAAACATTATTCAAAAAATGCCTGTTACCCGATATAAAAAATGGGGACATTTTTCCAGCAATAAGAAATAAATATATTGATTTTTATTATAAAGGAGGTTGTTTGTTTCGTTATGATGGTGAGTTTCGTACACACATTAAATATGCTTCTGTATTAGACCACCTTAAAGACTATATTTCACAAAATGAATTGAGTAAAGCTCACCATACATCTAATTTTATTGAAGCATATTCTAGAATCAAAGAAAATTGCTCTTTGTACTCTGGAATAGAAAGATCTAGTCTGTGGTACATACATAAGAAATATTCTTATATAAATAATCCTAATATTATGGTTTTAGATATTGAAGTTTCTTTTGCAAAAGAAACTAAAAATGAAGACGAATCCAAAATAGGCAGAGACCAAATAGATTTGCTTATATTTAATAAAAAAGAAAAGACTTTAAGATTCTATGAAGCAAAACACTTCTCAAATTCAGAAATCTGGACAAAAGAAGGCAACGAGCCAAAAGTTCAGAAACAGATAGATAGATATAACTCCCAAATAAAAAATAATGAGACCGAAATAATCGAAGAATATAGTAAATACATTGATGCTCTGAATAGTTTATTTGAATTATATTTAGATAAACCCCGGATGGCCACTTGAAAATCCCCTACCTGTGGCCGGGTCAAAATCCC
>PLGI01000076.1 GCA_003139775.1 Syntrophaceae bacterium | reverse complement strand
TTTCAGAGGAAAGATTGTATGAATTTGTAAAATAATAAAAACAATCTTACAGGAAGAAAGAAATAATCTAGTTAATCTTAACTTTAAGGCAAAAATCAACGTCAACTGGCAATAATTGAGATTAAAACTTTTCTTGAACGGGGTCCGTCGAATTCGCAGAAAAATATTGATTGCCATGTGCCTAAAACCAGACGGCCGTTTTCAATAATTACCAATTTGGAAGCCCCGACTAAAGAAGATTTAACGTGCGCCGCGGAATTTCCTTCCGCGTGCCTGTAATTAGCCGACAAGGGCACAGCCCTGTCCAGCACAGCAAGAATATCGCGGGGCACATCCGGATCGGCGTTTTCATTGATGGTAATCGCGGCGGTGGTGTGTGGCGTATAGACAAGGCAGATGCCTGATTCGATTTTTTTCTCGCCTGTGGCTTTTTGGACAGCCGCCGTAATGTCAATCATCTCCACGCGGGAATGGGTCTCAAGAGATATTTCTTTCATGAATCACTCATCGTTGATTGAACGTTTGTTTTGATTGCTGTATAAATATCATTGGTGATTTGTTCCGAGATTATCCGCATCGCCTGACTTGCGGCCTGGCAATATCCCCGAGGAGAAGACTCCTGCAATGGTTCTTCTCTAACGTATTTTTTCTGAAAGATGATGCTTTTGGTTTCTTTTTCCCGTGTGTCTTTTAAAGAAATGGTGATGCTGATAACTGCTGTTTTATTGCTTTTCTCCATGCGCAGGTAAAATTCCTCGATACCGCCCGAGATGAGAAATCGTCCTTCATCCGTTTCATGACGTGAAAATACCGCCAAAAAAAAGCCGCTTTCTCTCATATCGCGCAAAAGACTATCGGCAATCATATCCGCCGGATTGACCGCCCAGCGGGAATAATTGAAGGAATCAAGGCTATAAGCATCTTTGCGAAAAATCATATTGGCTGAATTATAGGCGGCTGCAATGGAGAAACGGTTAAATTTTAAAGACGTGTTGAGTTTGACTGGTTTATCCCATGAGGGCGCGGAGTAGCTCAGAATATAGCTATCTACTTCATATTGCGGTTTGCCGCTGCCGGCGCATCCAATAATCATAAGAAATAAAGCAATCATTATAAAATAAAAACTTTGTATTCTTTTCCCGTGGCATTTTACCTGTGTTAATAACTGTCTCATTGATTAATTCCTCTTCCAATTCTAAATCAAAGCGCTATCTTTGTTGTCGTAATTGTCGGCTTCCTCAACGTATTAATAATACGCCTCGTCGCCTCCGCCTAGCCGCCTCGATATCATCTCTGATTTAGAAATGGTATTATTCCATCGCTTTTCGCGGCGGCGCCGGTTTCGAGAAAATGAGCTCCGACGGATTTCTTTTTAAATTATCGGAAAGCTTTTGTAGATTTTCCGAAGTAACCCGCAAATGCTCCGATGTATCCTGCAGTTCATTGGTAATGACTTGTGCTTTTTTGTCTATATCTTTGAGCAAGATATCCGTTCGATCTGCTTTTTCCTGCAGTTTTAAAGCATCTATTTCATTTTTTGCCTGCCCGATCAACTGGTGGGCATCTAATAAAACTCCCATAGTTTCATTGACAACCCGGTCCACCTTGCCTTCAGCAATCGTTTTGTTGATTTTGGAAATCGCTTGATTTAGATTGGCGGATGTGGATTCGAGATTAGTCATGATATTGTTGATTCGCTTGCCTTCCACAAAGTTTTCTATGGCCTTGGAGGTATTTTTCATTTGATCGGAAATACCCTTGAGGTCTATATCCTTGATGTTTTGCATAATGACACCCGTATCAGCCAGAAAACGGCTGATTTCCGACCGGCGTGAAGGAATAACTGGATAGCTGGATTTAAAATTCATATTAGGTGAATTGGACAACTCGCCAGGCTTGATCCGGTCCAACTCAATGAAGACAATTCCGGTAATGCCGGCTGAAGTCAGCGCAGCGACGGTCTGTTTTGGCAAATCACCTTCCAGACTTATTTTCATGACCACTTCAATCAGGCGGTAGTCCGGCGCCACTTTTATACTCTGTACCTTGCCGATTTCCACACCTCGATATTTAATCGCCGAGTCGACCTGCAATCCCTGAACGGATTCGTCAAAATAGGTCGTGTAGAGAGAGCCTTTCATGAAGACTCCGGCAGCACCGATCCAGATGATAATTCCCGCACAAATCAGCGCACCGATGATGACAAAAAGACCGATTGAAAATTTTGAGCTTCTAGTTGACATAAAACCTCTGTTCGTCAGGAGTTGCAGGCTTCTGGCGTAGGAAAAAACTTTTTACCCGTGGGTCTGTCGACTGTTCTTTTAATTCCAGCGGTTTGCCTTCGGCAATTATGCCTTTTGCCTCTTTATCTAACATTATCACTCTATGGGCTATTTTGTAAATAGATTCCAGCTCGTGAGTCACGATGACCATCGTTGTTCCCAAAGCTTCTTCGGTTTTGATGATCAAATCATCGAGTTCCGCCGCTGTGACCGGATCAAGCCCGGCGGACAACTCGTCAAAGAAAAGCACGCGAGGGTCTAACGCCATAGCTCGGGCGATGCCGGCTCTTTTTTTCATGCCGCCGGAAAGTTCGGATGGATGATAATTTTCGTAGCCTGCTAAATTGACCATGCCTAATTTCATTTTAATAATAGTATTGATCGTGGCAGAATCAAGATCAGTGTACTCCTGCAAGGGCAGTTCAATATTTTCTTTGATCGTCATCGAGCTGAACAATGCGCCGGATTGAAAAAGAACTCCGATATTCTGCCGGTACTGATTAAGTTCTTTTTCCTCTGCGCAGGTAATATCCATCCCCTGATATAAAACTTTACCGGCATAAGGTTTTTGCAGCCCGATCATAATTTTCAGCAGGGTCGATTTGCCGCAGCCGCTGGCGCCGACAATCACTAGAACCTCTCCTTTATAGACCTGAAAGCTTACGCCTTCAAATACCACGTTCTCACCGAAACGCGCGGCCAGATCTTTGACAACGATAATGGGGGTCTTTTCTTTGATATCCAAAACCTGCTCCTTCGGCATTACTTAATATAATAGAACATAATGGCAAAAATAGAATCGGCCACCACAATCATAAAAATCGCCGCGACAACAGCGGAAGTGGTAAATTTACCGACATCCTGGGCACCCGAGCGCACCTGAAACCCCCTTTGGCAGCCGATTGAGGCAATCAGTGCGGCAAAAACGGCGGCCTTAATCAAGCTGGTGACAATATCGAACACTTGGATTGTTTTGATGGACTGGGTAATGTATGTTTTTACCGTCAAATCAAGGCTGGTGACGCCGATAATCATACCACCGAAAATGCCGAAAAGATCCGCATAAATAGTCAAAATCGGTACGACAATGACGGTTGCCAGAACTTTTGGTATAGCCAGAAAGCGAATCGGATCAAAGCCCATTGTATGAAGTGCATCCACTTCTTCGTTAACCACCATTGTGCCGATTTCTGCGGCAAAAGCAGACCCGGAACGCCCCGCGACTAAAATCGCCGTCATGAGAGGTCCCAACTCTTTGATCATGGCAAAACTGACCAATGCGGGAACATAAATATTCGCACCGATCATTTTGAATTGCAAAAAAGACATGAAGGCAATGATTAACCCGATCAAAAGTCCGATCAAAGCAACAATGGGCAGACCATCCACCCCTGCCCGCTGTATATAAAAAAGAATGTCTTTCCCCCGGAGCGTTTTATGATGTCTGATAGTATAGAGAAGCGCCACCAGCAACTCGCCTATAAAGGTAACAAAATTTTTAAAATCATTGGCAATATCTGAAGATGATTGACCAATCTGACGTATAAAATCAACATAGGTTTTTCCCGATTTCGGAGGTACTCCCCGTCGTTCAACCAATCTATATATAAAACTGTCTTTTAACTTTTCCGATTTTGAAGGTAACCTACGCCGTTCCACCATGTGGTATGTAAAACCGTCTTGTGACTTGTCCGATTTAAAAGGCAAATGTATTAGCGCGCCCCTATAGATGACGCTGAAAATTCCTTTAGATTCATCGTTTAAATTAATTAACCGGCATTGGATATTTTGACGAGCGGCCTCCTTCTCAATTTGAACCAAAACCAAAGCAGCCGCACTGTCCAAATAACAGACTTCCGAAAAGTCAATAGTCACGGATTGCAACTTCTGCTTAGATATTTCCTGGTTGATGGTGCGTCTGAAGACCATCAGATTCTTCAGACCTAAATGGCCGGAAAGATTAATGATAAGACTCAAACCTTCCCGGATAAAAGAAATATTGTAACGCTCTGGGCAATCTTCTTGTGTTTGTGTTTTCATCACTCACGTCTTTTCGACTGACAGAGGGTATCAAATTAGGCAAATACTTAAATAGTATAGAATATTTAATCCTGTTGTCGGATACTTGTCAACGGAAATTTAAAATATGGAAATTAAAAAGTATAAAAATTTGTTACTTTTTCCACATTTCGTTAAA
>PLGI01000071.1 GCA_003139775.1 Syntrophaceae bacterium | reverse complement strand
AAGGAGAGGACAGGCCTTGATGGTGCCTGAAGGTCTGTTGTAAGTTCATTACATATCATTTCGATGGATATATTAACCTGCCCCAAATGCTTGTACCATATGTGTTAAGTTAGGATTCAGGTAGTTTTTATTTGGAAAATATATAAATAATAAACGATGTAGATAATTCAGCCTTGAAGAAAGGAGCAAAGCATGAAAAAGTTAACTTGGAGCATTGGCATGATGGCAGTTCTGGTTTTCGGTTTGATAATCCCTTCAACTTTTGCAGGAAGCTCGAATGATGAAGGCTATTCACCGGAAATGAAGGCGAAGATTGAAGAGACGAAAAAGGAACTGAAAAAATTCACCGATGAGAGAGCACTGACAGCAAAACACCTGAAGACCTTCGATGAACTGGATTTTGTGGTCTTCACCAATCAGGAATGGACAAGGCTGCACGAAAGCCATTCAAAAGACGTTAAGGTTAACTGGCCCGACGGGCACTCTACGAACGGCATCGACAAGCATATTGAAGACCTAAAAGCTATGTTTGTATACGCGCCCGACACGAACATAAAAGTTCATCCCGTAAAAATCGGATCAGGGGAATGGACTTCCGTAATAGGAGTGATGTCCGGAACATTCACCAAGCCCATGCCGATCGGGGACGGCAAGTTCATCCAGCCAACCGGCAAGAAATATTCTATTAACATGTGCACGGTGGGTCATTGGAAGAACGGCGTTATGATTGAAGAATGGCTGTTCTGGGATAATTTGACATACATGAAGCAACTAGGGATAGCAAAGTAGAAATACAGTAAGAGCATTCCGCATACTGGAAATCAAGGTGTAAAATGGTTTCTCAGTATGCGGAATTCAATCTCGCTGTGAGCAGAACTATGAGATCAAACGTTTCAAACGCAAATCATCGTCTGGGGTGTAGATGGAAACAATTTTAAATGTTTGGCCATGGTACGTTGCCGGTCCTTTAATGGGTTTGTTTGTTCCACTCCTTTTGATCGTTGGCAATAAGTTGCTGGGTATCTCCAGTTCGTTTCAGCATATCTGTTCCATTGTGCTGAACACAAAAAAATTTGCTGCTTCCGGTTACAATGCATCAGAGAACCGATGGAAAATTTTCTTTGTTATTGGGATTACATTGGGCGGGTTGACAGCAAAGCTTTTCTTGGGTGACGGAAACGTTTCTTTTCTTCCACAGCAATATTATTCATTGAAAGGATTGATACTTCTGTTTGCCGGCGGATTTCTTGTCGGGTTCGGCACTCGTTATGCAAATGGTTGCACAGCAGGCCATACAATTTCCGGCATCTCAACTTTGCAGCTATCGGGATTGATCGCAACCATTTCTTTTTTTGTTGGCGGACTTATTTATACGCATTGTCTTTTCCCTCTTTTTAATTAGGTGAATCGTGAAAGATATAAAATATATTTTATTTGGAATTGCATTCGGTATTATATTGACAAAAGCTGAAGTGATAAGCTGGTTTAGAATTCATAATATGTTTCTCTTTAAAGAAGCACACATGTATCTCATAATAGGGTCTGCAATTGCCACTGCGGCCCTTTCTGTTTTGCTGATTAAGTATTTTAAAGTAAAGACACTTGATAAAAAGGAGATCGTAATAAATTCGAAGGCATTGAATAAAGGAACCGTCATCGGCGGAGTAATGTTTGGTATTGGCTGGGCAATGACCGGCGCTTGTGCTGGGCCAATCTTTGCACAGATAGGTGTTGGCGAATGGGCGGCAATTAGTACATTAATTGGCGCAGTGTTAGGCACGTATTCATACTCGGTTATAAAAAATAGATTGCCACACTAAACTTTCACCTTACGTAATTATTTTTGTACGTCCTGCCACGCGTACCCTTTAGGATATCGGAAGCGTAAGGTGAAATCCGTCTCACTGTGAACAATAGGAAAAAGAGGGTTGTGATGAGTAAAATGATTGAAAGCGAGTCTGATCTTGATAAGGTGTTGAGCGAGTGCTCTCGTATATTTGTTCTTTTCTATGCTTCGTGGTGTCCTTTCTCGCAAAGATTTCTGCCGATTTTCGAAAAATATACTAAGAATGATGAGAAAGATTTCTGTCGTGTTTTAACAGATGAAATTGAAAGTTGTGAAGAAGACTATTCTATCGATGTAGTGCCAACTGTGATTTTCTTTAAGAATGGTAAGATTGCAAAACGCCTGGATGGGATTGCGGGAGAAGGATTGAATGAAAAACAGTTTGTGGAAATGATAGATTCATGCGGGAAGTCAAAAGATCCGACATAATATTATTTTTTTATACAAATATAACTGAGGAAGATTATGAAAAAAGATACTGAAAAAAAGGAAAAAGGGGAAAATACTAAAGGTAAGATAAAAATACTAAAAGATGGCCCTTATCTTGTTTCGGGATCAATACCAGTAACTAAAGAAACCATAGTTACTGGTATTGATGGAAATCCTCTGAAATGGGAACGTGTTGGGGAGTATCCTGTACAAGAAACATATGCGCTGTGCCGATGCGGTCAGTCAAAAAATAAACCATACTGTGATGGAACCCATACAAAAATAGGTTTTGATGGGACTGAAACTGCTGACCGTAGAAAATATGTTGACCAAGCTGAAGCAATAGAAGGACCAGATCTCATAATGATTGATGCTGAAGAATTATGTGCAAAGGCAAGGTTTTGTCACCGCGCAGGAAATACTTGGAATCTTACAAAAAAATCAGATGATTCAAAATCTAAAGAGATTGCAATCGAAGAAGCTTGTGATTGTCCGTCAGGGAGACTCGTTGCCTGGGATAAAAATTCTAAAAAAGCGATTGAACCAAAATTTGAACCTTCTATCAGTTTGACAGAAGCACCATATCGAAAAATAAGTGGGCCTCTTTGGGTAAAAGGCAATATCCTAATAGAATCAGCAAATGGAACTATGTACGAGAAAAGAAATCGTGTGACACTTTGCCGCTGCGGAAAATCACGGAATAAGCCATTTTGTGACGGGACACACTTCCCAACTGGATTTAAAGATGGGGATCCATCTATAGAGTGATAAGTGATAAACTGTTTAATAATAGTTTCAATATACCAAAAAAATTCTTTTATAGGAGGTTCAGATGAGTACTGCTCTTGAGTTTATAAAAACCAGCCCTGTTTTTCACATTGCTACTGTAGATGGAGCTAAGGCAAGGGTCCGTCCCTTTGGCTTCATAATGAAAAGGAACAATACACTGTATTTCTGTACTAATAAAACAAAGGATGTTTATAAGCAACTAAAGCAGAATCCAGATATTGAGATTTCAGATATGGGAAGTAATTCTACATGGCTAAGGATAAGAGGCAGAATTGCATTTGATGAAACCCGTGAGGCAAAAGCCAAGGCTTTTGAGCACATGCCTGATCTTCTGAGGATTTACCCCAAAGGAGCGGACGATGAGATGTTTGTGACCTTTTACTTTACCGAAGCAGTCGCTACATTATATTCTTTCACAGAGAAGCAAAAGAATATCCCACTTTTTTAGTAATAGATCGAACATCGGATCATTAATCCATTTTTAACATGTGATTAATCCGTTGTCAGGAGGCTTATAAAATGAAAGTATTATTGGTAAATGGAAGTCCGAATAAAAAAGGATGTACTTACACAGCCCTTTGCGAAGTGGAAAAGGAATTGAATAAGTCTAATATTGAAACAGAGATATTCTATCTTGGAAAAAAACCTATAAGAGGATGTACAGCATGTGGAAAGTGTATTGATGCAGGGGAATGCGTGTTTGATGATGATGCAGTTAACGTAGGACTTGATAAGGCGAATACATCAGATGGCTTTATTTTTGGCTCTCCTGTCCATTATGCGGGACCTTCTGGCTTCATAAAATCGTTTTTAGACAGATGCTTTTATTCTGGTAGTAATGTATTTGCATATAAACCAGGTGCAGCAATCGTAAGCTGCCGAAGGGGTGGCGCTATATCTGCATTTGAACAACTGAATAAATATTTTTCTATCAATAATATGCCAATTGTGTCATCCCAGTACTGGAATATGGTACATGGCAACACACCGGAAGAAGTATTACAAGATTTTGAAGGATTGCAGACAATGCGGACACTTGGCCGAAATATGGCATGGCTCTTACAATCAATAGAAGCGGGTAAAAATGCAGGTGTTCCCCTCCCTGAAAAAGAAGACAGGGTATGGACAAATTTCATTAGATAGTCAGTAAAATTTGAAGCGGCAAATACTGTCAAGCAGGTCACGCCCCGACTATTGCTCTCTTTCTATACGTAAATTATCAACTCTGAAAACTGCCTGCCACTCAACGGTAGTAGGTATGTTCAGTAAACAATTTTTCCTGAAACACACACGCCGACGAGTCAGCACAAATAATAATTAAAATAGATAACCGTCATGAACATCCTTGGTATAAGATATCCGGAGAGCGAACATAAATCTATTTTCAGGGAAAATGTAGCATCGGATGATTTTCCAGAATATGCTTGCTTTTAATCCATAATAAACATAATTCTCGCCAGACGACAAACATCCGGTCGAGCTATCCACATACCAGCAAGGTATCCCTCAATATGCTGAGGTTCCACCAAATACTGAGGGCAAACGCATCATTTCATATTTCTACACTGCTCTCTTCTAGTAATCTAAATCACTATTATTAAATGAACAACAATACTTCTAATTCTCTTTCACTTATTGGCAAGCAACTTGCAAATATAATCTAAGAAATCAATCAATCGAATCAAAACGTAACAACTGAGTCCGTATGAGTAAAGATTAACATCATGATTAATAGAAGAATCATATGAAGAAATTAATTTTGCAAGGACATTCAACGTACGACGGAGCCGGAGTTAAGTTGAAGCGTATTTTCGCGCATGACCACACAAAACTCACCGATCCGTTCCTACTCCTCGATCATTTTGGTTCGGACAATCCCGCTGATTATGTAAAAGGATTTCCCTGGCACCCTCATCGCGGGATTGAAACAGTGACTTATATGCTCGGTGGAACGGTTGAGCATGGCGACAATATCGGTAACGCGGGCACGATCGGGCCGGGGAATATTCAATGGATGACCGCGGGCGGCGGTGTAATTCACCAGGAGATGCCGAAACCTTCAAAAGGAATGATGCACGGGTTGCAGTTGTGGGTAAATCTTCCGGCGAAAAATAAGATGATGGAACCGCGCTACAGGGGTATACTCGAAAATGAAGTGCCGGTCGTCAAGATACCGGGCGGAGAAGTGCGGGTCATAGCCGGAGCTTACAAAAATGTAAACGGGCCTGTGCAGGAATTGGTGGTAGATATCGAGTACCTGGATGTCCGTTTAAAGAAAGGAACGGCTCTTTCCCATGCGGCTAAAAAAGGATATACTAACTTTTGTTATCTGATCTTCGGAACAGGCGAGTTTGATGACACGAAACTGGAACAAGCACAGCTGATTCTCTTCACGGAAGCCGGCAGCATTGCCGTAAAGGTGATTGAAGATATCCATTACATATTTGTTACCGGCAAGCAGCTCAACGAACCGATTGCCTGGGGCGGTCCAATCGTCATGAATACCCAACAAGAACTTGAAATCGCTTTCAGAGAGCTTGACGAAGGAACGTTTATCAAGAAAAAATCACGGGTATGAACTTTATGGACATCTGAAGATTCATACCCTCCGCTGCGCGGGATTGTTCAACATTCCAATTCCACTGCGCTTCGCTTTTGGAATTGGAGTTTCACGAATAGAAAACAACCGGCAGGAAAATTAATTTTGATGGAAAGCGGCAGATAGTTTTATTTTGGAAACATATAAACAGCAGGCCGGTGCAGGTAATCCGGCCAGAAAAAAAGGAGATCATTATGAGCAAATATCAAATCGCCGTTGTTGTCGGAAGTCTTCGCACGGATTCATTCAATCGCAAGCTGGCTAATGCTATTGTAAAGCTGGCGCCGCCGGAGTTCTCTTTCCAGCAGGTTCAAATCGGTGACCTGCCGCAATACAATCAGGACGACGACGAAAATCAGGCCGAGTCTGTCAAACGGCTGAAAAATGAAATCAAGAGCGCCCAGGGCATTTTGTTCGTTACGCCCGAATACAACCGTTCGATACCCGGTGTGCTCAAGAACGCCATCGACCATGCTTCGCGCCCTCATGGCCAAAGCGCTTGGACGGGTAAGCCGGCTGGTATTTTGGGCGTCTCGACCGGCGCCACCGGCACGGCCATGGCGCAGCAGCATTTACGCAACATCCTTGCAGCTCTGAACACACCAGCACTTTGCCAACCCGAAGCATTCATTCAGGTAAAGGACGGGTTGTTTGACGAGGCCGGCAACATAGGCGCGGACAGCAAACAATTCATGCAGAACTGGATGGATAAATATATAGCATGGGTGAAGAAACACGCGGCTTGATGCCGTAAATAAACGAGCCCAATTACGATATTACCAAACAAGTTAACCCAGCCGACTTGTTACAATCACGGCTGATTTTTGTGCTAGTGTGATTCTTCATCAATCCACTTCATATATTCCTTGCTGCCCTTAACAATCGGCATGGCAATGATCTCTGGTGTTTCGTAAGGATGCAATTTTTTAATCGCGGCTTCCACTTTTTTGAAAAGATCATCCCGTGTTTTGATCAGGCAGAGCCACTCCTGAGCATTTTCCACTTTGCCCTTCCAGCGATAAATGCTGGTAGTCGGACCGGTGATCTGCACGCACGCGGCCAGCTTTGTATCCACCAAATGTTGGGCGATGGTTTGCGCCTGCTCTTTAGTTTCGGTTGTGGTAGATATCTGAATGTAAGATTTCATTTTTTCACGCATTCATACATCATGATCGCTGCTGCTTGCGGTAAACTCAAGGAATCCGCTTTGCCGCTTCCGGGAATGCTCCATTGTTCATCAGCCATTCGTAAAAGAGCTTCCGGCAGGCCGTGGCTTTCATTGCCCAAAAGCAGGGCGGATTTTTTCTGCACGGCGTGAGGAAATTTTCCAACGCGCACATAAGAACCGATGAGGAAAAAGTTTTTTTTAATTTCCGGCAATGCAGTGGATAAATCAATGTCGGGAATAATTGTCAAATGGAAAATACTCCCCATGGAAGCGCGCACGGATTTCGGATTGGTGTAATCCGCCGAGTTAATGCTTAAAATTATTCCGTCAAAGCCGAACCATCGCGCGCTGCGCATGAGCGCTCCGAGGTTGCGGGGATTGTTTACTTCATGCAAAATCAAAATGTTACCGGAAGTATTAGCGAGCCATGAAGAAAAATCCGGCGTCTGTTTCATGCCGGCTACCGCCATGATTCCTTCCGGTTCTCTGTCCTGTCCGATTTTTTGCCACTGGGAACGGGTAAGCTGATAAACGGGAATATCTTTGGCAGCGGGAAGCGTGAGCCCCTCCCAGTATTTTATTTTTTCCGGCATGATGAGCAATGCTTTAATCTGCCAGTCGCTTGCCAGAAGTTCTTCGACCACCTTTACGCCTTCGGCTAAAAATAATTTTTCTTCCAGTCGCGCTTTGGCGTCGTTAAGCTTTGCCCATTTTTTCAACAGGGCTTGTGAAATATTTAAATATTCGGCCATCATGAAATCCTGATTATTTTTCCTCCGCGAGAATTGGGGGCAGTTTCTTTGGCCATATTAGCGAAGCGATAACGGATAATGCTATTACAGAGGCTATTACAGTTAAAGAAGCGCCAATATGAATCTTGTAAAAATCAGTGATCAGCATTTTAATTCCCACAAAACCCAAAATCACCGCCAGGCCATATTGCAGATGGTGAAAGAGTTTCATCAAACCGGAAATAGCAAAGAAAAGAGAACGCAGGCCTAAAACGGCAAAGACGTTGGAAGTATAAACGATAAATGGATCGGTTGTGACCGCTAAAACCGCAGGGATGGAATCGACGGCAAAAAAAACATCTGTTGTTCCTAAAACCAAAATAACAACCAAAAGCGGTGTGGCGTAGCGCTTGCGTTTAATAATGGTAACGAATTTGTGTCCGGAATATTCATGGGAGACCGGTATAAACGTACGAAGCAGTTTGAGTGCAATATTTTTTTCCGGATGAACTTCCTGTTCCTTGCCCCGGGCAATCTGAATGGCGGTAAAAATCAGGAAAGCACCGAAAATATATATCACCCAGTGGAAATTATTGATCAGCGCGATTCCGGCAAAAATAAAAATGCCTCGCGTAATGAGCGCGATAATTATCCCCCAGATTAAAGCTTTCTGTTCGTATTCGACCGGCACTGAAAAATAACGGAAGAAAAGTAAAAAGACGAAAAGATTATCGATGCTGAGAGAATATTCAATAAGATAACCGGTTAAAAATTCCAAGGCCTTCTGATGGCCGTAAAAAGAATAGATGCCCGCGCAGAAAAGCAGGGCCAGCACTATCCAAAACGATGTCCAATAGAGGGATTCCTTAATTTTTACCGCGTGCGCTCTACGGCTGAAAACAACAAGATCCAGTGTCAGCATCGCGAGAATAAAAACGCCAAAGAATATCCACCATAAAATCATATCATATTTCCTTTAAGGTGATGCCATTCCGCTTTCTTTGGCTAATTTTGTTGGCTTCGTCGTCGGCTTCCTCAACGTATTAGTAATACGCCTGCGGATCCTCCCCCTTACCGCCTCGTTATCCTTTGAAAGCGGAATGGTATCAGAGATTGTTCACTGCAATATCTAAGCGGCATTTTTACGCCAGATCAAAATACCCATGCCTGCCGCCATCATTAACAGGCATAGGACTTGTCCCATGCTCATAAAGCCCAGAACGAGACCAAGTTGATAGTCGGGCTCGCGGAAAAATTCAATAAAGAAGCGCACAAAACCGTAGCCGCAAATATAAATTCCAACTAAAAATCCGTCAAACAGTTTCTTTTTTCTAATCAGCCAGAGCAGGATGAATAAAACAATTCCCTCGAACAGCGCTTCGTAAAGCTGAGAGGGGTGGCGTAGGCTTCGTGTCGAATCAAGCGGAAAATACATTCCCCAGGGCACGGTAGTTACGCGGCCAAATAGTTCACCGTTGATAAAATTGCCGATCCGGCCAAAGGTATAGCCCAGCGGTATCGCCGGACAGAACAAGTCGCCAAAATGCCAAGTATTAATCTTGTGTTTGCGACAAAATAAAAAGAAAACAATAACGACGCCGATAAGGCCTCCATGATAAGACATGCCGCTGATTCCGACAAATTTAAACCCGTGGGAAAAATCAAAAGGCAAAATTATTTCGAGCGGATGCCGGAAGTAATAACCGAAATTGTAAAACAGGGCATAACCAAATCTGCCGCCGATTATCACACCGAGCATTGCCCAGATGAGATAGTCCTGTATAGTTTCGGCTGTATATTCATAGTTTTCATTTTTTATCCGGTAGAGAGTCAGAAAATAAACAACAGCGAAAGCGACAAGGTACATCATACTGTAATAGCGTAGTTGAAATGAACCTAAGCTGAAAATAGTGGGACTGATTTGTGCCGGTAAATGTTGCCAGGCATTTATTAAAGATTCCATAATTTATTTATTCCCATTTCGAGTGTTTGAAAATCTGTAAAAATAGCAATTAATATCTTTTGTCAATTTTTTAATCTTGTTTGGGGTTAATTCCCCTTAGCTTGCTACGAAAGGCCTATTCCTTATAGAGGCTTTTGATACCCCGTAGCTTGCTGCGGGGTAGTTCATTTAGTATGTTTCGCCTTTCAGTTCTTCAACGTATAACTCGGCGCTGTATATTGCATTGGCCCCGTCACCGGCGGCCGTTACTACCTGCCGGAACTGTTTTGCCCTGCAGTCGCCGGCGGCAAATATGCCGGCAGCTGAAGTGCGCATATTATCGTCCGTTATGATGTAACCGCCCGCGTCTAATCTTAAGATATCCCGGAAAATGCCGGTGTGGGGAAGACGGCCGACAAAAATGAAAACACCTTCCGCGTCAATTTCTTTAATTCCTCCGGATTGCACATCGGCCACCTTAACCCCGGTGACAAAATCCCGGCCGATAACTTCTGTCAGTGTCGCATTCCAGACAAATTCGATTTTCTTTTCTGCAAATGCTCTTTTCTGCAGGATTTGAGCCGCACGCAACCGATTGCGGCGATGGATTACGATAATTTTATTGGCGAACTTAGTCAAAAAAAGCGCTTCCTGAATCGCTGTATCGCCGCCGCCGACAACTACCACATCCTTGTTGCGATAAAATGGTCCATCGCACGTAGCACAGTAGGAAATTCCTCTTCCTGCGAATTCTTGCTCCCCGGGGACTTCTAGGTTGCGCCATCTCGCTCCTGTCGCGGCAATTATGCTTAATGTTCTGAAGGAATCATCTTCTAAGGTAACATCCCAGATAACAGGCGCGGCGGCATTATTTTTGATTGCCAGGACATCTTTGGTTATTATTTCCAGACCGAATTTAAGAGCTTGTTTTTTAAAGAGCTGCATCAGTTCAAATCCATCAATGCCGTCAGGAATTCCCGGATAATTTTCGATCAGATCGGTGATGGTTATTTGACTTACCGTTGCCGCGCCTTCCACGAGCAATGTTTTAAGTCCGCTTCTGGCGGCGTAAATGCCCGCGGTATAGCCTGCCGGGCCGCCCCCGATAATAATTGTATCATGATCATATTCCGGCAATTTTGTTTTGCTCACGGAAAGTGCCTCCCTTAGATGTTGTGCTTTTACTTTAATCAGGATCAGGGGATTTTGTAAAGTCTAAAATAGGGGCTAAAATAAGGGCTTTAAAAAATGTTTATTGTTCGTTTCAATTGTGATATTGATTCACCGGCAAAAGGGAAATTTATGGATAAACTCAAAGGCTCACAAAGAAAATATTTACGCTCGCAGGCGCATCATTTAAGACCGCTGGTGATGATCGGCGCGAAAGGCGTGACGGATCAGCTTATCGGTTCGGTTGATCTCGCGCTGAAAGATCATGAGCTTATCAAGGTAAAATTCGGCGAGTTCAAAGAAGAGAAAAAAGAAATATCCTCCCAAATCGCGCAAGCCACAAAAAGCGAACTGGTCGGTATAATCGGCAATATTGCCATCTTCTACCGCCAGCATCCCAAACCGGAAAAAAGAAAAATCAAAATACCGTAAAGCTTCCCGGTGCGTTTAAGTACAACCTAATACCTTGGTGGGCGCGCGAGGTTACACGACTATTATTGGTCTCATCGGAATTCACTTCTGTTCGAAGCCGAAGGATGAGGACCATCCTCTCCGATCGTAACCTCACTATCTGCTGATACGTGGTAGGCAATAATGAACTGGTTTTTTCCCAGAAAAGGAAAGCTCATAGCCGCAGTGCAGGCAGTACTTTACTTGCGCCGTTTCTTGACTTCTTGTAAAAATTCGCCGAGCCACTGAAGACGAGTCTCGTAATTCATTATTCCATATTCCCAAATCTTGACATGCAAAGGGTCGACTTTTCTTTCGACCATATGACTACGGGCTGTTTTCAAATCAGCGATCGTATTTTTAACCGTTTCTATCTGGCGTTGGATTTTTTCAATTGCTTTTTTCTTTTCAAGAAAGCGCAGAAAATTAGATTTGATGCAGAAAATATCCTTACGGAAGAAGTCATACCGGAATGCCCGGTCTTCGCCCTCTCTACTTTCCAGCCACTCTCCAAAATCCGCCCGTCCGCTTTCAGTGATCGTATATACATGACGACTTGGCGCGCCATCCTGATGCTTTACTGTTTTCATGACGAGACCTTCTTTTTCCAGTTTCTTCAGTGTCGGATATAACTGTCCATCATTGATTCCGAATTCACCGAACCTCTTCTGTGTCAATTGTGACTTAATCTCATAGCCGTAAGAACAACTGAACATCAAACCGCCGAGAATGATGTACTTGACTGACATATTGTCTCCTTGATCATGGGTTAGCTTCCAGTATATTTTTAATCAAAAATTGTTTCGAAAAATGACCGCCTGTTATGTAGAACATCAAATCTTCCCTGCCGAGCAGTTTATTTCTAATCCGCATTGATGTCATTCCGGTCTTATGCAGGCCCAATATTTCATCGCGCAGGTTTTTCATATATTTTATTTTTTCCGATAAGGCTTGACTGCCATTAGTTACCACGCCTTTAAGACTGCAAAAAATCGTATCGATTTTCATATTGGACAAATTCTCCAGAGACTTGAGTATCAGATTGAAATCCTCATCCTGACGCAGATAGATATTCTTTATCCCGCAAAACATATCTCCTGTAAAAAGCCATTTATTTTGAGGTTCATAGAGGCAGATATGCCCTTGAGAATGGCCATCACAATGGATTACTTGGAATTGATACCGGCCAATTTCAATTGAATCTCCAATCGCCTTTGCCTTGGAGCCTTCCGGATAATCCCAGATAAATCTTTGATATAATCTCAACTTCACATTTTGGGGATTTTCAATGTACGGTATGGATTCCCGATGGGCAAATATTTCCGCCGAATACTTTTGCTGTATATTATGATTATTGCCTGTATGATCTTCATGGTAATGAGTGTTGATGATCCTGTTGATTTGCTTTCCCTTAAGGGCAGATAAAAATTCTTCACCGGCAAACCTCGTCCCTGTATCTATCAGCGTATCTGCTAATAAAAAGGAATGAACAAAATAGGGAACAAATTTTCCGATACTTCGTCCCATTTTGTAAATGATTATATCATTATGTATAAATGTTTTTAGCATGGTTCATCAATACCTCCGTATCTGTTAAAGGCTTTAAATACTACTAAGATATCTTTTATATAATTTAACTTATATCTAAGGTATGCCATTGTCAAGGAATTTTACTGCACATTATTTTGGAATCGGAGTCTTATAAATATGGAAGAGTCATATCATCCGTTAGTTTGTCGTGGCCCAAAAGCTGCCAAACATTGGGTGATCACACCGGTTACGGTGCTGAGGCTGGCACGCTTGAATTCAGTAGTGAGCGTATTCCCCATAGCTTGCTGCGTGGTAAGCGAGCTAATACTGAATGGTATTATTCCTTAAGAATCGAATATTCTCCGCGCTTTGCCGCGGAGAACTTCAATTATAGAAAGACTGGGGTGACATTTTTACTTTACAATTAGGGGGTGACCTAATCATATTGCATTGACACTGGGATGAGGTAAATATTGACATTTTTTCAAATATTGTTTAATTTAAAAGAAAAAGTTATCAATTTTGCATAAGGTGCTTATGTTAGATGAACTTTTTAGATATGAAATAAATACAAGAGTGAGACAAATCTTAATAAGCCACAACGTTGATATGACGAAAATTTACTATTCTTGTATTAAAAAAACGATATATGTGTATGGCTGTTTAAATAAAACCACTTCTGAAGATTTCAGTTTTGCTAACATAAAAAGTCTAGCAGCGGAATTAATAAGACTGCCTCATATTCGCGATGTTCAGTTTGATTTGGATAACTGGTTTATTTCTACTGAAACAGGCGAATTAAATATCATTAAAGGCAAAAAACAAATCGTATGTGATGTATCAATTGACCCATCAAAGCTATAGTCTTTTTTTGCTTACGGCGTCTTTTTGTGTTGGCGTCAAAGATGAGTGTGCCTCGTAATTAAACCATTTTCGTCATTCTTGCTTGTGATCTCGCGTGACCTTCAGGTTATTAGGTTATCAGATTATACGAGCATGGGCGAGATAAGGGAATCCAGAAAAAGAAAAATCAAAATTGCTTTGGTCGTTACTATTCCTCGCAACAACATACAAATGCTTACCCGTTATCCGATATATTTTATCTTCTGGTTAGTTGCCGGTACTTTATCCGGTGGGGCTGGCTGGCAACGGCAGTGAAACTTAAATTACAGTTACGTAGTAAACTAGAATTTGTTAGTTGTAATGAGAATAAAAATTCAGGAGCAAAGTTAATAACCTGAAGGTCATCTACGACTGAATTTTGTAAGTCGAATTATCCAATGGCCTTTGACTATTGGAAACGGTCGCGCTTCAATGGTGCCAGGATGTGGGCCGACATGCGCCATGTTTCGCTACCGTAATTTGTACTGACCTATACTTGACTTGTCAGATAGTGTCCAATCAAGATGTGCCTTGACAATTGTTACATTTGAAAGGTTCAATGAAACTTCTATTACAGAATCACTCATTTGATAGTTGGGGGGGGGCCGAAAACCCCATCAGGCAGCGAAATCTTACGGCCTGATGAGGTGCTGTGAAAGCTTTCAACAATAATAATCCTAATACTTCTTCTCCCTGCCCGGATAAAGCGATGGCATGGGTTCAATATTATTATTTAGAAAATCAACCAGTAGTTTCTGAAAATCTTCGATTTTATTCGGATCTATTTTTGGCAAATCCTTTATGGTCAATTTGTCGACATTGGCTTGTTTCTTTATCCCCGCCAATATATAACGCATATCGTAACGTGTGGGATAAACTTCAATTGGATCTTTATCGACTTTCGTTAAATAATATACAGCCTGCATGGCGGTACGGACTGACGTCTCCACCGTAAAAACGGCGTCTTCCGGCGTTTCGACATACTGTCCGATAAAACCGAGATTGGTGCATCCATCCGGCACAATCTTTGGACGGTCGGCAATTTTTCTGGGCATGAACTGACTGGTAATATACGGCATCATACAGGTTGAAATATAACTGTGGGCAATTAGATCATCTTTCATGTCCAGCATACCCAGATGATATAAAAGCTCTGTTATGATCTCATTGCCTGTGCAGTCGCACATGGGCTTTTTAATATAATCGCCCGTATTTTCGCCATAAAGCCCCATTAACCAGAACACCTCAACATTGTCTGGCTGATTCGGGAAGAAGGGTTTGTGATGTAATTCAAAAGATATCAACCAACTTGAATCTTTGATCGTGATTGCGCCACCGCATCCCGCTTTGCTTCCGGACACCTTTTCAATCCTTTCCACAAACTGCGGATAGTCCGTGATGGTCGGGAAGACAGATACCCATTTCGTTTGATCAATATCACTGATGAAAGTAGCCGGATTACCAAACTTCTTGTCTTTTGCAGCCAGTTTTTCCCATAAGGTGAATACACCCCTGTCTTTCGTATCGCGATTTGTCGGCGCAACGGTGTTGTTGTCTCCGAAAGCGGAATTCTGCGCCATGCTTCCGTTGGTTACAAAAACCATATCTTCAGGTGCAATTTTTATTGATTGTTTTTGACCCGCTTTGAGAAATTCCAGGCTTTGAACAGTATTGTTGTCCTTGGTCAATTCAATATCCGTCACTTCGGTATCAATGATAATGTTGACGCCCAGTCCTTTAAGCCAGACAAGGATCGGGTTGATTATGGCATCATATTCGTTCAGGTCTGTGTGCAGAATGCCATGTAGATAGTCTATTTCCGGACCCAAATGTGTGAATCTTCGGAAATATCTTTTTATTTCGATGACGCTGTGATATTTTTTGAACGCCAGCATCGTGGAAACGCAATACCACATGTTGGACTCAAAAAACCGGGGCGGGAAATAATCTTGAATAGCCAACCCCTCGAGTGTTTCTTCTGGAGCGTACAAGAGCATCGTCGCCAAAGTACTGCATTCAGCATCCAATTTAAAGTTGTGATAATCAGCAACTTTGCCACACTTTTCGATGATGCGGTATTCCGAGTGAATAGGTTCGTCTTTATTAAAGTCCACGACATCATCCAGAACAGTTCTGCCTTTATGCCGTAAAGACGGGGCTTTGCTGCAAAGGTACCACAGACACTCCATGAAGGGCTCCAGCTCTCTTTCTCCTCTGCAAAGATAACCTCTCATGGCGTTGCCGGTTCCGTCCATTGAACCGCCGACATCGTTCATTTTCTCATAAATAGTGATGTTCTTGGCCGGCATATGAATATCGTCTGCCAGAAAAGCCGCCGCCGCCAATCCTGCCAGGCCTCCGCCAACGATGTATGCTTTCTTTTTCTTGATGCCTTTGGGAGCTTTTGCTTTATAAAACAGATCATATACTTTCATTATTTTATTCTCCTTTTTTGAGGCTTTATTATATTAATTGATACGCAACAAAATTAACTAAGCTACGAGGTACCAGCCGTGGCAAAACAAATGCGGTTGATCTGCCCCAAATACTTTTACCACAAGTTAAGTTAGAGTTC
>PLGI01000066.1 GCA_003139775.1 Syntrophaceae bacterium | reverse complement strand
TTCTGCCATATATTCCTCCTCTTGGGGTTATCTTATTAATATGTGATGTCGCTTAGTCAGCCCGTCACACCGGATATATTTTGTGTGTCTCCTGCTGGCGGGAGATTAAGGGGGTGGATGTGCAATGGAGTCGTAATTTCGTCCAAGTTACAGGCTGGAAGTCCTTTATCCACCTCCGCCACTTCGTGACACCTCCGCCAGCGGAGGATATGAAATGAAATGATATTTTTCCCTATTACGACACAATCTCTGCGACCAGCACAACAAACGAATCAGGTCGATGAAGTTATAAACAGCAATGGTTTTATATGTCAAGGAAATCTTGGCCGCAAGATGGATAGTGCGTCATTCCAGATATTGTGGATCATTATGGAATTTATTGTAGAATTAAATCCATCAAGTTTTTGGTGACCATGTGATTTGAAAATATAGTTTTTGCATGCATGCCATAAATCGTATACAATGCACACGATTAATAAATAGGTGTATTATGAGATCTACAGTATCTATTTGTCTTCCTGACGAAATTGCGAAAGAAACGGGGAGGCCGCGTTCTTTCCATATCCAAAAGGCATTGGAAGCATATATTGAAGATTTTGCCGATTTACGGATTGCCATTGACCGTTTAAGAAATCCGAAGATGAAGTTATTTCCGGAAAAGAGTTGAGGAAAACTCTTGGCCTGTAACATTAAATACAAGAAATCAAAGAGACCTCGGCCGCTGACGGGAAATTTATAAAAAATAACAGGTATGAATCATCCTCCCCCATATTTCCCATAAGGATAAGATAGTTAAAAAAAAGATGCTTGATTGAATGCGGCAAATAGTTTATAATTGAATAAAAATGAAGAGGTTGGATTATGGGTAAAACGATAACATTGAGAATAGATGATGATACGTATGACATCTTCAGGACAGCGGCTCAGGCGCAAAGGCGGTCAATATCAAACTTTATCGAATATGCCACTCTTTCCCATGTGACTGAAGAAGCATTTGTTGATGATCATGAAATGGCCGCGATATTGAAGGACAAGGAGCTGGTTTCATCATTAAGGAAGGCAAAGGAAGATATTAAGAAGGGGAAATATCGAATTGCTAAATAGATTTGAAATTGCGGAGACGGAAACATTTCAGCGTTCCATTTCTAAAAAAGAAATCAGTAAAATTTATAGTAAAATTACAATATACGTTTATCCCCAATTAAGAATCAATCCTTTCTTTGGCAAAAATATCAAGAAACTCAAAGGTGAATTTAAAGATGGTTACCGGTATCGAATCGGAGAATATCGTTTGTTTTATCAGGTTGCTGAAAAACAAATATTGATTTTCAGCATGGATATAGTGAAGAGGAAAGACGCCTATTAAGGAGAACACCCCAGTTCAGACAAGTATTTTTGACTTGACTGTCGATGATATAAGTATGTTGTAAGGATGAATGGTCGAGTCCAAAAGACTCGACCGAACGAGGGTATTACATTTTAAAGATGGGTAGGTTATGGAAAAGACACTTTTGGTTTTATTTTTAATTTTGTTTCTCGGCCGGATAATCTGGCGTTATATTTTACAGCAGCTCAATATCAGTAATTTGCGCAATCACGGCAAAGAGATTCCGCCTGTTTTTCAGGGCGTCATTGATGAAGCAACTCTGGCCAAAATGGTGGACTATACTTATGACAACTCGCGTCTGGAGACCAAGGAAAATTTGGCCGAGGATATAATAGAGCTTGCTATATTGTTTCTTTTACTGCCGGTACTTGTCGGCAAACTGGCCGGATTGCATCTGCACTTAATCTTGCAGGCGCTGATTTTTTTCGGGGTGCTGGCGGCAATCGGCGGTGTTGCCGGAATTCCCTTTGATATTTACGATACTTTTGTTCTGGAAAAAAAATACGGTTTTTCCACCATCACCTGGCGTCTCTGGCTTACCGATCTGATCAAGTCCGTGATTATTTCTGCTGTCTTAATGGGATTTATGCTTGCCGCCTTTATGGCTTTTATTCTTTATCTGCCTGGTACATGGTGGTTTTGGGCCTGGGTATTTTTTACCATGTTCGAAATTTTACTGATGTGGCTTTACCCGGTGGTCATCGCGCCGCTCTTTAATAAGTATGAACCCATCAAGGATGAGTCGCTTAAAGAAAAAATTACAGCATTGATGGCGCAAGTGGGATTAAAGGCCAAAGGAATTTATCAGGTTGATGAGGGCAAACGCTCCAAACATACCAACGCCTATTTTACGGGTATCGGCAAAACCAAGCGCATTGTTTTGTATGACACGCTGTTGGCTTCTCATTCGCCGGAAGAAATACTGGCAGTGCTCGCGCATGAAATTGGCCATTGGAAAAAGAAACATATTCTGAAGCAATTAATATTTATGATCGTTGCGTCTCTTGCTGTTCTCTATTTTACTTATCTGATCGTGAACTGGCCGCCGCTTTACAGTACGTTCGGCTTGATATATACGCCTGTCTATGCCGGTTTGTTTTTGGTTTCGCTTTATTTAAGTTGCGCCGGATTTTTCTTAAGTCCCATTGGCGCGGCGATCATGCGTCGTTATGAACGTGAGGCCGATAAAATGGCCATGGAATTGGTTGGAACTTCCGAGCCCATGATTAATGCTCTCAAACGCTTAGCCAAAGACAACCTGTCCAATCTGCATCCCCATCCCTTGTATGTCTGGTTTTATTATTCTCATCCGCCATTGATTGAACGCATTGAATATTTGAAAGTTATGGATTAAGATTTGAATGAGTTATTCCCCTCTTTCCTAAAGAGGGGTTAAGGGAGATTTAATGAGACTCAAGCTTCAGAAACGTAGTGAACTGAAGCTTGTTAGTCGAATTATCCCCCTTTAAAAAGGGGGAAGAATAAAGGGTCGGACGCGCTCAGGAAGTGCGCCCTATGATTTTTAAGTCTTATTTTTTTCCGTAGCCAATCGTCTTAGCCGATTGAGCGATGGCGTCGAGTACGGAAGGATCGTCAATGGTAGATGGCACCACATAATCCTTGCCGTCAACTATTTTGCGCATGGTGGCACGCAGGGTTTTCCCCGATCGCGTTTTCGGCAATGCCTTTACTACAGCGGCTTCTTTGAAGCAGGCCAGCGCACCTAATTCGGAGCGAACCATCTGGACAAGTTCCTTGATAATGTCTTCCGGCTTGCGATCCACGCCCGCTTTCAGCACGACGAATCCCACGGGAACTTGCCCTTTCAGTTGATCCTCCGCGCCGAAAACAGCACATTCCGCCACGTCCTTGTGCTTGGAGACGATTTCTTCCATAGCGCCGGTGGATAACCTATGCCCCGCGACGTTGATGACATCGTCGATGCGTCCCATGATAAAGATATAACCATCCTGATCAAAACGTCCGCCGTCGCCCGTCACATAATAGCCCGGCCTTTCCGTGACATATTCCAGATAACGTTTGTCATCCTGCCAAAGTGTGGGCAGGCATCCCGGGGGAAGGGGAAGCTTGATTACCACGGCACCTTCCTCGCCGTCGGGAAGCTGGTTTCCGTCGGAATCGAGAATCTGCACGTTATAGCCGGGGATCGGCTTCGTCGGTGAGCCAGCCTTGATGGGGAAAGGCTCGATGCCCATGCAGTTGGCGGCGATGGGCCAGCCGGTTTCAGTCTGCCACCAGTGATCGACCACGGGAATCTTCAGCATGTCGCTTGCCCAGTGATAGGTGTCGGGATCGAGACGCTCGCCCGCCAGAAACAAGTATCTGAGGCAACCGATATCATATTTTTTCAGATAGTCGCCGTTAGGATCTTCCTTCTTGATGGCGCGGAAAGCCGTAGGCGCCGTGAACAGAACGGAGACGCCATGCTGGGAAATGACGCGCCAGAAAGCGCCCGGGTCCGGTGTTCCGACCGGTTTCCCTTCATAAAGGATGGTGGTACAACCATAAAGCAGAGGAGCATAGACGATATAGGAATGGCCGACAACCCAGCCGACATCGGATGCGGCCCAGAAAACTTCGCCCGGTTTAATATCATAAATATATTTCATAGACCATTTCAGGGCCACGGCATGGCCGCCGTTATCTCTCACGACGCCCTTCGGCTTGCCCGTTGTTCCTGATGTGTAAAGAATATAAAGAGGGTCAGTCGCGGCGACGGACACACAGGGCACCGGTTTGGCGTCTTTCATTAGAGCATTCCAATCCAGATCGCGCGGCGCTGTCAATTCCGCCTGCACCTGTGGGCGTTGGTAAATGACGCATTTTTCCGGTTTATGGGAGGCTAATTTTATGGCCTCATCAAGAAGCGGTTTATAGGGAATAGTCTTTTTCCCTTCGATGCCGCAGGATGCTGAAATAATGACTTTCGGCTTGGCGTCGTCGATGCGGATGGCCAGTTCATTGGGAGCAAAACCGCCGAAGACAACGGAATGAACCGCGCCGATGCGGGCGCAGGAAAGCATGGCGACCACGGCTTCAGGTATCATGGGCATATAGATGATGACGGTATCGCCTTTTTTGACGCCAAGCGTGCCGAGGACACCGGCGAATTTCGATACTTTGTCCAGCAATTCCTTATACGAAATTTTTTGAACAGTGTTTGTTACCGGGCTGTCATAAATAATCGCCACCTGTTCTCCGCGTCCCGATTCAACATGATAGTCAATAGCGTTGTAGCAGGTGTTTAATTCCCCTCCGGCAAACCAGCGGTAAAAAGGTTTTTTGCTGTCGTCGAGAACCTTATCCCATTTCTTGTTCCAATGGATCTCCTCTGCCGCTTTTCCCCAGAAAATATCCGGCTGATTGATGGATTGAGAATAGATTTCTTTAAATTTTAATTGATCGGCCATGTTTATTCCTTTTTGAGTTTTAATTTTCTATGGGCATACCAGATTGAAATTGAATTTGTCAAAGGAAAGATATCCCATTCCGCCCCTGCCAATCCCGACACGTCGTAGATTGGCGGGATAGTTCGTCCAACAAATTTCATTACGCTACGCTTCTGAAATTGGGGACTCACTACTGCGCTTCGGGAATAATTCCCAATAACCAAAGGTTATTGGATAATTCGACTAACAAATTTCATTACCACTTGCGCTTCAAATTTCGTTTCACTCATTTTCAGCGAGTGTCATTTAAAAAGCACGGCCCTCTTATATTCAGAGCTGTGCTTCGTTAATTAACAAATTCAGGTGTTATCAAACTTTGATATCGCCTTTTTTCATTAATTCTGTTGGTTTGAAAACTTCCAGCTTGAATTTTTTGTAGAGTTCTTCCAGTTTTTCCACCAGAACATCGTAGCCGACGATCTGAGCCAGCGCGAAGGGACCGAACGGAGAGCCTCCGCCATTGCCTACGGCCAGGTCAATTTCAGCCGCGCTTTCGGCGATGCCTTCATCCAGAACTTTAGTCGCCTCATTAACTTGAAGAGCGATCAAATGATTGATTTCGTATTCCTTGGTTGCTTTAGCCAGATCAATAGTTGGTCTTCCGGCAGACCAGTCATAAATGCCTTTACCGGTCTTTTTGCCCAGTGTACCGGCTTTCATCATAGCGTCCATAGCCGCGGAGGGTTTGTATTCGGGAGAGAGGACTTTCGCGAAATAATCAAGGCTGTGATAAGCGATGTCGATTCCGACGTAGTCCATAAGCTCAAAAGGGGTCATGGGCATAGCAGGTTTCATTGCCGCGTCGAACTCTTCCGGAGTGGGGTGTCCATCCTGCAGAATCAGAGACAATAACAGCGTGGCAGGTTCATTGATGCGGTTGAAAATGAAACCGGGCGAATCTTTATGCACGATTACCGGAACTTTCTTCAATTTTTTAGCCAGTTCATAGCCTATCTGGACTGATTCGTCAGAGGTCTTAGCGCCTTTAGTGATTTCCACCAGTTTCATTAGAACGGCCGGATTAAAAAAATGATAACCAATGATTTTATCCTGTCTGCCGGTTGCTTTGGCTATGTCGGTAATGCTGATATTCGAAGTGTTGGATGCCAGAATAGCGTGTTTCGGGGAATACTTGTCCAGTTCAGCCATTACGCTCTGTTTGATTTCCAATTTTTCGGGAACAGCTTCGATGATGAAGTCTGCATCTCTTATCGCTTCTCTAAGGTCAACTATGGGAATCAGCTTTGCCAAAGCAGCATCGTGAACTTCCGGTGTTATTTTTCCCTTCTCTTTGAATTTGGCAAGGCTGCTCTTGACGCCGGCAACGCCGCTATCAACAAATCTCTGTTCGATATCCCGCAGGGTTACGGTATAACCTGCCATAAGACCGCAGGTGGCAATCCCGCTTCCCATAGCTCCCGCACCAATCATCGTAATTTTTTTCACATCTTCAAATTTCATCGTGAGTCTCCTTCTCATAATTTTATTTTATAAGAATGCCCTCAGGCAGCAATCCTTTTTCTGATTTGCAGAGAATAGGAAATAGAATGATTAACCATCAAGTGAAAAAGGATTAAAAATTCACTTGGAGTTTCATAAAAAAGCTAAACAATATTGGATTCCACATGGTCTCCAGTAATTGGCGGTGGCTCTGCATGGTGATGTCTGTGACGAAAAAGAGCCAGAAAAACTCCGCCAAAACCAATTGTTATGGCAACTGTCTTGATAATTGTGCCAATGTAAAAAGGTATCCAGTCAATAAACCACAATAAAATCAAACCCAGCAGAGTTTCCCGAGTTAAAGATTTTTTATGACGGCGAAAAATTTTTGTCAAGACAAAATTTCCCAGAAGCGCGCTTACGCCAATAAAGCCAAACATAAACGCCAATAATATAGCGGCGAAGGCCAATGGTATTAAAGGGATGCCGATAAATGAGAACACCAGCAACATAAAAAAAGGCGCTATCATCAGGGTTGCCAGAAAGCCCCAAAAAAAAGTTTTTGTTTTATTGCCTTGAATTGAATCAGCAATAGCATTTAAAGGGCGGGGGAATAAAATAGTTATCAATAATGCTAACGTAAATATCATCGCGAAAAAACAAATTTTAATAATATCGACAAGCCATGACCAGGCATCCATATCCCCATGAAAAGCAGAAGCAACAATAGTGGAAATGTTTGATGAGTTCATTTCGGTGATGTTGCCAAAAACCTGGGCGCCATTTCCCTGAACAACAACACCGCCGATACAGATAACATCGCCACGGACAACCGCCGAGTTGGTAAGCACAATAGAACCGCCAATAGTCACCACATTATTTTCGACCAGTCCGCTGACGGTTATTTGACCGGCAATGGCAACGGCATTGTTTACTATCTGATCGTTGCCGATATTAATATCTTTATCGATTTTAATAATATTTTTGGCATTAACTGAAGCAGCCGTCAGAAAAATCAACGCCAAAATAGCGATAGCGGCAATAAATTTTCTTCTCATGTTTTTCCTCGTTTTTAATTTTTCTTTTTAGAAGTATTACGCCACTGCCGCCAGTATTCAAAAACTCCCGGCATAACTGAAATAATGACAATCGCGATAATTACAATGGTAAAGTTACTTTTCACGGAAGGTATATTGCCGAAAAAATAACCGCTCAGAAGAAAAAGGCAGACCCACGTGATGCAACCGGTGACATTAAACAAAATAAATTTAGAATAAGTCATAGCGCCAACACCGGCCACGAAAGGAGCAAAGGTACGGATAATCGGCATGAATTGGGCGATTATGATCGTTTTCCCACCATGTTTTTCATAAAACTGATGCGTCCGCAGAAGATATTCCTTTTTGAAAAAGCGGCTGTCCTCATAATGAAAAACTTTGGGTCCGATAAAATGTCCTATCGAATAATTGACAGTATCTCCGGAAATGGCGGCAATACAAAGCGAAATCAATAAAACTTCAATATTCAAGGCCCCCTGCGCAGCCAAAGCTCCCAAGGCGAATAAAAGCGAATCGCCGGGCAAAACTGGCGTAACCACGAGGCCTGTTTCACAGAAAATAACTAAAAACACAATAACATACGCCCAAATACCAAAACTTTGGATAATTACCGGCAGATATTTATCCAGGTGAACAAAAAAATCTATAAAATTAATGATTATATCCATAATAATTATGTTATAGTGAGGACCAGTTAAGAACTCTAAATTTTCACTAAGTCAGCAAAAAATTTGTATTTTGTATAGAGAAGAACAGAAGGGATGTCAACATGAAAAAGATTTTATAGGAATAAGAATTATTTTTTAAAATATTGGAGCTGCTGTAAAAGGTGGATTAATGGTTAAAGATCAAAATATAAAATATTTATTTGAGCCGCGGTCAGTTGCCGTTATCGGAGCTTCCAGCAATAAGGGAAAAATCGGCAATGCTGTAATAAGCAACATTATTAAAGGCGGCTATAAGAATAAGATTTTTCCGATTAATCCCAAGGGCGGAGAAATTGAAGGCATTAAAGCATACAAAAGTGTTTTAGATGTCCCGGATGAAATTGATATCGCCTGTATTACGGTTCCCGCAAAATTTGTTCTGGAATCCGTAAAAGAATGCGCGGCCAAAGGCGTAAAATACGCTATTGTGATAACTTCCGGTTTCTCCGAAATTGGTAAAATAGAAGAAGAGAGAAAACTGGTTGAAGCCGCCCGGGAAAAAGGAATGCGCATTCTGGGACCGAATGTTTTCGGCATCTTCACGGCAGAGGTATCGTTAAACTCGACTTTTACCGGCAGTGTTATTCCTTCCGGCAATCTGGGCATCATTACCCAGAGCGGCGCTTTAGGTGTGGTCATGATTGGACAAGCCACCGTCGGCAATATCGGCCTATCGGCAATTGTTTCCGTGGGAAATAAAGCCGATGTTGATGAAGGTGACCTTATAGAATACATGATCGCTCAAGACAGGACAAAAGTTATTCTCATTTACATGGAAGGAGTGCACGAAGGCGAACGGCTGGTTGAAACACTTAAGCGCGCCACTAAAATAAAACCGGTCGTCATAATCAAGTCGGGACGGTCAACGCGGGGAGCTATGGCGGCGGCATCGCACACAGGATCGCTGGCCGGTTCCGACACCGTGTTTGATGATGTAATCAAGCAATGCGGGGCGCTACGGGCGGAAAATATGACGGAAGCGTTTGAGTGGAGCAAGTTTCTTGCCAACAATCCCCTGCCGGCGGGTGAAAACACGGTCATCATTACCAATGGCGGCGGTGCCGGTGTTATGGCCACTGACGCCTGCGAAAAGTATGATATAATCCTTTATGATGATTCTAACCATTTAAAAACAATTTTTTCGCCGGCCACACCGGAATTCGGCTCGACAAAAAATCCGATAGATATAACCGGTCAGGCCAAAGCTGAAGATTACGTAAAAGCTTTTAACGCGGCACTGCATGATCCTGAAATTCATTCCGTAATCGGCGTGTTTTGTGAAAGTTCCCTTTTTACCCATAAAGATTTGGACATGGCCGTAGAACAAAACTACCGGCAATTTAAAGCTGCCGGTAAGCCCATTGTCTTTTGTTTACTGGGCGGTGAAACAGTGGATGAATATGCCAGAGAATCGCGCCGGAAAAATATTCCTGTTTATAATGATGTTTATGAAGGCGTGGCGGCTCTGGGCGCAATGTATTCCTATAAAAGATATGCTGAAGAAAAAGAAGATGAAGTTGCCGATTTTAAATTTGATGTAGCGGCTGTTGACGATATCGTTGACAATGCCCGCCAAGAAGGCCGGTCTTTTTTACTTTCACATGAAGGGCAGGAGGTGATGAGAGTTACCGGCATTGCTGTTCCTAAAAGCATGATTGCCGTGAATATCGAAAGCGCTGTCAAAAGCGCCGCAGCAATTGGTTATCCGGTAGTCATGAAAGTTGTTTCCAAGGATATTTTGCATAAAAGCGATGCCGGTGGTATCGCTCTTGATCTGGTAAATGACGAGGAAATAATTTCCGCCTACGAAGCAATTATGCGAAATTGCCGCGCTCATGTACCCCACGCAGTCATTGAAGGCGTGGAAATATCGGAAATGGTCCAACCCGGAACGGAAATGATTGTCGGGGCAAGAATCGACGGTTCTTTCGGCCCGACTGTGATGGTTGGTTTAGGCGGCATTTACGTGGAAGTAATGAAGGATGTTTCTTTCCGTGCCACTCCTCTGGGAAGACGGGAGATAATGGCGATGATCAAAGAAATTCGCTCTTATCCTTTGCTTTTGGGAGTACGCGGTGAAAAGACGCGTGATATAAACGCTCTTGTGGATACAATAATCAAGATCGGAGCGGTAATACGCAATTGCAAAGGAATTTCCGATATTGAAATTAATCCTCTTGTCCTTTATGAACAAGGTATGGGCGCAAGGGCCGTGGACGTAAGAATAATACTTTCAAGAGAAGAGAGGTGAAATAAATGGATAAGCTAGTTGTCACATCAATGCGACAGGGCGCGGGTAAAACCAGCGTTATTATTGGCTTGGCCAAGGCATTGAATAAAAAATCCGGATATATGAAGCCCTTTGGTGAAAGGTTGATTTACCGTAAAAAGAAGTTGTGGGATTATGATGCCGCTTTGATAGCCAATATCTTTGGCATGGAAGAAAGCGGTGAAACTATGAGTATCGGTTTTCATCCTTCCAAGCTTATGTCCATGCTGGATGAAGAAATGACCAAGCAAAAGTTGTTTGAGCTTATGTCCAATGCCGGCAATAATAAAGACATCGTTTTTATCGAAGCAGGAAAAGATATCACCTATGGCTCATCCGTTTATCTGGATGCCCTCTCTCTGGCGCAATATTTAGACGCTGGTTTACTGGTAGTGGCCAGCGGCAATGAGGATACAATTTTCGACGACATTACCTTTTTAAAGAAACGTGTCCAAATGGAAAAAGTAACGCTGCGGGGCATCATCATCAATAAGGTCGCCAACATTAGTGAATTCAATGATATTTACCTGCCCAAAATAAAGCAATTGGACGTAAACGTGTTGGGCGTGATTCCCTATTACAAAGAATTGCCTTTCTTCTCCGTGAACTATCTGGCTGAGCGGTTGTTTGCCAAAATTATTGCGGGAGAAAATAACTTAAACGGCATAGTGGAGAATGTATTTATCGGCTCGGTTTCCGTAAGCGCCGCTTGCAAAGAACCTGAATTCCAAATGAAAAACAAAATTGTTATCACCAGCGGCGACCGCAGTGACATGATCGTTGCGGCGTTAGACAGCCGGTCGACAGCTGTTGTCCTGACGAATAATATTTTGCCGCAATCTAATATTATTGCCAAGGCCGAAAAGATGTGCATTCCCTTACTTTTAGTTTCTCTGGATTCCTACCAGACGGCCAAACAAATAGACGCTCTGGAGGCGCTGCCCACAAAAGATGATAAAGAAAAAATCGCTCTAATTGAAAAGATGATCAGCGAGCATGTGGATATTAAAAAACTTCAGTTGGAGAAATAATTCGCCGCATAACAAAAAACCAACAGACAACCGGATTGCTAAGAACAAACTGGACGTAAAAGTCAGAGAATCAGGAGAAATAAAATGAGTACGAGAAAAGTCATAAAGAATTTTGAAGCTGCAATAGACCGCGTATGCGAGGACATCAAGGAGAAGAAAGGTGGCTCGGGCGCTGACAAGTTGGACTCCTTAGCTAAGCTTGTCAACTCATACGGTTGCTTGATTGAACGAAAGAATGAGAATGCCTATGATAGAATGATGAATGGTAATCCAAATCATTATAAATGTCTGCTTAAAGCAGGTGAACAGGATAGGAAAGGAATAATAAGATAAGCAGCCCCCCCCCTCGATTTATCTCAGGCAACGGTTTCGATTTGGCCGATAGGGTTCTGGACATAAATTTTCCCCCAGAAAATCACAACTGCAACACTTCTTCCTTGTAACAAATGATCCTGTGTAATTTCCTCTTTTAAAAAAAATGAATAGTGTTATTATAATATTCAACATCGGGGGAAGGAAGTTCTTATTAAACCGATTTTAGTGTAATTGGCAGGAGTACAATTGTTTCTTAATTTCCCTATTTAATCTGTTTAGTCAGGTCATTGCGACGACTACCTTATCAGAACGACTGTAAGGGAGTAGTTTTGCGTGGTGTATTATTGAATACTTGATAAAAGAGTAAGCAAATAAAAAAGCATTAGGTCAAGTCTTTGTTTGGCTCATTAGCGATGTCGTATGCCATAGTTAAATGGTATTCTGACCGCTGCTATATTAATTGTCGGGTGTATGATATAATTTCATGAATATAATTGATTTGTAGGGTATGCCGTG
>PLGI01000025.1 GCA_003139775.1 Syntrophaceae bacterium | reverse complement strand
CTATAGCACCGATCAGTAACATACTGTCCGTGAAACCTTGTCTTTGGCCTTGCAGAGGGGAATTAAAATAGGGGTTGCTACAAATTTGCCAGCTTGGATTTGTCAACCACTTCTAGAAGAAACCGGATTAAATGAACTGGTAGACACAGTTTTAGATGCAAGTAACTGTAAGGTCCATAAGCCAAATGGAATGGTTTTAGATATTTTACTCTGTAAACTTAATACTGATGCCAATAGTGCTGTTTTTGCGGGAGACAGCATTGTAGATGCAATGACAGCCAGAGCCGCAGGCGTTAGATTCTTTTGGGTATCCTATGGATATGAGCAACCAAATCAAGAAAACGCATATAAAGTGATAAATAAGTTTTCAGAGTTATTAGAACATTAATTTTATATACAAAGTATCGATTGGAATCATATAACATCCTCCTCCTTTAAACTTAAATAACTGTGTGAGATAATTTTGCGATGAACACAGATGTATTAGAATCTTTTGCTTTAAAAAACGCATACCAATCCTCAGAAAATGGCAATTTTGCTGAGGCCATGGATTGGCTTAAAAGAATTCCTTCAAACAAGCGTCCAAAAGAACTGGAATGTCATGTAGCATATTCATACGCAAAAACATTACTAGGAAAGAAGAATTGGGGCAAAGCTGTTGATTATCTGGAAGTGGCTTGCTCAAAAACAAATGATTATTTATTACAAAAACGTTTAAGCTTAGCCCGTCAGAGAAAGCCGCTGATGGCTGATAATATTTGGGAAACTATGAACTCAGTAACTGATCGCCCCGTACGCCTTAATATTAATCAACTGAAACCAGAGGTTGAAAGTGTTTGGGCATGCAGCGCTTATTATTCACGAGGATCTAAACAATCCTCACCATGGAGTAAATTGCTACGAATAGATAAAAAAATGCATGAGATTGAAGAAGAAGATATAGAGGCGGCTCATGGTTTGTCATCCGCTTTTTTGTGTCGCTTTATACATGACATGACCAATATTTTATCTTATGCTGATGCAGTAGTGGCGATACCACCTAATCCGTATAGATATATTAATAGAGGATGGTCTTTTCCTGATATACTTGCCAAAGGTATACAGAAGTACCTTGCTTTACCATATGAGCAATTTGCTCTTAAACTTATAGATACTAACCTTGAGTTAAGGGGTCTTAATTCATTTGAAAGAAGAACACGTATTCGCGGAGCTATTTGTGCAGATAATATAGGACTTGCCAAAGGACGTGAAGTTATCTTAGTAGATGACGTCATAACATCAGGTGCAACTATGCAAGAGGCTGCACGTCATCTTAAAGGAGCTGGTGTTAAAAAAGTTCATGCCATTGCTCTTTGTCATACAGAAGGCTAATAATCAATTGTTGCGTTTCAAACTTTGGATTTAATCATTTTAGCCTGCACCTTCTTCATTTCTTCCAGCAATTCCTGTTTACTGATAATGCCTTTCTTGTCCAGAAGATTGATAAGCGCTTCCGATTGAATAACATCGGACATCATCAATTCTTTAAAATCTACAATCTGTTTGGGGTCAAGTTTTTCTGCCATTAATTGCTACTGCCTTCTTTTATATTCGTATGAATGTCCCTTGTGTTTAATCCAATTTTCCAGATATGTTTTTGCCAATTCCTTTGATTTTATTATCAGCAGATTTTCAGCATTCTTCTCCTCTGCTGCTTTTGTAAAATTAAATGAGCCGGTAATAACAGTTTCCCTATCAATTATCATAATCTTGTTATGAGCAATCGCATGTGCAGCGTCAATATAAACCGGAATGCCATTATTTGAAATATAGGTCGCGGAACTATAATTAGCTGTTACATTCGACTTGTCAAGAATGGCTTCAATCTTAATTCCTCTTTTATGAGCATCGATTAATGCTTTCGCAATCGGCGCAGAGGTAAATGAATATGCTTGAATAAGTATTTCTGATTTGGCTTGAACAATCGCGCTGACAATGGCTTCAGTGCATCCGCCTTGGGGACTGAAGTAAACTTGGGTCTGTGTTTTGTTGGGGGTGAGGTCGGAAGTGGGGGAAACAGGGATATTTATACACGCTGTTAGCCATGAAATTAGGAGTAAGAAGAAGAAAATATTACAGAGAAATTTTTTTGAGCGCATAGATTATAACTTTTATTGCTTTTTATTTCTGTTTTAATCACATCCACAAGACGGACTTAAAGTTCCATCGCAGCAAACAGCCCTTCCACCACTGCATCCGCAAACACCTTTATGCCAAGAGCAGCAACCCCTACGTTGTTCTTTATCGTTTGTCTTAGCACTTACAAGTTTAATTTCATTAGTTTGTGCTTTGGAGGATATTTGTGGTTTACAAATTTTACATGGAGAATAACCTGCTTTTATTGCTTCCTCCGGACTATTGAATTTGACGAGATTTGAAGGATTAATCTTTTGTGCCCACTTGCAGGTTGGATAATGATATTTGTTTGATTTTTTGGAACCGACAAATTGCGCTGCATTAACAGAAACTGCCAAAAACAGAAGAACAAATATTACAGATAAGATTCTAAATTTCTTGTTCATTATTGCCTCCTTTTTTTGAAAAGATAATGCCTGTTTAAAGTTAAGCTATAAGCAATTAAGTTTGTTTGTCAAGGTAATATACTGACCAAATGAAGAAGTGCTTGCTGAGTTCAGTAGAGTAGAGAGCTGGC
>PLGI01000162.1 GCA_003139775.1 Syntrophaceae bacterium | reverse complement strand
TTCATGGTGGGCCAGGGCAGAATTGAACTGCCGACACTCGGATTTTCAGTCCGATGCTCTACCGACTGAGCTACCGGCCCACCGGAATAATTTAATCCTGTAAAACAAGGCAATCGTCTATAGAATAAGGTTTCTTTTGTCAAGGTCTTTTTTGGCCGATTGCTTTTGTTATTCTCCGTCTAATTATTATTATTTTCCGGTGGTTCACTTGCCTGGGTCATTGATTCTTTAGGGAGATTATCGGGGATTGATATGCCCTCGGTATCATTTTGCTGCTCCCTGATGATAACGACCGTACCGGCTATTTTGTCGTGCCAGCCCTGCTTTCTTTTGTCAAAGGCAGCCCAGATAAAGCCTAGGGGGAAGATAAATAATAAATTCGAAACCAGGTAGCCCACCGCTCTTAAAAAAGCGATCCCGAAGGAGATGGGCGTACCGTCGGCGGAAACTACCTGCAACCCAAAAAACATTTTCCCCAGAGTACGTCCTGTTGTGCCGTGAAAGTATGTAAAATAAGCAATGTAGAGAAAAATAAAAAAAATCCATATAAAAAATTTAATTGAAGAAAAATGTGCAGGGTCGGCTAAATCGGCAATAAAGTTTTTACTGTTTCCGGAAATGGCGCCGGAAAAAAATGCCAGAGATGCGATTGAAACCAGAATAATAAAGATAAAAAAGATGATTGTGCAGTCAACCATGTATGCTCCCAGACGCCGCCAGAACCCGGCAAATTTGTAGATGGTCATTTTTTTACCTCCTGTGATCTGTGGCCGAAGATGCCTTTTTCATATTGGATTATGGATATTATTGCCGCCGCTGCCGTTTCTACTTTTAAAATTTGTTTGCCCAGGCTCACCGAAATAAACCCCGCTTCTTTTGTTTTGATTATTTCGTCTTTGGAAAAACCGCCTTCCGGTCCGACGGCAATAAAAAAAGCTTTTACGGCGGTAACGGTTTCATCCTTCAAAATATCTTTAATGGTTTTTTGAGATTCTTCCTCCCAGAAAATTAATCTCAGAGCATCGTCCGAAGCCAAAGCAATCATGTCTGCAAAAGACGATACTTTAAATACTTTTGCTATATGACTGCTGTGGCAGCAGCGCGCCGATTCCCCGGCTATCTTTTGCCAACGTGCGACTTTTAGAGAACTTTTTTCACCGGCAATCCGGCCAACTGACCGTGCGGCATCAAAAGGGACAATTACATCCACTCCCAATTCAGCGGCGCTTTTTACAATGGTATCCATTTTCCCGGCTTTGGGAATAGCTTGAGCCAGTGTGATGCGGATTTCCTTAATTGCCGTTGGGATTATTTCCCCTAGCTCTATAAAAACTGTTTTTGTGGAAAAGCCTTTAATTACAGCCTCAAATTCACGGCCAAAACCATCAAAAATATTAATCTTATCGCCTTTTTTAAGGCGCATTACCTGTTTTAAATATTTTAAATTGTCCGGTCCCAGTTCGCAGGTTGTTTTATTTTCTAAAGTATCCGGGCTGTATATTCGGGGAATGGTCAAGGCTTCATCCTTAAGGTATATTATTCGGGTTCAGAGGGAGCCCACTGCCGTTAAATGTTCGCGGCTTTTTTTCTGAGCATGTAACAGACCCATTCTTTTTCCGTGATCACTTTATAGGTCGTAAGAGGATCGGCAGAAAAATGTTCCTCGATATTTTTGGCGTCTAGTTCAATTATGCCCGAGATAATCATGTATCCTTCCGGCAAAAGCAGTTGAATCAGGTGTGGGCGGAGATTTAAGAGCAATTTAGCAGTAAGGTTGGCGATGATTAAATTGCGCGGTTCGTTAATGGTGGCGACATTTTTATTAGAAATGCGCAAGGAACTCTCCACATTATTAATAGCCGCGTTTTCGCCGGCAATTTCGACAGCCTTTTTATCAATATCCACACAGATAACATCCTGAGCGCCAATTTTGGCGGCGGTGATGCCGAGGATACCGGTACCGCAACCGACGTCCAGAACTTTCCATTCTTTGATGGAACGGTCTTTCATCATGATATCTTCAATTGCTTCGATGCACATTCTGGTGGATGCGTGCTGACCGGTGCCAAAGGCCATGCCCGGATCAATTTCAATGACAATATCGCGACTGGAGGGCGTATACCTCTCCCATGTTGGTTTGACGATGATATTGTTGCTTACCCGTAGGGGCTTAAAATATTTTTTCCATTGTTCACCCCAGTCCGGGTCACAGATGATTTCGGTTGTAAACGATGGTTTCTCAAAGTCAGGGAATATTTCATAAAGACTGTCTATATATTTTTGCACGGCAACGATTCTTTTTTCGCTGCGGATATCTTGCGGAAAATAGGCTTTGAGTATTTCTTCAATTACAGGTTCCGGAAAATCCGCAGCAGTGTTCTGAGGGGTCAATGATTCCTGAAACACACCTTGAGCGCCCGTTTCGGTGAGAAAATTTCCCAAGGCGTCCATGAGCTCTGAAGGAGCCGATATTTCGATCTTCAGCCACTTTTCCGGTTCTTTTTCTGTCATAAATAATCCTATCTTAATCTTGAAAATAGGTATAGCTTCTTTTCGGTAATATTTCAAGTATCCTTAATGAACTAAAGATGGAAATTAAGCCGAATTTTGCACGTAATATATTGTTGACACACCAGAGCGTTTTTCTTATATTGTGATGAGGCAAGAGGCAAAATCATCAACAACTTTCTAAGTACAAGCAACAAAACAAAGCTAAAGAGAAAAATAATGTTTTGCGAAATTAACGTATTTTAAGTTTCCATGATTTTGGAGAAAAAAAATATGAAAATGAAAATAGCAATATTAACGGGTGGAGGAGATTGTCCCGGGCTAAACGGAGCGATCAAATGGGTCACAAAAAGCGCCCTTGATTCCAGAATGGCGGCGAACCGTTCCGTATCCTTTGAAGTTGTCGGCCTTGTCGAAGGTTGGAAAGGCATAGTAGAGGTTGATCCCGATGATCAGAAGAGTTGTGCCCGATACATCAAACATTTAGACGAAGAAATCGTTCGAACCTGGGATCGTTATGGGGGAACAAATCTGGGAACATCGCGGACAAATCCTTTTAATCNNGTTGCCTATAAATTATATAAAATGGGCATCAAAACGGTAGGCATTCCGAAAACAATCGACAATGACCTCACCGGAACTGAGTATTCGCTGGGTTTTGACACGGCGGTTAATATTATCATGGAAGAAATAGATCGTTTAAGGACGACCGCTGGTTCTCACAGCCGTATTTTTGTGGTCGAGACCATGGGGCGTAACGCCGGCTGGCTTGCTCTACGCGGCGGCGAATGCAGCGGCGCTTATATCATTTTGATACCTGAATATCTTTTTGATATGGAGAAGGTCTGTGAGCTTCTGCGTGAACGGCAGGGCCGGGAAATAAATTATTCCATCATTGTGGTTGCCGAAGGGGCTAAACCTATAGGACAGCAGGAATTCCTTAAAGACAGCCAGATTGATGATTTTGGACATGTCTCGGTAGGCGGGGTCGCCAATTATGTTGCCAGTGAGATTGGGAAAAAAACAGGATTGGAATCACGTCATATTACCTTGAGCCATCTCCAGCGGGGTGGAACACCTTCTGCCCACGATCGTCTGATGGCCAGGTGGTTTGGCATTGCCGCCGTCAACATGATTGTCAATGAGAATTTCGGATGCATGGTCAGTCTGGAGCGAGGTGAAATTTCCACTGCTCCCCTGGAAGAAATTATCAATAAATTAAAACTGGTTGACGTAAAAAAATATTACGATACGGAAAGATACAACGGCAGGAGAACCATACTTTAAAAACCGATCTAGTGGAGACACCTCCGGCAGGAGCCGGAGGTTACCGATAATAATGAGACTCGCTGAAAACGAGCTCAGTGAAGTTTGAAGCGTAAGTGGAATTCATCCTGTAGTGAGCTTTAAAACCGATTTCCAAAGCTTGCTTTGGGGTTCATACCTGTGATTAAAAATTCTACGGTTCATAAAGGCCGATCTTTGAATATCAACGCAATTAAAAAAATAGTATCTAAAATGGCCTTCAATTTTTCCATCATCCCCAAGGATAATTCTAAGCAGGCTCTTCGCCTCCGTCGCTTTTTTGAGGCGTTAGCCATCTATATCCTCAATATTTCCATCTCTTATTTCGCCTATTGGGCAGGGATCATGGACTTGCAGGCGCTTTATGGGTTCTGGATTATCATTCTGGCAATCAATATTATTTTATATATATTATTTCGTACGGGTCTTAATCTTTGGATGTCGGACCCCAGTCTCACTTTTATCCAAATGTGTGCCGCCAATCTTGTTGTGATGTATGGAATATATTATATATATGAAATCCGCGGTTTTCTTTTATCCATGTATATCGTTATACTTCTGTTCGGTATTTTCCGCCTCTATACCCGCCAGTTCTTATTTGTCAGCGCTTTTGCCCTGCTTACCTATGGGATCGATATCTTTTTGCTGAATATTTTTCATCCGCAGGCCATAAATCCTAAGATAGAAAGTTTCCAATGGTTCGGGATAGCCATCGTCCTAATCTCCGTTTCCTTAATAGGAGGGAAGATCAGTTCTATTCGCCGGGAGTTAAACGTCAGCCGGAAAAAGCTGCAATCGTCCTTAACAGTTATCCGGGAAATGGCCATCCACGATGATCTGACAGGTTTCTACAATCGCAGCCATCTAATGGACCTCATTGAATCTGAGAACAATCGTTCCGTACGCACCGGGTCTATTTTTTCTTTGGTTATGATGGACATTGATAAATTTAAAAAAATCAACGATACGCACGGACATCAGACCGGTGATCAGGTATTGAGGACATTCGCTGCCGTTATCCGCAGCATTTTGCGTAAAACGGACTTTTGCGGACGTTATGGCGGCGAGGAATTTTTGATTGTGCTTACACAAACGGATCTTCAGGCAGCGAAACTGTTTGCAGAACGTATTCGCGATTGCGTTGAAAACAGTTTCTTCCCGGACTTAGGTCCTGATTCCAGAGTTACGGTTTCCATTGGTCTGGCAGAGCATCGAACGCAGGAAGATATTGAAAAAACGATTTCCCGTGCAGATGAATTTTTGTACAAAGCAAAAAAAGGGGGACGCAACCGTGTGGAATGCTCCGACTAAAGATAAGGATACCACTATAATTATGATCTTAATTTATATCGTCTTTTTCCATTTCTAAATCAAAGATGATATTGAGGCGGCAGTGAAACTCGAATTACAGTTATGCAGTGAACTGGAATTCGTTAGTTGAACTGTCCCGCTTCAGCGGGGCTAGGCGGAGGCGACGAGGCGTATTACACACGCGTGACCTTCAGGTTATACGTTGAGGAAGCCGATAATGACGCCAACAAAAATAGTGCTTTGATTTAGAATTATAATTATCGCCTATTTTTTCAACATCCCCCGCCAGTCAGGAATAGTTTCCTCCGGTAAATTATAACACTTCTGCCATAATGACAAATAGGATTGCTCCTCTTCTTGCCAGCGGACATTGTCCCATCCGAGTTCGGCCTGACAGATTGATCTAATTGCAGGCAGGAGCGCTTTTCCTCCTTCCGGAAATGTCAGTCCCAGACGGGTGCGCCGCAGCATTAAATCTTCAAGATGAACAATACCCTCATCTCGTGCAGCCCAGCGCAGTTCCGCCCAAAGAGTATACGTAGTGGGAATTTCTTTTAATTCCTCCGGCTGTGCGGCATCTATCAATGCCCGAACGTCCAACCCGTAACAACCGGCAAGCCTTCTGCGCATGGCTTCGGTTATTCTGTCGTTTTTGTTATAATCAATATCCATCTCCATCTGATTCAATACCGTCATGGACTTGTCAGGCTCTGGCATTTGCGGCAGACGATGACGAACAGACTTCAGAACATCCAGGGCAATCAGTCGAAATGTTGTCAGCTTCCCGCCGGTCACCGTTAATAATCCTTCCTCTTCCCAGACAGCATGGTCACGCGCTTCTTTGGAGGGATCGGCCTTGCCTGTTCCGATAACAGGCCTGATGCCAGAAAATGTTGATATGATGTCATTCAGGTTCAGGTTAATGGATGGAAACTGCGCCTCTGCGGCCGCCATAAGATAGGCCACCTCAGCGGGACTGATCGCAGGTTCGTCTGAAAGCGACCGGGAATGATCCGTATCGGTTGTCCCGATCAGAGTGATGCCCTCCCAGGGAAAGATAAATACCGGCCGGCGATCCAGCGGATGAAGGAAACTTACCGATTGCGCGACGGGCAGACGCCATGCGGGAACAACAAGATGACTGCCGCGCAGTAAACGCATGCGGGGTTTAGCGCCAACCTGCCCTCTGAGCTCATCGGCCCAGGCGCCGGTGGCATTGATAATCACCCTGGCTTGAATATCTTTGTGGCGATTCCGGTAAGTATCGTGAAGTCTCACGCCGGATACGGACGTACCTTTCCCTTCATTTTTTTGATTGCCGCGGATCAATGTTTCGGCGCGGACATAATTTATTGCACAAGCGCCGTCGGCAACGGCTTCGCGGATCACCCGCAGGACGAGACGGGCATCATTGGTCTGGGCATCGCCGAAACAAAGGCCACCTTTTAGTGCTTCCTGCCGGATGTGCGGTGCCAACATCTGAAATTCCGTTGTGCTATACGCTTTATGACTCCATTGGGTCGCCAGCAGATCATAGATCACCAGGCCAGCTCTATAAGCGAGGCGGCCGGGCCGGTCGCCTTTATAATTGGCAATGAGAAAACCCAGCGGCTCAATCAGCCCGGGCCCTTCAGCGAGCAGACGCTTCCTTTCCCGCACAGACTCGTATGTGAGCATGAAGTTTCCATCTTTCAGATAGCGCAGACCGCCGTGAACCAACTTTGAAGATCGGCTTGATGTCCCCCAGCTGAAATCACGCTGTTCCACCAGCAAGACCTTAAGCCCTAGTTTCCGCGCCTCCTTTAAGATGCCCGCGCCGGTAATGCCACCACCGATGATAACGATATCCCAGGGTTGATCAATTTTCGACCACAAATCATCTCTCCAGTTTTTATCCCACATTTTTGTTACCTCTTGTGACAATAAATTATTTTATAAAATCTTCTTTTCTATAATATCAGTTTGCCGGGATTCATTATCCCCTGCGGATCAAATCGTTTGCAGAGACTACTGATCACCGCCATGCCGAGTTCGCCTTTTTCGGCCGCCATGTAAGGAATATGATCAGTGCCCACTCCGTGTTGATGGCTGATTGTCCCGCCGTTTTTCACAATCTCCCTGCTGGCCGCCGCTTTAAGCGTCTGCCAGCGCGACAGCGTTTCATCGGCGCCCGGCGCCATACGAAAGAAATATGACGTATAGATGCTGGCCCCGGAAGGATAAAGCTGGGAAAGGTGCGTAAAGACGTGAACCCGCTCATTGATCTTCGCCAATGAATTGTGCAGGGAGTCTTCAATTGCTTTGATCATTACAGGGACATTGTTCCAGTGTGTGGCTGTTTCCAGTGTATCCAACGCATAGCCCATTTCCCATAAATTATTTCTTAAATAGGGTGTCAGAAATCTTGTTTTGTGCCACTGCTTGCCAAATATTTTTCCAACATGAACCCCGTGATGGCCACTGGCTATCGCCAGCGCCTCGCTTCTGGCCACACGCACGATGGCCTTGCGACCGGTAAAGCCGAGCATCAGCATGCACTTCTCATCACCAATGCCGCGCATGGACAGATATTTTTCCATAGCGCCAATGAGTTTCCGGTGTCCCGCCAGAGCCAGCATGGTTTTCGTCTCCGTGGCAGTACTCAGTCGAAGCATGGACAATGGCAGTCTGGCCTGTACAATTTGTCTGGCTGCTGCCATGCCACATTCAAAATTCGGCAGGAAGACGGCATGAAAGACCTCTTTTTCCGGCAGGGGCGTAATTCGCATGGTTGCTTCTGTGATAATACCGAACCGTCCTTCAGACCCCAAAACGATTTCTTTAAGATCAGGTCCTACAGCCGACGCGGGAAAAGAAGGGAGTTCGAGTGATCCGGCAGGCGTTTCCAGATGCCCTCCGGCAAATAAGCGTTCGATGCGGCCGTAACCAAGCGACTGCTGGCCGCAGGAGCGGGTTGCAATCCAGCCGCCGAGCGTGGACAGTTCAAAAGATTGCGGAAAATGCCCGAGAGTAAAACCTTGTGCGCGGAGTTGCGCTTCAAGATCAGGGCCGGCAATACCGGCGCCAAAAGTTGCCAGATTACTAACATCGTCAAGATTAATAAGACGACTCATTCGCCTCATATCTACGGTCAAAACAGGCTGGTCTGAAGGCAGGGGATTGATGTGGCCTGCAACCGAGGTGCCGCCACCGTAAGGGATCAAACGAGTACCCGTTTGGGTCGCTAAGCGAATCAGGGAACGAACCTCATCATCAGTTGCCGGATAAGCCAACCCGTCGGGAAACATTCCTATATTGCCGCTGCGCATGGCCAGCCAGTCAGGCATACTCTGACCGCGGGCATGGTAGAGACGGTCATTGGCATCCATTGAAATCAAAGGATGCTGAGCAAGTCTGGAAGGTGGAATGCCTGCCAGTATTTTTTCCTGCGAAGCATCTTTTGGCGGGCTGGTTTTTCCCACCCATTGTTCAAGAAACTCAGTCGCCCCTTCGGGCGTCGGATAATCAATCGTCGTATCTCCCCATCCATTCCAGCGTCGCATCATCGGCCTCCTTGTGCACTTTTAACTTCTAAACGTGACTTAAGTTGTCGCTCTGTCTTCTGCCAGATGGCAATACTGTCCTTCATCATTATTCGTGATATTTTCTCGGCGGCGTCAGGATTGCGACGTTTCACAGTAGTGATCAGGTCCTTGTAAAAGCAAAATGACCTGTCTCTGGCCTCCGCGGTAGAAAAATAGATCTGCGCCATATTCTGGTAAAATTCTGTAAACCCGTTAAGAATCAAAGTGTAAAGCGGATTGCTGGAATTCAGAGCCAGCGTCTTGTGGAGCATCCAATCAAAAGATGCTAATGCCTTCGCGGTATCTTCGATTTCCTTTGCTCCGGCCAGATAATCCTTGATCACCTCGGGCGCGCGTTCGACAGCGTTCCTTGTGTAATAAGGCGCCACGTTCATGCGTATCTCCAGCAGATGTGTCACAAAGTTCTCCGGCAGTTTTTTCCCGTATCTGAACAGACCGTTTAGGACACCCAAACCCCCATCATGCCAGTAGTCGTTGACCACCGTATATTTTCCGTGGCGGATAATGATCCATCCGTCACGTTCCATCCTTTGAAGTGTTTCACGCAATGTGGGACGGGTGATGCCTAATTGCTGAGACAATTCCCGCTCACCCGGCAACACCGAGCCGGGTGAATAGGTTCCGTCCAGAATCACAGTAATCAGTGACTGTTCAGCATGGGCAGCCGGTCGTTTCGGTGCTGAGAAACGATTCATATATGCCTCCATAAAGGAATAACTAACTGGTAAGTGGTCTGACCAGTTAACTATTCCTTGTACGCTTTTTTGAGGCGGTGTCAAGCAAAAAATTATTATTTACCGCCTAAGGCTGGAAAGGGGCATACTTTGGTAATGACAATAACCCGCCTTGAAATTTGTTCCCCTTCGTGATAGCTTTCCTAATCTGGTTTTGGCAAAGTAAATATGTCGCGGCAGGAAGGTAAATCTTGAAATATTATCCGATTTTTTTGGACATTCGGGGGAAGATTTGTGTCATTGTCGGCGGCGGTGAAGTTGCTGCGAGAAAAGCTGAAAGGCTCCTTGATTGCGGCGCTAAAGTGTTTGTCATTAGCCCAAAACTTTCGCCTGTGCTTGCCGCACTGAAAGAAAAAGATGTGATTAGTCACGTTGCCACCGAATACTCAGGCGATTTAATTCATGGAGCCTCTTTGGTTATCGGGGCTACTGATGATGAAAAAACCAATGCCCAAATATCCCTTGATGCCCGTAACAAAGGAATTCCCGTAAATATTGTTGATGATCCTAAGAGGTGCGATTTTATTTTGCCCTCGCTTATGCAAAGAGGAGATCTGGCGATTGCTATAGGTACCGGCGGTAAAAGTCCGGCGCTGGCCCGTCACCTGCGTGAAGAATTGGAAGCAAAATACGGTGAAGAATATAAAATCTTTCTCAACATCTTGGGAAATTTGCGCGTCAAAATGGTAAAAAACGAAGGGATTGGCAAAGATTGGTTTGAATCAATGCTTGCGGCGGGCATACTGGATTCCATTAAAAATAAGGACATAAAGAAAGTGAAGGAGATTGTGCAAAAAATTACCGGCGAGGAGGTCGAAATTGAGTTTGATTAATCTGGAACTGATTTTATTTAAGATTGCTTTCGCCCTCTGCGCTATAAGCACGGCAGGCTTTCTGCTTTCGCTCCTTGTTAAAAAAATAAAACTGGCCAAGTTTTCCACCTGGATTTTAGCCGGCGCCTTCGGTTTCCTGACGGTTAATTTATTGTTTGTAGTCATAAATTCCACCGGGCTGATCAATCTCGGTTCGCGTGATTTCTTCTCCTTTTGTGCTTGGTCGGTAAGCGGAGCCTATCTTGCCTTGCAATTTAAAACTAAAACAAGATCGCTGGGCGCTTTTATTTCTCCTTTTATTTTGCTGTTCATGATTGCCGCAGCCGGAGAGGCTTCGGGCAAATCTCTACTGCCTCAGAATTTGCAAAGCTGGTTGATTACTGTGCATTTGTTTTTAACAATTGTCGGGGAAGCATTATTTGTCCTTGCTTCCTGTGCCGGTGCCATGTTCATAATTCAAAACAGACTGCTGAAACACAAAAAATTAAGCCGGATGAGCAGATTATTGCCGTCGTTAAATGATCTGGACAGGATTAATCATATTTGCCTGCTGTGGGGTTTTCCCGTTTTAAGCGCGGGGGTTATTGCCGGGACGATTTTTGCTGAATTCAGCTGGAAGGCGGGCTGGCTTGCAGATCCAAAAATTATTTGGACTTTTACCGGTTGGATTATCTATGGATTTCTTCTGCATCAGCGGCTGGCCATTGGCTGGAAGGGTTATCGTATAGCCGTATTCTCTTGCGCTGCTTTTATTCTTCTGTTGTTATCTTATGGGAGTGTGCGATTTTGTTTTTCAACGTTGCATAACTTTATTTAAAATATGATTGTATTAATAGGTTTAAATCATAAAACAGCGCCCATTGCTGTCCGGGAAAAAATATTCGCCGGTTGTCAGGAGGAAAAAGATTTGCTTTTTCACCTCCGGTCATTAAAAGGCGTCGGGGAAGTTTTGTATCTTTCCACCTGTAATCGGATTGAAATTATTGCCGGCATCGAGGAGACCGAGGAAGCTGAAGCTGTCCATAGCCTCCGTGATTTTCTGGCGCTAAGCGGCAGTCTGACACCGGAAGAAGCGGCAAAATGTTTTTACGAATATTACGATGAGGAAGCGGTGCGCCATATTTTTCGTGTAGCGTCTAGCCTTGATTCTCTCGTCATGGGCGAGACGCAAATTCTTGGACAGGTGAAGGACGCTTATCGTCAGGCATTGGCGCAAAACGCGACCGGTGTTGTTTTGAATCGCCTGATGCACTGCTCTTTTCGCGCGGCCAAACGCGTCCGGTCGGAAACGGCTATCGCGATCAATCCGGTTTCGGTTAGTTTTGCCGCGGTGGAATTGGCCAAGAAAATTTTCGGAACGCTGACCGGCAAGAAAATTTTATTGATCGGTGCCGGAGAGATGGCCGAATTGACGGGGATGCATCTGATCACCAACGGGGCGGAGGAAATAACAGTTGCCAACAGATCGCTATCGCAGGCTTCGCTTCTGGCGGAAAAATTTCATGGAGAAGCGGCATCGCTCGACGCACTGGAAGCAAAACTGATTGAGGCGGATATTGTCATCAGTTCCACCGGCGCGCCCGCCTATATTGTTACCGCCAATTTAATCCGGAAGATTCATCATCAGCGCAAAAACAGTCTGTTGTTTCTGATTGACATAGCCGTTCCGCGCGACATTGATCCGGCAGCGAGTTCGCTGGAAAATGTTTATCTTTACAATATCGATAACCTTCAGGACATTGTTGATGAAAATATGAACGTCCGCAAAAAGGAAGCGATTAAAGCCGAAATGATTGTGGAAGAGGAAATAACAAGGTATGTCAGTTGGCAGAAAGAACAGGAATCAGTCCCGACAATAGTATCTCTGCGCAACAAGGCCGAAGAAATTGTGCGGGCGGAGATGGATAAGGCCGCGGGCTGGATGAACAAGCTGGATAAAGAAGAACAGGAAAAAGTGGATAGTCTGGTTAATTCTATTGTAAATAAGCTACTGCATACTCCGGTTGCGGCTTTGAAAGAAGAAAGTTCCGAGTTTAGTTCCAAAGACATTGTGGCTACGGTGCGGCGTCTTTTCCGTTTGGATGAATAGAGGGAATAGTTAAGCGTGAATCGTGAAGGGTGAAGCGAAGCCGGGCGGCTACCGGGGGGTAAGGAGCAAGAAAACACTATTCTCAATTTTTATGGAGGATTATGAATATTTTTGAAGAAAGTTTCTTGGTTTGTTCTTTTTTTGCGCTATCGTCTTACATCTTTCAAGTATGGCGGGCGAAAAAAAGGGGATCAAATCTTCGAGATATAAGAGTTCTAAGTAAAATTGTATATCGAAGTATGTCTATATTGGGGATATCAGCTTTATTTATAACGGTTGCTCCATGGTGGGTGAGAATTTTAGCGTTTATTTTTTGGCTAATATTCATTTGGGTTTGGATGACATCGATAAAAAGAGTGCGTCAATTAGCCGGGATTAATGAAAATGACAAAATTATAACAAGCGTGCGTAAATTAGTAAGAATTAACGAAGATGACAAGAAAGGCTAAAAAAATCGAATTAGGATTTGTATGAATTTGAAAATAGGCACGCGCGGAAGTAAACTGGCGTTGACGCAGACAAATTTTGTCGCCAATAAAATAAAAAAGTTAATGCCGGAAGCGAACGTTGAAATTTGTATTATCAAAACCAGCGGCGATATTATGGAAGATATATCTTTGCTTAAAATGGGCGGCAAGGGTGTCTTTGTTAAAGAGATCGAAGACGCTCTGCTTTCCGGCGTGATTGATTTAGCCGTGCACAGCATGAAAGATGTGCCCACCGAAGTTCCCGCCGGTTTGGAATTTGCCGCGATTCTGCAGCGCGAAGATGTAAGAGATATTCTGGCCTCCAAAGATAACAGAAAGATCGAGCAAATGCCCAGAGGGGCGAGAATTGGCACGGGATCGTTGCGCCGTGCTTCTCAGCTTTTAGCTATGCTGCCTGATATTACGGTTATTCCCCTGCGGGGCAATCTGGATACGAGATTAAAAAAGATAGAAACAGAAAATCTCGCCGGTGTTATTGTGGCTGCGGCGGGCATGAAGCGCATGGGATTCGCCGACAGAATCACGCAATTTCTACCGGTGGAAATTATGCTTCCGGCAGTGGGACAGGGCGCTCTAGGACTGGAGGTAAGAGCCGGTGATGATGAACTCAAGAAAATTCTGGCAAAAATCAATCACGTGCCGACTTATACGGAAGTAACGGCGGAGAGGTCTTTCCTGCGCCATCTAGGCGGCGGCTGCCGTCTGCCCATCGCGGCTTTGGGCAAATTGGAAGGAGATAAACTTTCGCTGGAAGGGCTTGTGGCCGATCCACAGGGCTCAAGTATAATTAGAGATAAGGTGCAGGGGTCTGTTTTCGAAGCGGAAGAACTGGGCAAACGTCTGGCTGATATAATTCTTGAAAAGGGCGGTAAAAAACTTTTAAACCTAGTGTGCTGAATAATATGAATAAAAAAATAAAACAAAGGAAAGTCTATATCATCGGAGCTGGGCCGGGCGATGCGGGCTTAATTACGCTCAAAGGGGTTGATTGTCTGCGCGTGGCGGATGTCGTTGTTTACGATTATTTGGTCAATAAAGAATTATTAAAATATGCCCGCAATAATGCCCGTTTAATTTACGCGGGGAAACAGGGCGGCACCCACACCTTGTCGCAGTGGCAGATTAACGACCTTCTGGTAAAAGAAGCTAAGGCTGGAAACACCGTCGCGCGTCTCAAAGGAGGCGATCCTTTTATTTTCGGCCGCGGCGGGGAAGAAGCGGAAACACTTGCCGCCAGCGGCATATCCTTTGAAATTGTCCCCGGGATTACCTCCGCGATTGCCGTTCCCGCATATGCCGGCATTCCGCTAGCGCACAGAGGTTTGACTTCCACCGTGGCTTTTGTTACCGGCCATGAAGACCCGACCAAAGAAAAAAGCGATATTGACTGGCAGGCACTTGCCCGTATCGGAACACTGGTTTTTCTCATGGGCGTAAAGAATATCGGAAAAATTGTGAAGGAATTGACTGATCATGGCAAAGCGCCGGAGACGCCTACCGCACTGATTCGCTGGGGCACGACGCCGCGGCAGGAAATTCTTACCGGTACTCTGGCCAATATTTCCGTGCTGGCAAGGAAACGTAAGTTTGCGCCTCCGGCAATTCTCGTTGTCGGAAAAGTGGTTGAGCTACGTGATAAGCTAAACTGGTTTGAACAAAAACCGCTTTTCGGCAGGGGCGTGGTAATCACGCGGCCGGAAAAGCAGGCCGATGATCTGGCGCGACTGCTGATTAAGGAAGGCGCTAATCCCCTTTATTTCCCCACTATTAAAATTGTTCCTCCGCCGGATTGGCGCGATCTTGATGCCGCGATAAAAAATATAGATAAGTACGACTGGCTGATATTCACCAGCGCCAACGGTGTCGCGTCTTTCTTTGAACGGCTGTTCGCGAAAAATAAAGACATCCGCGATTTGAAAGGCGTCAAAATATGCTGTATCGGCCCGGCAACAGCACAGCAAGTGGAGAGCAAAGGAATCAGGGTTGATCTTGTTCCTGAGAAATTTATTTCCGAAGGAATCCTGGAATCCTTCTCCGGCATAAATTTGCGAGGGAAGAAAATATTTATTGCGCGGGCGGCTAAAGCACGCGATGTTCTTCCCGAGGGCTTAAGAAAATCAGGCGCGAAGGTTGATGTCGTCACCGCCTACGTTACGGTAAATTCAGGAAAAAAGAAAACCGAGTTGGGAACGCTCTTTAAAGAAAATCAAGTGGACGTGATTACCTTTACCAGTTCTTCCACAGTAGATAATTTTGTAAAAATTATGGGAAGAAAATTTTCATTACCCAAAAGCGTTAAGGTTGCCTGCATCGGTCCTGTTACCGCGGCTGCGGCTGCGAGGGCGGGATTATCCGTGGATATCCATCAGGAAGAATATACAATGGAAGGGCTGGTTCAGGCCTTGATTGATTATTGTGAGACTCAAATTTCAAAAACGAAGTGCATTGAAATTTGTAAGTCGAACAATCCCGCAAAGCGGAGGGTACTAAGTACCCGTGACTTTGGAAGAAAACCGGCGGTAAGGAAAACAAGGAAAAGTAAATGATAGGAATTTCCAAATTATATTGCGGAGCTGTGGAGCCATCCGATGTCCTGCGTTACAACCGGCAATCCGGGCAATTGCCTTCACACCTGCTGCAATTTTCGGCGGACAAAAAGCCGGTGGTCGTCTGGAACATGACGCGCCGCTGTAATTTAAAATGTATTCACTGCTATTCCAATTCCGCCGACGTTGATTATCCCGACGAGTTAACCACCGAAGAAGGGAAAAAACTTATCGACGATCTGGCTTCGTTCGGTTCACCAGTTATTCTCTTTTCCGGTGGCGAACCACTTTTACGCAAAGATTTGTTGGAACTGGCGCAATACGCGACAGATAAGAGACTGCGGGCGGTCATTTCCACCAACGGCACACTGATTACCAAAGAAATTGCGGCCAAACTCCAGAAAATCGGCCTTTCCTATGTAGGTGTGAGTCTTGACGGTCTGGAAAAAACGCATGACAAATTTCGGGGGAAGAAGGGCGCTTTTGCCGCGGCAATCGAAGGAATCAGAAACTGTCGCGACGCGGGAATCAAGGTCGGCATCCGTTTTACCGTCAATAAACAAAATCTCATCGATGTCGGGGCCATGTTCGATTTACTTGATCAGGAAAACATCGAGAGATTGTGCTTCTATCATTTGGTCTATACCGGGCGTGGCTCCAAACTGCGTGAAGAAGATTTGAGTCATGAAGAAACCCGCAAGCTGCTTGATTTAATTATGCGGCGGACAAGACAGATGTTTGACGCCGGAAAAAAGCCGGAAATCCTTACCGTGGATAATCATGCCGACGGCCCGTATCTGTATTTTAAAATGAAAGAAGAAAATCCCGAACGCGCCAAAGAAGTGCTGGAATTATTACAGATGAATGAAGGCAACAGCTCCGGTAATGGCATCGGTTGCGTAAGTTGGGACGGTGAGGTTTATCCCGATCAGTTCTGGCGCAATCAGCCTTTAGGCAATGTACGTAACAGGCCTTTCAGCGAAATCTGGACGGATGAAAAAAACGAACTGCTGATGAAATTGAAGGATAAAAAGAAACACGTTCACGGCCGCTGTGCGGGATGCCTGTGGCTTAACGTCTGCGGTGGTAACTTCCGCGCCCGAGCGGAATCGGCAGGCGAGCTTTGGGGGCCTGATCCCGCTTGTTATTTAACGGATGAAGAAATAAGTGGAGCAGCTCCGGCGGGAGCCGGGGGCTCCTTATCCTAAATGCAACATACCGCGGCTGGCAGAAAGCATTCAACCTCAGGCAGTAGCCGAGGGCTTTCTGCAGCGGGATAAAAGGGAGGATTGAAAAATGCAATTTCCGGAATATCGTGCCCGCAGGTTGAGAAAAAATGAAAACTTCCGGCGTTTGATGCGCGAGACAAGTTTAAGTGTTGACGATCTGGTCTATCCACTTTTTGCGGTGCCCGGCAAGAGCGTTAAAAAGCCGATTACTTCCATGCCCGGCCAATTCCAGCTGTCGGTGGATTATATCGCCAAGGAAGCGCAAAAAGCTCACGAGCTGGGCATTCCCGCAGTCTTGCTCTTCGGCATTCCGGCGAAAAAAGATGAGATGGCGACGGGAGCTTTTGCCAAAGACGGCATTGTCCAGCAGGCAGTCCATAGCATTAAAAATGAAGTGCCCGACATTCTGGTTATTACCGATGTCTGCCTGTGTGAGTACACCAGCCACGGGCATTGCGGCATGCTGGAAAAAGATTGCATACAAAACGACGCGACGCTGGAAGTGCTGGCAGAAACGGCAATATCACAGGCGCGCGCCGGAGCAGATATGGTGGCGCCGTCGGCGATGATGGATGGACAGGTAGCGGCGATCCGCGAGGCTCTTGATGAAAATGCGTTTGAGGATATACCGATCATGGCTTACGCGGCAAAATACGCGTCATCATTTTATGGGCCTTTCCGTGAAGCCGCCGAAAGCGCGCCGCAATTCGGCGACAGAAAATCTTATCAGATGGATCCGGCAAACGCCGATGAAGCGATAAGAGAAATATCGCTGGATGTCGGTGAGGGCGCGGATATCATCATGGTGAAACCGGCGCTGGCTTATCTGGATATTATTTGCCGCGCCAAACAGGAATTCGATTTGCCGCTGGCGGCGTATAATGTCAGCGGTGAATATTCCATGATCAAAGCCGCAGCCCAGTTGGGATGGCTTGATGAAGAAAAAGCCATGATGGAATCTCTGACGGCAATCAAGCGCGCCGGCGCGGATATCATCATAACTTACTGGGCAAAAGAGGCGGCAAAGTTGCTGAACAAGTAAAGAGGATGCTATGATTATTTCACCCTCCCCCAACCCCGACCCTCCAGGGAGTGGGGATAAAGTAAGGATGATTGCTTGGGAAGTGACGCGCAGTTGTAATTTAAACTGCGTCCACTGCCGGGCTGCGGCGAGTTGCGGGCCTTATCCGGGAGAGCTTTCTACCGAGAAGTGCTTTCAGCTTATCGATGAAATTACAGCCGTGTCATCGCCGGTAATAATTTTGACCGGAGGAGAACCGCTGTTGCGGCCGGATATTTTTGATATTGCCGCCTACGGAACAAATAAAGGCTTGCGTATGGTCATGGCGACAAATGGTACCTTAGTTAATATGGTCACCGCAAAGAAAATGATCCAAAGCGGAATTAAAAGAGTCAGCATTAGTATTGACGGCAAGGATGCGTCAAGCCACGACGCGTTTCGCGGCGAGAAGGGCGCGTTTGCCGGAGCGATGACCGGAATTGACGCGATGAAAGAAGCCGGTATGGAATTTCAAATTAACACGACCATCACAACAGCCAATCTTAAGCAAATTAAAGATATTCTGGAATTAGCCAAGAAGCTGGGCGCTGCTGCGCATCATATCTTTCTGCTTGTGCCGACAGGCCGTGGCAGGGATTTGGCCTATCAAGCAATAACCGCTGCCGAATATGAAGAAACTCTTCTTTGGTTTCACCAAGAATCTTTGAATTGTTCCATTCAACTCAAAGCCACCTGCGCCCCGCATTACTTTCGCATTCTGCATCAGCAAAAAGGAAAAGTAAAAGAACGCGAAAAACCAACTGGACATTTTCACGAAATGACTCGCGGCTGTTTAGGCGGTATATCCTTTTGCTTCATTTCCCATGTAGGCCAGGTTCAACCCTGTGGTTACTTAGAACTGAATTGCGGCAATGTTCAAAAGCAGAGCTTTACCGATATCTGGGAAAATTCGGAAGTGTTTCGGAATCTGCGCGATTACAGCAAATACGGCGGCAAGTGTGGCAAATGTGAATTTATCAAAGTGTGTGGAGGTTGTCGGGCGCGCGCGTACGAAGCGACAGGAGATTATTTGGCGGAGGAGCCATTGTGTTTATATCAACCTAAAGGCTGTTGAAAAGTACCGATCTGCGTTGTTGCGCTGCAAATCCCATCGCTCAACGTATTAAAATATACGCTTCGCGATGTGTTTCTTGCACGCCTAACATCTCGGCACTTTTGAACAGCCTTCAAACCCAGAAGTTAGAAGCTATTTTAAGAGATTGTTGTTATGGACGAGATTGATAAAAAAATATTAAATATTCTACAGAAGGAATTTCCACTTGAGGAGAGGCCGTTTCTTATCGTTGCCGAAAAGTGCGGAATAAGTGAGGATGAAGCGCTCAGCCGGATTCAAAAATTGAAAGATGAAAGCATTATCCGCCGGATTGGAGCGGTATTTGACGGTGCAAAGCTCAGCCGTGTTAGCACGCTTTGCGCTGCGCGCGTGCCTAATGATGAGATAAATAACTTTGTTCAAATCGTGAACGCCAATAAAAATGTCACTCATAATTACCGTCGCAATAATGAATACAACATCTGGTTTACCGTCAGCGCGGCGACTGCCGAGGAGCTGGAAGAGTTTCTGGCGGATGTTAAAAAGAAAACCGGTGTTACCGATATTCAGGACATGCGGGCAGTAAGAACATTCAAAATAAATGCATCTTTTGATGTATAGATCTTACAAACCTTATAAAGTGATGACTCATGACAGAAAAAAATAACCCCCCCCTGGTAGTTCTTGTTGACGGCAGCAATTATATCTATCGCGCATTTTACGCTATACCCCTTTTGACAAACTCCAAGGGTTTTCCCACCAACGCCATTTATGGTTTTACCAATATGCTCTTGAAGCTGCTGCGTGATCTTACGCCGGATTATATCGTAATGACTTTTGATCTCAAAGGCCCCACTGCCCGTCATGAAGAATTTGTTGATTATAAATCAACGCGCAAACCCATGCCCGATGATCTCATCCCGCAGATACCTTTTATCAAGGATGTCGTGCGGGGTTTGTCCATTTCTGTATTGGAAAAGCAGGGAGTGGAGGCAGACGATATTATCGGCACACTTGCAAAGCAGGCAAGCAAACGGGATTGGCGGACAGCCGTCATTTCCGGAGATAAAGATTTGATGCAGTTAGTGGATGAAAACGTCACCATGATCGATACGATGAAAGATAAAACTTATGATGTGGCGGCGGTAAAAGAGAAATTCGGTGTCGGTCCCGACAAAGTCGTGGAGATTCTTGGTCTCATGGGCGATACGTCGGACAATATTCCCGGAGTGCCCGGCATCGGTCCCAAAACAGCGCAGCGGCTGATCGAAGAATATGGTTCCGTCGAGGAAGTTATAAANNCTAAGCCATCAGTTGGCCAGCATCCGGAAGGATATTGAAATTGATTTCGATCTGCGGGATGCGGCAATCAAAGAGCCGGACAAAGAGATTTTGTCCCGGCTTTTCAGTGAATTTGAGTTTTCTTCGCTTCTGCAGGAGATTAAACGCGATACTGAAAAAGTTGCCAAAGAATATAAACAGGTCCTGGACAAGAAAGCACTGGATGAGCTTGTTGCCCATCTGCAAAAGAGCAGTGAAATTTCCTGTGAAGTAGTTTGGGAAAAAAATCCGCCAACGGATTTGATTGGTATTGCCATAAGCGACGGCAGCGATGCTTTTTACGTGCCGCTTGGTCATACCAACGCCCATACGCAGTTGCCGGCAAAAGAAGTATTCGCCGCGCTTGCTCCTGTTTTATCAAACAGCAAAATTAAAAAATACGGTCATGATTTAAAAACAACAATGGTTAATCTCAATCAATTGAACTGGGAGGCGCCAATAGACGGGGATACCAAGTCGCAGTCAAAAGTTAACCGCGGCGGTGAGGAAGAGGCGACGCAGTCGTATAGTACCATACGTCGAGGAGCCGATGACGCTGCCAACAAAGGTAGACGAATGAATGCAACTTGGTATGATGTGATGCTGGCGGCTTACTTACTCAATCCGGCCAAAAATTCTTATGAACTTGCCGAATTATCCTGGGAATATTTGCATCAGCAGGTTTCCACGCCAAACGATGTAGCCGGCGGAAAAGGAAAAACTTATCCACTGGCTTTAGTGCCTGTCGATAAAATGACCGCCTATGCCGGAGAACGCGCCGAAGCCATTTTTGCTCTTGCTCCGACTCTTACCGCTAAATTAAAAAAAATTAATGCCATCGATCTTTTCCGCGAGGTAGAGATGCCGCTTTTGTATGTGCTCACCGCTATGGAGAAAAAGGGCGTGCTGGTGGACACATCAATTTTAAAACAAATGTCAACGGAACTGGGACAATTGCTGTCAATTTCGGAGGAAAAGATATTTCGTCTGGCCGGCGAGAAATTCAACATCAATTCGCCCAAACAATTGCAGGTAATTTTATTTGAAAAACTCAAGCTGCCCTCCGGCAAGAAAACAAAAGATGGATATTCAACCGATGTGGATGTTTTAACCGAACTTGCCCGCGGCCATGAACTGCCTGCGGAAATTCTGGCTTACCGCTCTTTATCCAAACTCAAGTCCACTTATATTGACACGCTGCCCGCTTTGATCAATCCGCAAACCGGCAGGATTCATACCTCCTACAACCAGACAGTGACGGCAACGGGAAGGCTCTCCAGCAGCAATCCCAACTTACAGAATATTCCAATCCGTACGTTGGAAGGCAAAAGAATCCGTCAGGCTTTTATCGCTGCGCCTGATTGCCTGTTGATCTCCGCCGATTATTCGCAAATCGAGTTGCGGGTGCTGGCGCACCTGTCGGAAGATGACGCTTTGTTGGAAGCTTTTTCTTCGGGTGAAGATATTCACACCCGCACAGCCTCTGATATTTTCGGCGTATTTCCGCAGATGGTCAATGCCGATATGCGCCGTCAGGCTAAAGTTATCAACTTCGGCATTCTTTACGGTATGAGCGCTTTTGGTCTGGCCAGAGAACTGGGCGTTTCCCTGAAAATTGCCCAAGCCTACATTGACGGATATTTTCAGCGTTATAAAAAAGTGCGTATTTATCTGGATGGAATTCTGGAAGGAGCGCGCAAGGATGGTTTTGTCTGCACGTTACTCAACCGCCGTCGCTACCTGCCGGAATTGAAAAGCAAGATTCCTTCCGTGCGCCAGTTTGCCGAACGCATGGCGATAAATACTCCAATTCAGGGCACCGCCGCCGATTTGATTAAAGTGGCTATGGTGAATATTGCTAATTTTCTCGAGAAGAAAAATCTTGCCGCCCGTCTGATTATGCAGGTGCACGATGAACTTGTTGTCGAGTCGCCGGTAAAAGAAAAAGAAGAAGTCATGAAACTCGTCAAAAAGGAAATGGAGGAAGTAATCAAACTCAAAGTGCCGTTGAAAGTAGAAATAGCATCGGGCAAAAACTGGGACGAAGCCCATTGAGAAGGCTATTGCCCGGGGGCGCATTCCCGCAAGGAAGTGCAATAATGGTTAAACGTATTCATTGCCGGAAAAAGCCGAAGGCTTTACAATACGCCCATACCCTAAAGGGTACATGGTCTGCTGCGTTTCCTTTGTCTTTCGTCGTTGCTACATATGTAAAATACGTTTCACTCCTCAGGACTCGGGGGCCTTGCATCTGAGCATTTTTGAACAGCCTTCAATTGTATATAGTGTGCTGTGGGAAAAAGTAATCTTATACCAATTCTAAAGGAAGTTTCCGCCATACTGGCGAAAATTCTCGGTAATGTAAATATTCATTTATTATGCGTTCTCCTAACGGGAACGCACATCCGATCAAAGCGCTATTTTTGTTGACGTCGTTGTCGGCTTCCTCAATGTATGTACAATACGCCTCGTCGCCTCCGCCTAGCCGCCTCAATATCATCTTTGATTTAGAAATGGTATTAGCAACAGATGGAAAGATCAACAGTAAATATTACTTCTAAGTGTTACAATTAAATATTTGTAATAGATTGAAGATTACAATCGTAAATCAATAAATGGGAAAAGAAAAAGGCAGGGCTATTATGACCCTACCTTCCTCACCCATGGTAAGAACCACGGTTTTTAGAAACCCGAATCGGGTTACTTCTTAAACTTTCTCTTGACTCCGGCCAACCCAACCAACCCAAGACCAAGAAGCAGCATGGTGGTGGGTTCAGGCGCGGGGGCTGGGCCACCACCAGTAGTGTATGATATGGTTGCATAGAATGCGGCCCCGCTGGGTTGTCCTCCAAAGTTGTTATCTGCAATCACAAGTTGGTTAATACCAGCAACAAAGTGAGTCTGGGTGCTGTCTGAAAAGTAAGTAGTGTTATACTCCGATAGGCCAATATTGATAAGATTCCCGTTGAGAAAAACATAACCGCCGTCATCTGTGCAGCCTGCCCCGGAGAGAGAGGCATTGCTAAAATTGATCGGCAGCATAAAGGTGTCCAAGAAAAAACCACTGGGCCCCACCCCCCAAGGATATCCCAAAACACTCCCTGGAAGATTAACCACTTGGGTATCAATTGGAGCCCCTATAGGGATGTGGGTAAAAGTCCCATCAATGTTGTACAGAGCCGGTGAAAAAGTAAGGCCTGATAAATAGACCGATTGATTACTTCCACTAGTAAGCTGTGTCGTTAGCGATTGGTCAAAACCAGCTCCTTGTGTTCCTGCTACTGAAGCTGCCGTAGTGGTTGCTGGACTACTGTACACAGTAATCGATTCCGCCCGCGCCGGTGAGACAGCGGCGAGTAGAAACGCTAGTGTGCCAACAAGAAACGCGAGACTAAAAACTGTTTTTTTCATTTAT
>PLGI01000189.1 GCA_003139775.1 Syntrophaceae bacterium | reverse complement strand
GAATATTACCCGGAGAGATTAAACTTGACGTAGTATAAAAATAAGCATATTTTATTAATATACATAAGTAATATGGCCATGATTAAGAATCATCAATCGGTCATGGTAGTCATTAGTTAACATTTCAACACGCAGGGGAAATCCTATGAAGGATCAATTACTCCGTGTATTAATTATTGAAGATTCGAACGTTGATACGCTGTTTATAATCCGTGAGCTTACAAAAGGCGGATACAATCCGGTGTATAAACGGGTGGAAACCGCCGCCGCCATGAAAAAAGCTCTCAAAGAGAAGCAATGGGATATCATCCTTTGCGATTATAGCCTGCCTAAATTCAATGCTCCTTCAGCCATTGCTTTATTAAAGGAATCAAATATCGATATCCCTCTCATCGTTGTAACCGGAGCTATCGGTGAAGAAACAGCCGCAGAGTGTATGCGTTTAGGTGCTCAGGATTATATCATGAAGGGTAACCTGTCCCGTCTTTGCCCAACCATAGCCAGAGAATTAGAAGAAGCAAAAGTTAGAAATAAGCAAAGGCGAGCGGAAGATGCGTTGCGAATCAGCGAGCAACGCTATCGCATTGCGGAGGCTATAGGACATATAGGCAACTGGGAATACAACCTGCAAACCAAAAAGTTCTGGGGATCCGACGAGGCCAAGCGCATCTATGGATTTGATCCTAAGGTTTTGGATTTCACCATTGACGAAGTCGAAAACTGTATTCCTGAACGGGAGGGGGTCCATCAGGCATTGATCGATCTTATCGAAGCAGATAAGCCGTACAATCTGGAATTCGAGATACACCCGAAAAACTCCTTGACGCCAAGAATCATTTCCTCCGTCGCCGAGTTGAAGCGAGACGAACACGGCAACCCGCTGCTTGTCACGGGAGTCATTCAGGATATCACCAAGCGAAAACAGGACGAGTCCGCTAGGGTGGGTTCGCTCAGGGCGCTGCTGGAAAGCCAGGAGCGATACAAGGCGCTCTTTGACCGTTCACTCAACCTTATTTCCGTCATGGATTTCGACGGTCAATTCATCGATGCTAACAACGCCGCCTTGAATCTGTTTGGCTATAAGAGGGAAGATATCAGTTCTGTTAATTTTAAATTGATTGTGGGCGAAGATCAACTTCCGCTTGCATTGGAAATAATCCGAGAGATTACAAAAACCGGTATTCAAAAGGACCTGCGTGAGATCAGGTTGCGAAACAAAGGCGGCAAAGAGATATACTTGGAGACTCAAGGATCCATCGTCATGTCTAAAGGAAAACCTGCAGCAATCCAGATGATCGCTCGTGATACCACTGAGCGCAAGCAAATGGAAGAAGAACTGCGTCGAAGCGAGGAAAAATATCGAACCATTCTGGAAAACACGCAGGAAGGTTATTTTGAGGTTGATTTTTCCGGTAACTTTACCTTTTTCAACGATTCATTACGCCGATTCCTTGGCTACTCCAAAGAGGAATTGATAGGCATGAATAACCGTCAATATACAGACAAAGAACACTCAAAAAAACTTTTTCAAACGTTTAATAAAGTTTACAATACAGGAGAACCCACCGAAGGATTCGATTGGCAGATTATAAGAAAAGATGGGACTAAAAGATACGTTGAAGCATCTGTATCGTTGCAAAAAAATTCATTGGGTAAACCAATAGGGTTTAGAGGAATTGTCCGCGACATTACCGACCGCAAAAAAGCGGAGCAGAAACTGCAAGAGAGCGAAAAATACTTTAAGGAGATTACAGAAAACTCTTCGGACATTATTATCATTACGGATAAAAACGGGAAAATAAAATATTGCAGCCCTTCTGTCGAGCGTTTTACCGGATATAAATCCGAGGAACTAATCGGTAGAAATGGGATCTCGATTATTCATCCGGATGATGTTAAACGTGCTCTCAGTGATTACAACAAAGCTATTCTGGCCATGGATTCTGCGATTCCCAATTCATTCCGCATAGTGCGTAAAGATTGCGCGGAGCGTTATTTTGAAGGGCTGGGAAAAAATCTCTTAGATAATCCAGCTGTCGCAGGTTTTATCATGAATGTCCGCGATGTAACCGAACGCAAACAGACAGATGAGGACCTGAAACAGACCCTCGAAAGTCTCAGGAAAGCCGTTGGCGTAACCGTTCAGGTTATGGTATCCGCTATAGAGATGAGAGATCCCTATACGGCTGGCCACCAGCTCCGGGTTGCCGATCTAGCCCGCACCATAGCCACGGAGATGGGACTTCCATCGGATAAAATTGATGGAATTCGCACGGTAGGTTCCATCCATGACATCGGGAAATTATCCATACCCGCGGAGATATTGGTCAAGCCTACCAAACTGACAAACAACGAATTTAATCTGATTAAAGAACACCCTAAGAGTGGATACGAAATGTTGAAGGATGTAGAATCCCCCTGGCCGCTGGCACAAATTGTTTACCAACACCATGAACGGATGGACGGATCCGGCTATCCAAGAAACCTGAAAGGGGATGAAATTCTCATGGAGGCACGGATTCTGGCTGTCGCTGACGTCGTGGAGGCCATGGCTTCCCATCGTCCCTATCGTCCGACCTTGGGTATTAAGGCAGCTCTTGAAGAAATCGAGAAAAATAAGGGGATTCTTTATGACGATACTGTCGCCGATGCGTGTCTGAGATTATTTCGCGAAAAAGGCTATCAGCTTACATAAGATGGAAAAGCCAATCCCGTAGAAAAACAAGATTACAAGGTGTAAGAAACAGAATCAACTAACCGCGGCAGGTGTAAAAACATCTGCTTTTTTATGTTTTAAAGATGTTTATTTTTAGTCTCCAGACCCTTTATATAAAAAATGAGCTAGCAATAATAATCGATTACTCCTTGATTTTATTGGTCGGGGCGGCAGGATTTGAACCTGCGACATCCTGCTCCCAAAGCAGGCGCGCTACCAAGCTGCGCTACGCCCCGATTTCTAATTTTTTAATCTTTCCCCGAATTTCTTTTTTAGCTGGGCAAAGGCCTGCCCCCGATGACTTATTTTGTTTTTTATTTCTACGGGCAATTCCGCGGCTGTCATCTTCAGCTCCGGCACCAGAAAAATAGGATCGTAACCAAAGCCGTTATTTCCGCGCCGCTCATCAATAATTTGTCCTCTCCATTTACCTTCAAAATAATCGTAACTGCTATCTCTTCTATACAAAACTAACACACAAATGAAAAAAGCCGTTCTTTTTTCCTGGGGAATATTTTTTAATTTGGTCAAAAGTTTGGTATTGTTTTCTTCGTCAGTGGCCTTTTCTCCGGCATAACGCGAAGAATAAATGCCCGGTTCGCCTCCTAATACTTCGATCTGCAATCCGGAATCATCCGCCAAAACAGTTTCGCCGGTATATTCGGAAACTATCTTTGCTTTCTTTAACGCATTTTCCAGAAAACTTTTTCCATCTTCGACAATTTCCGGCACGTCAGCATAATTACTTAAAGAAACTAATTCAATTCCCATTCCTTCAAGCATTTCTCTAATTTCTCTCACCTTTCCTTCGTTACCGGAAGCGAAAACAATCTTCATGCTCTCAGGTCACCCACAATTTCTCTTTGCCGATCAATAATCTTTTTAATGCCGCTTACGGCCAATTCAGTCATTAGGTCCAATTGTTCTTTATTAAAAGGAACTCGCTCTGCCGTGCCCTGTACTTCAATAAAGAGGCCGGAACCGGTCATGACAAAATTCATATCCACTTCCGCCCGGGAATCTTCTTCGTATTCCAAATCGAGAAGAATTTGATTATCAACTATCCCCACACTGATCGCGGATAAATAATCACTGACGGGCATTTCTTTTACAATACCTTCCTGTCTCAATCTTTTAAATAAATCTACAAGCGCGACAAAAGCGCCGGTAATTGACGCAGTCCTTGTTCCGCCATCAGCCTGTATGACATCGCAATCTAAATAAATGGTTCTTTCACCAAAAGCGGTTAAGTCCGTTACTGCCCGCAGCGATCTGCCAATCATCCTCTGGATTTCGTGCGTCCGGCCTCCTAAACTGCCGCGGACGGATTCCCTTGTTGTCCGCGTTTGCGTGGACATGGGCAACATCGAATATTCAGCCGTCAGCCAGCCTTTTCCTGTATTTTTCAGGAAAGGCGCCGGTTTATTATCCAAAGATGCCGCACAAATTACTTTGGTATTGCCAAACTCCACCAAAACGGAACCGGCAGTGTTCTTCAAGTAATTATTGGTAATATTGATCGGTCTTAATTCGCCGAATTTTCTGCCCGATTTTCTTTCGATTTCACATCACCTGTAAAATGATTTAATACTCTTGGCCAGAGCATTAGCAATTTCTGTTTGTGTATTTTGAGAAAGCAATTTCTTCTTGTCTTCAGGATTAGTGGCAAAGCTCATCTCCACAACCACAGCCGGCACAAACAAATCTTCAGTTATCGGCAAATCAGCCCTCCGCAAGCCCCTGCCCTTTCGCGGGAATAACGTATTCAAGTTTTCTTGAATACTTCTGGCCAGTCTGACCGAGTCATTAAGATATTTATTTTTTTCCTGCCTCACATCACCTTTGGCCGTCTTTTTTTCTTTTTTAAAATCCTTATTAAATTCGGGGCAATAAAGCTCAAACCCAGAGGCACTCTTACCAAATCCGGCATTAGTATGGAGACTTAAAACAAAGTCCGGTTTGATCTTCGCAATATTTTTTTTCCGATCTTCCAGACTAACCTCTTTATCTGAATCACGGGTTAAAACAACTTCCAAATTATTTTCTTTGGAGAGTTCTTTCCGTAAGGCCAAAGCAACTGCCAGTGTGATATCTTTTTCGGCAACCTTATCCGTCAGCGCAATACCTTTATCCTGACCTCCATGCGCCGGATCAATGACGATTAAATGCTTTTTGGGGGCTGCCGATAGTTCCAAAACTCCGCAAATTAAAAAAACCAGCACTAGAATGCCGAGCAGGGGCAATATCTTTTTTATATCCAACATAACTTCACCTATTTTAAATTTGCGCTTGCTTATAGCAGAGTCGCTTTGTTTGTCAACAATCAAATATAATGAATCCCAAGTTACAGAAGCGAATAACCTAAAGGTCACTATAGGCGCGCTGAAACTTGCTGGACGTAATGAGACTCAAACTTTAAAAGTGTAACGCATTAAAGTTTGTTAGTCGAACTATCCAATATCCAAAGGATATTGGAAATTATCCCAGGAGCGAAGCACCCTGAGGGCATCTTCGACGACGTGGGGCTATATGTCTATATATAGCTTATTGGGGGTTCATACCCGTGATCAAATTTCAGAAATGGCGTAACCTTTCAATGGATTTAACAAATTTCAACTGTCTAATCGCCGATGAGACTTGATTAAGTTGCTGTAAATTATTTATGTCGATTACAAAATTGCAGGTAGCAACCATATCGACTGTTTCTATCTGCGCATAACTTATATTGATGTCGAAAGATGAAATTACGGAACTAACTTCCGTTAAAATACCCTTGAGATCGTCGCAGACAACTTTAATGTGAACGGGATAAGTATACTCTTCCCTGACGTTCCATTCCACACCGACAATCCTCTCCGCATCCATTTTTTTCATGTATGGGCAATTTTTTGTATGCACTATAATACCGCGCCCACGTGAAATATAGCCCGATATTTCATCACCGGGAATGGGATTGCAACATTTTGCAAAATTTACCATTATATCTTCTATATCTTCAACGCCACTAAGCGATACACCCATTGATGGCGAAGCAGTCTTTTTCTTCTTTATCTTATCTGTGACCGGCTCGGAAACGTCAACCAATTCCTCGGCCAGAAAACAATTAACTACGCGCTTAGCTGAAATCCGGCCAAAACCTACCTGAGAAATTAAATCATCAAGATGATTTACAGAACATTCGATAAATACTTTTTTAATTTCTTCCGACTTAACATAATTTCCGAATTTTAAATTATGTCTTTTAAATTCCTTCTCCAGCAAATCGCGCCCCAAAGTCAGACTGCTTTTCTTCTCTTCTAAATTAATCCAATTTCTGATCTTGGAAATTGCTCTCGTTGTTACTACATATTTCAACCAGTCTTTACTGGGATGGTGACCGGTTTGCGTTGTGACTTCAACTGTTTCACCATTTTGCAGTTTATATTTTAACGGAACGATGCTTTTATTTACTTTAGCTCCAATGCACTGATTACCAACGTCGGTATGAATGCTGTATGCAAAATCAATAGGAGTGGCTCCCTTAGGGAAAGATTTGACATCGCCATTGGGTGTAAAAACATAAACTTCTTCCGGAAATAACGCCAATTTCAGATTGGACATGAATTCTTTCGGATCTTTAATTTCATGCTGTATCTCCATCACTTCTCTGAGCTTTTTAATTTGATTTTCTTCACTATTCTTAAAGGAAAGCCCTTCCTTATAGCGCCAATGAGCAGCAATACCTTTTTCCGCCCATTCATGCATCATTTTCGTTCTGATTTGGATTTCCATTCTCTCCCCGTAAGGCCCTATAACCGCGGTATGCAAAGATTGATAATTATTTGCTTTGGGCATGGCGATATAATCTTTGAACCGCCCGGGAACAGGTTTCCATAAGGCATGCACTATGCTTAGCACTTCATAACAAGTTTTATCTTTGTCGGAATCGAGTATTACTCGAAATGCAATCAAGTCATAAACCTCGTCAAAATTTATGTGCTGCTCGTGCATCTTTTTGTAAATGCTGTAAAGATGTTTTGCCCTTCCTTCAACTCTGCATTTAATGGAAGATTTCTCCAATTCAGAGCCAATAATACTCTTAACTTCTTCCGTATAACGATCGCGCGCTTCATTTGTTTTAGCGACGCGTGCTGATAATTCGTTATATGCATCGGGAGCAATATACTGAAAAGACAAGTCCTCCAATTCCATCCTCATCGAGTTAATTCCGAGGCGATTGGCCAATGGCGCATATATATCCATAGTTTCTCTGGCAATATAAATTCTTTTATCATTTGGCTGATACTGTAAAGTTCTCATGTTGTGAATACGGTCAGCCAGGCGCACCAGCAAAATCCGAATATCGGCGGACATGGCCAAAATCATTTTGCGAAAGTTTTCCGATTGTCTTTCTTCCTGAGAACCAAAAGAAATAAGGCTGAGCTTTGTCAATCCCCCGACCAGAAAAGCCACATCCCTGCCGAATTCCTTTTCAATCTGTTCCACTGTGGTTAAAGTATCTTCAATTGTATCATGCAGCAATCCACTGATGATCGTCGCGGCATCCATTTTCATATTTGTTAGGATTCCCGCAACTTCCATTGGGTGAGTAAGATATGGTTCACCGGATAATCTTACCTGTCCCTGATGAACTGAAGCTGAGTAAATATAGGCCTTCTCAATCATTTCCAGATCTTCTTGTGGCAAATAAGTTTGGGCTTTATCGATAATATCATTGATTCGTAGCATTAAGTACCCAGTTTATTTAACTTACGGCTATAGTAGAATTCACTTCCTGCGCTATTACTTGTTTGACTTGTTGTACTATCTCCTGAAGCGAGTATAACTTATTTTCGCCGGTCTTTCTAATTTTTAGTTCGACATTCCCCTGAAGAAGGTTTTTCTGACCGATGATAATTCTAAGCGGAATTCCAATTAAATCGGCATCTTTAAATTTTACGCCGGCTCTTTCATCTCGATCATCGAAAATAACTTCAATACCCTCGGCAAGCATCGAATTATAAAGATTCTCCGCAGCCTTCATGATATCTTTTTCATTTATATTTACCGGTGTTATAATTACATGATATGGCGCCAAAGGCATCGGCCAGACAATACCGTTTTCATCGTAATTTTGTTCAATAGCGGCGGCAACAGTTCTCCCGATTCCAATTCCATAACAACCCATTATCATAATTTTTTCCTGACCATCTTTATCAAGATATTCTGCTTTCATCGCTTTGCTATACTTTGTTCCCAACTTAAAGACATGACCAACTTCAATACCACGCACGAATTGAGTATTACCTTCGCAACGGGGACAATTATCTGTTGGTTCGACAATGCGCAAATCAGCAAAGGCTTCAATATTAAAATCCCTGCCGATATTAACATTTTTAAAATGGTAATTTTCTTTATTAGCGCCAGTAACAAAATTGACCATATCAATTACGGAATAATCGATAATTACTCGTACTTCAATATTCACGGGCCCGGCAAAGCCCCGTGGCGCTCCGGTCGCCTTTAAAATCATTTCATCAGAGGCAAGTTCCAGTTCCGTTGCGCCTAAATAATTTTTTACTTTAATCTCGTTGACTTCCTGATCGCCGCGGATAAGCACAGCGCAAGGCTGGCCATCTGCATTGAAAATTAAAGTTTTCACGATATCCTGCGGCATCACTTTTAAAAAAGCGCTGACTTCTTCAATGGTGCGCACATCCGGAGTATGAACCTCCTCCAGGGGCAGAAAGTCATATTCGTATATTATTTTTTTCTCCGGACATGCCACTTCAGCCTTTTCCAGGTTGGCCGCATATGAACATTTTTCGCAAAATACCATGGCGTCTTCACCGGATTCGGCCATGACCATAAACTCATGCGAATATTTTCCGCCTATGCTGCCGGAATCAGCTTCCACCGGACGGAATTTTAAGCCGCAACGATTGAAAATATTATTATAAGCGGTAAACATCTTCTCATAACTTTTTCCCGCACTCTCTTCATCAACATCAAAACTATAGGCGTCTTTCATCCCGAATTCGCGGCAACGCATTACGCCAAATCGCGGGCGCACTTCATCGCGAAATTTTGTCTGAATCTGATAAAGGTTGCGGGGTAATTGCCGGTAAGTTTTTACATCATTGCGGACCAAACTGGTGATTACTTCTTCATGAGTCGGCCCCAGACAGTATTCGTGATCATGGCGATCGCGAAATCTCAAAAGTTCCTTTCCGTAATGCACCCAGCGACCCGATTCCTGCCAGAGTTCTGCCGGCTGCACCATGGGCAAATGAACTTCCTGCGCGCCGGCTTTATTCATTTCCTCCCGGATAATTTGTTCCAGCTTGCGAATAACCCGATAACCCAGCGGCAGGTATGAATATATTCCGCTGATCAATTTTCTGATCATCCCTGCTCTAATCATCAATTGGTGGCTTATGACTTCAGCATCTGAAGGAACTTCCCTGCCGGTAGGCAAAAACATTTCTGAATATCGCATTAATTTTTTTTCCTTTCTTCTATCATCATATTTATCTCCTCGAGTAGAACTTTCACAAAGTCATTTTCGTCGACCTTTTTTAAGGCTTTTCCTTTCTTGAAAAGAATCCCCTGCCCTTTGCCTCCGGCAATACCTATATCCGCGTCCGCAGCTTCACCCGGCCCGTTGACCACACAACCCATCAGAGCAACTTTTAAATATTCTTTTCTGCCTGTAAGAGCTTTTTCAATTTTATTTGTCAAATTTAAAAGATCAATTTCACAACGTCCGCAAGTCGGACAGGAAACGATATCCGCTCCGACCTTTCTAATATTCAGCGCGCGCAAAATGCCATAAGCCAGGGGAATCTCCAAAACAGGATCGCCGGTAACAGAAACTCTGATTGTGTCACCAATGCCTTCATAAAGAAGGGTCCCGATTCCCAGCGCTGATTTTATTGCGGCATTAACCAATGAGCCGGCCTCAGTCACTCCCAGATGCAACGGATAATCGGTTTTGGCGGCAATCGCGCGACACGCTTCAATCATGGTGGGTACATCCGATGATTTCAGCGACAATTTTATCTTGCCAAAACCCTGATCCTCAAAAAGCTCAATATTTTGCAAGGCGCTCTCCGTGAGAGCCTCCGCTGTCGCGCCACCATATTTCAGCAATAGATCTTTTTGCAGAGAACCGGAATTAACACCGATACGAATCACAATTTCCCGCTCTTTGGCCACTTTGACAATTTCGCGGATTTTATCTGGGGCAATATTGCCGGGATTAATCCTGATACCGGCCACCCCGTGTTTCATGGCATTTATGGCCAGTCTATAATCAAAATGAATATCGGCAATCAAAGGTAAACGAATTCTTTTTTTTATAGCCGGGATCGCTTGCACAGCATCTTTATCGGGAAGGGCAATGCGGATGACTTCACAACCGGCTTTCTCCAGCGCGTTGATTTGAGCAACTGTGGCTTTTACATCACGCGTATCTGTATTGGTCATCGATTGCACAACAATAGGCGCGTCTCCACCTATCGGCACACTATCAAGATTTATCTTTTTTGTTCTTCTTCTTTTGATCAAGGATACATGTTCCACAGGCGCCAGATTCCCAATGAATAAATTTATTTATATAGACCTTTGAAAAACTGCTCCGCGTGTTATTTCGAGGAGCAAAGCGACGATAAATTTTTCTTTTATATTAATATGTTATAAGATTTCTCCTTACGGTCGAAATGACAAATTGATAATTACCATAAGGTCTCTCTGGGTGAATTTATAACATGTGAATTAATCTTCGGCAATAAGTAATTTATCCTAGAAATGACCAATGCAAACTTTTCGTTTAAAAAGTTTTTTTAGCGTAGAAATGAAGCAAAGATGAAATTTATCTATTATGTTATTCTAATTTATAAACAGCATTCTTAATCCGTTTTATACCTTCTTCTATGTTTTCTAAAGAAGTAGCGTAAGATAAACGTATATGGTTATCACTGCCAAATGCTGCTCCGGAAACAGCAGCCAAGTTAGCTTCATCAAGCAGGTAATCGATTAATTCCGGAGAAAGGCATTGGCTTTAGCAGTAATAGCTAAAGTTTCCGATGGATTAATTTTAGCTACTCTGGACGATAATCGCACAAACTACCCTCTGTTATTATTGATATTGTTGACATTGAATTTTCCCATTAGTTTTTGATTAACACTATCCGGCACTAAACCTTTCACCGATCCTCCTAAACTCACCACTTCTTTGATTAACTTGGAGCTAGTATAAAACCATTTAAACCCGCTCATAAGAAATACTGTTTCGATTTTTTTTGTTTGACGGCGGTTCATCAGAGCCATCTGAAATTCATATTCAAAATCAGAGAGAGCGCGCATTCCGCGCAATATTATGTTGGCGCCAGAAATTTTCAAATAATCAACAAGCAGTCCGGAATAGCTATCAACTCTGACTTCTTTAGTATCACTGAATATTTCCCGAATCATTTCCATTCTTTCTTCTATTGAGAAAAGATAAACCTTATTAGGATTGTGAGCAATGAGAATAACGATTTCATCAAATATTCTCATTCCTCTTTTGATAAGATCCACATGACCATTAGTAATGGGATCAAATGAACCCGGGTATATTGCAACTTTGTTAGCGAAAGGTTCTTGTATCATTTTCACTCCATTTTTAAAAAAGTTAAGGCATTATCGCCATATTTTCTCCGATCTGTTTGATAAATATTATCATCTAAGTCACTAAAAGTTTCTTTTATCGAATGTTGAATGACAATTACACCATCTTCCTTGAGAACATGATATTTCCTCAGGAACATCAGTGTTTCCTCCACTAAGTCCCTGTTGTAGGGTGGATCGGCAAATATAATATCAAATTCATATTTTTTTCTAATAAGATCACGCAGACCGAACTCGATATCTCCGGCAATTATTCGGCAGTTTTTATCTAAACAGCATGTTTGGATATTTTTTTTAATAACCTCAACAAGATGTTTATTTTTCTCTACAAAATAAACATCTTGAGCTCCGCGGCTGGCAGCTTCCAAACCGACGCTGCCCGATCCGGCGAAAAGATCAAGAAATGTTTTGTCTTGCAAAGAACCTAATAAATTAAAGAGAGCTTCCCGTAAAAAATCAGAAGTCGGCCTTTCTTTTGATTTGGAAGGAAAATGCAATGTCCTTCCTTTGGCCTCACCTCCAATAATTCTCATAATTTTTCACAAAAAATGAACTACCCCGCAGCAAGCTACGGGGTATCAAAAGCCTCTATAAGGAATAGGCCTTTCGTAGCAAGCTAAGGGGAATTAACCCCAAACAAGATTAAAATCTAATTTACTTATCCTGCCCCAAGTATTAAATCTTAACATTATTTTTCTTTTCCTTAGCTTTTTGGCGTTCTTTCCGGTTAAACTTTACTACCCACCAAATCGGCCCGGAAATAACGTAACCTAATATAATCACAAAAAACATTATTTCCGGCCAATGAAAAATTATAATCAGTAAAACTGTTGACCAGAAAAAGATAGTGAATGGTTTACGTGCGAGGAGTTTCATATCTTTAAAACTGTAATACTTGACGCTACTGACCATTAGTAATGATAAAATGACTATAAAAATCATTATAAAACCATTTTGAAACTTTCCTTCCGCACCAGTCCAATCAAAGAAAATTACTGTAGTCGCCACAACCGAAGCTGCAGATGGAATGGGTAACCCATTAAATACGTTGCTTTCAATCAGGCCTATCTGGATGTTGTATCTGGCTAATCTTAGCGCGCCGCAAAGAACAAATAAAAAAGCAACTATCCAGCCCAATTTACCGTAAATAGACAAAGACCAACTATACGCCAGAAGCGCTGGCGCAACACCAAAAGCTATTACATCAGCCAAGGAATCATATTCTGCACCAAATTTACTGGTTGTATTCGTAAGACGGGCAATCCGGCCATCTATTCCATCAAAAACAACGGAAAATAAAATAGCGACAGAGGCAGGAACAAAATGTTCTTTAAAGGAAGCAATAATGGAATAAAATCCGCAAAATAAACTGGCCGAGGTAAAAAGATTCGGCAATACATAAATTCCCTTTTTTATCCGAATTTTTTTGGGAGAAATTTCTGTATTCATGATAAATACCCTAAAATTGTCTGACCGGCCTTAACATTGTCTCTAAGTTTCACCGAAATTTGAGAATCTTCGGGTAAATAAACATCCACCCGCGAACCAAAACGAATTAAGCCAAAACGTTCGCCTTTTTTAACGGTCGTCCCGACATTGACCCAGCAGACAATCCGACGGGCGATAAGACCTGCTATCTGCACCATCCAAACACTACGTCCATCTTCAGCACGAATCATAATTTCATTGCGCTCATTATCGAGCGAAGCCTTATCTAAATTAGCAGAAAAAAAATTACCCTCATGGTAATTAATTGCTTCGATTTTCCCCGAATAAGCGGCGCGATTTACGTGGACATTAAAAACATTCATAAAAATACTTATTTTTTTAAATCTTCCGGAGATGGTCCCATTTACTTCGACATCTTCGATTTTGATTACTTTTCCATCAGCAGGAGAAATTAAGACTTTTTCCTCCTCCTGAAAAGACCTTTCCGGATTGCGAAAAAACCAAATAATAAAAAATGTAATAAAAGCAAATAAAATTATCAGCCAGCAAATACCCAAAAAGGCAACAAAAACGGTAACGACCAGAGATAAAATGATAAAAGGATAACCTTCGTGAACAATAACATTATCATGTTTCATAAAGCATTTATCTTTTTTTAAACCAAATTGCATTTAACATGATACCGAGACAGCAGATACCAGCTTCCGCTATAGACGGCTCAGTATTAAATGAGTTTTTTTTGATATATCAATTGAGTGCGCTTGTCAATGAATCTTTAATTTTATACAAAAACAAATCAGAACAGCTATTTGTTGACTCTTGCTTACCCGGCCTATATCCTATATAGTAATACTAATTCTAAATCAAAGCGCTATCTTTGATTTAGAAAGGGAATAATGAATAAATAGGTTACTAACTTTTTCCTGGCTATCGTCTATGCAAAAAATCAAATGGAATATAGTTTGGGGTGTGTTCATTACGTTTGCTTTTCTCATCCTGCTATTTATTCGCCTCGAATTTTTTCAGAATAATTTGGAGCCGATTGCGGCTATTCAAGGTATAAAATCACAGCGTCCGCAAGATACTTGGATGAATATCTATCAAAATAAAAAAAAGATTGGTTTTGTTCACCGGACTTCTACCAATCTGGAAAAAAAATCCCACTTTAATGAAACTGTTTTTATGCAGATCAATACCATGGGAGTAACGCAGGCACTCAATATTTTGACTGAGGGCGATTTGAACCCCGATATGACTCTTTCCTCATTTAATTTTGATTTGAACTCCAACCTGTTTCGCTTTAATGCTCATGGCCGCGTGGTCAAAAACAAACTGATCCTGTTCACCGGCTTACCTGATGCGCAAGAAAAAAGCGAAATCCCGCTCAAAGATATTCCCCGTATCAGTGGCAGTATTTATGACGCCGCGTTTCGCGCTAATTTGGAAAAAGATGTAACCCGCAGTTTCAGCATTTTTGATCCTTCTACACTGTCCATCCGATCGGTTAAAGTTACCAGAAATGCCGATGAAATTATTCTCATCATGGAAAAACGAATCTTAACAAAAAAATATTGCGCTGATTTCGTGGGGGCCAAAAACTGCGCCTGGCTAAGCCTTGAGGGCGATACTTTAAAGGAAGCAGGCATTCTTGGCCTCTCTATGGAAAAGGTCAGCCCGCAAAAAGCTCACGAAGGAATAGCTGATCAAGGTAGTATTGATTTTACGCAAATTGCTTCCATTCCTTCCAATGTTGAAATTACTGAACCGGAAAAACTCAGCAAAATTAAAATTAAAATCGGCGGTACTAGCGGCGTGTTATTCCTTGACGGCGACAGACAAAGCTTTCATAATAACATTCTAACCATCGCCAGGGAGAACTTGTCATCGTCTTCAACTTTAAATAATAATCTTCCCAAAGAAATTGCCGTCTTTTTAAAACCCGCGCCACTTATACAATCCGATCATCCGCAAATAAAAGCGCAGGTGGATAAAATCATCAAGCCGAATGACACTGCTGATCAGAAAGCGAGAAAAATTGTCAACTGGGTTTACCACAATATTGAGAAAAAACCAGTGTTGTCGGTTCCCAACGCACTGGAGGTCTTAAAAAATAAAGTCGGCGATTGTAACGAGCATTCCGTGCTGACAGTTGCCCTACTGCGCGCCGCCGGTATTCCGGCGCAAATGGAAGCGGGATTGGTTTATCTGCATGGCCGGTTTTATTGGCATGCATGGAACGTTCTTTACTTGGGAAAATGGGTCACTGCAGATGCTGTTTTCAATCAAATTCCAGCCGATGTGACCCATATTAGACTTGTTCGCGGTGATAGCGGTGAACAAATGAACTTAATGGGCGTGATGGGCAAAATCAAACTGGAGGTATTAGAGCAAATAAAATGATTGAACTACACAAACTAACCAAAGATTACGGTACTACCATAGCGGTAAACAAGCTCAGTTTAAATGTTGCCGCCGGCGAAATTTACGGTTTTATCGGACCCAATGGCGCCGGTAAAACTACAACAATTCGGCTGATGGGCGGCATTCTTGCTCCTACCTCCGGTAGTATTATCATTGGCGGATTAGATATGGCAAAAAAACCCGTCGAGGGAAAAAAAATGATCGGTTTTGTGCCCGACAGGCCTTTTCTTTATGAGAAGCTCACCGGGATGGAGTTCCTGCGTTTTTCGGCTGATCTTTACGACGTTAAACGCGATACATTTCTGCAAAAGGCCCAAAATCTCTTACAGCAATTTGCGCTTTTGGATTGGGCTGATGAGCTGATAGAGGCTTACTCACACGGTATGAAGCAACGGCTCATCATTGCTTCCGCTCTGTTACATGATCCCAGAATATTGATTATTGATGAACCAATGGTCGGCCTTGATCCGGCTGCAGTGCACATGGTTAAGGATATTTTAAAAGAACTGGCCGTCAATCAAACGACCATCTTCATTTCCACGCATACTTTAAGCATAGCTGAGGATTTGTGCCATCGAATCGGTTTAATCCACAAGGGTACACTATTGGCGCAGGGTACCCTTGATGAATTAAAGCACATTGCAAAACTCGGCGAAGCCAGGCTCGAAGAAGTGTTTCTAACCATAATAAAAGAGAATACTTTTATATGAATACTATTCTTTCCCTGTTAAGGCCGCGAATACTTTCCGCCATCAACAGTTTGCGGACGGACAATGAAAAAAACAGCTGGGTACGTATTTTCATGTACAGCGTAGTTGGTATTGTTTTTTGGATAGGCATTTTTATAATTTTCTATCGCGTATTGTTTTATTTTCAAAGTGTACAGGATTTCGGCAACATCTTAGCAATGAAACTTATTTCGATGCTCATCATGACTTTTTTTACGCTTTTGCTCTTCAGCAACATCGTTAATTGCCTTTCCCATCTGTATTTAAGTCAGGATTTACCGCTTCTGCATTCGTTGCCGGTTTCGTCCAAGGATATTTTTTTTTCACGGTGGATCATCAGCACCTTTGACAGTTCCTGGATGATTGTTGCTTTCAGTTTTCCGGTATTTTTATCTTACGGATTGATTTACAAAACGGGAATCATTTTTTATGTGATCTTTTTAGTCGCAATAATTCTCATGTGTCTTATATCTTCGGCTCTCAGCGGCATTTTAGTTTTATTAGGAGCTATAATACTGCCTGCCGGACGAATCAGGACAATTCTTATTATTCTGGGCGTTATTTTGGTACTGTTTCTTATTCTTTTTTTGCGTTTAATACGACCGGAACAATTGGTAAATCCGGATAGCTTTGCTTCCGTTGTTCTTTATTTAAATTCCATGCAAACGCCCAACTCGCCGCTTTTACCCACAACATGGATTACCGATGCAATTAAAGCTGCCCTCAATGGTGAAATAAAAAGCTGTCTGTTTAATATCGCGCTTACCGGAACCTGCGCCTTCATGCTTATTTTCATCAGTAACATTACCGCTCAGGCCGCATACTTTATGGGTTTCTCAAAGTCACAGACAACTCCACAGCGGCTTTTTGCGCCGGTAAAATACAAAGATTATAATTGGGAAAGTTTATTAAATTTTCTCACGCGCGAATCAAAAGCTTTTGCTGTCAAGGAAATCCGAACTTTTTTCAGGGATTCGGCACAATGGCCGCAATTATTTCTAATGGCCGCCTTAATTGCAATTTACCTTTACAATTTTTCAGTTTTACCTTTGGACAATTCGCCAATTAAAACCATTTACCTGCAAAATTTATTTTCTTTCTTAAATATAGGACTGGCGGCTTTTGTGCTTACGGCCATTGCCGCCCGTTTTGTTTTTCCGGCAGTGAGTATGGAAGGCGAAGCATTTTGGATTGTTCAAGCAGCGCCGGTATCTACAAAAAACTTCCTCTGGATTAAGTTTTTTTTGTATTACATACCATTGGTAATTTTGGCGGAAGTTCTAGTTGTTGTTTCCAATTTATTGCTGCGAGTTTCTCCTTTCATGATGGCTCTATCGGCCATAACAATATTTTGTCTTGTTCCTGCTGTGGTGGGCATGGCCATTGGCCTGGGTGCTGTCTATGCCGATTTTAAATCGGAAAATCCGGCACAGGTTGTAACTAGCTTTGGCGGGCTGCTTTTCATGATTCTTTGCTTTTGTTTAATCGCTTTGGTTATAATTCTGGAAGCCGGGCCTGTGTATTACATATTTATTGCTAATTTGCGCGGCCAGAGTTTTTCTTTACTACAAATAATCTGGTCGATTATTTCCTTTATTTTTACTTTATTTCTTTGTCTCTTGGCCGTATTTTACCCCATATATCTTGGTGAAAAAAAACTCCGGATCAGATGAACCCCTCCCATTGTAACATTTAACTAATCCCCTGCCCAACCCAGCGGTGACTTGAATGCTTAAATATTAAATTTATCTTGATTTTACTTGCTAAATAAGCTAAACAAATATGTATAAAAATTAAATTTTTATGGTTCTGACACTACTGGTTAAAATATGGAATGTTTTTTTGTTAAATAGTAACTAAGATTATCCTGGAGTGATATGGAAAAGATCTGCATCGTAAAACGGCGGCGAGAATACGCTCAAACGGAAGTTAAGCTTATACTGCCGGATAATCTGAGTGATACCCTTCCATCTGAAGTTGCCATAAGCAGCATCGCCATCAATAATCACCCCGAATTTTCCGATAATAAAACGGAAGTCAAACTTATAATGCCGGATAATCTGAGTGATACTTTTCCACAAGAAGTTGCAACAAGTAACATCGCCATCGATACTTACCCCGAATTTTCCGATAATAAAACGGAAGTTAAGATTATACTGCCGGATAATCAGAGTGATACTCTTCCATCTGAAATTGCCATAAGCAGCATTGCCATCAATAATGACCCCGAATTTTCCGATAATAAAATAGTAGAGGAATTCATGGATAAGTCCTCTTCCGTTATTTCCATAACTATGACAAAGGAGCAATCAGTGCTGCTGCAACAATCAGAATATATAAAAGAATTGTTGAGCGGAGCAAAAAATGATCCTTCATTGGATATAAAACTTAATCCCGACGGCCGAATTTCTCTCAATTATCATTTTAATGATTCTTTGATTTTAAGAATGCTATCTTCCAATCAAGTTTGTCAAATGCTCCAAATCAGCCGGAGTTTTTTGAGGAAAATTATCAATGAGAAAAAGCTGAACAGTTACAAACTGGGCAGAATGAGACGCTTTTTGCTGGAAGATATTCTGGAATATTTGAGCAATGATGCGGAAGTCACCCAACTTAATGATGAACAATGAGCTTATTTTATTATTTAATATTGAAGGATAAAATTTTTTCATTTTATAATAGGTTGTAAGGAGAGGAAAGATGTATTGCGACTATTGGAATTTAACCAAACCACCTTTCGATAATGTTCCTGATTCTTCAATGTATGTTGACTGCCATGAATCCATGGAAAATGTTATTTCTGAAGCAATCTATGCTATTAAAGAAGGCAATGAATGTTTTGTTGTTATTTTCGGTGATGTAGGTTTAGGCAAAACTCTTTCTCTGCGCGTAATCATTGATTCATTAGAGCCGGAAAAATATAAAGTCGCCCTGATTACCAATCCCTCCCTTTCTTTCATACAGCTGTTAAGAGAAATTATCGGCCAGATAACCGGCAAACAATGTGAAGAAAAAAAGAAAGTGGATTTGCTGGAAATATTTAATCGTCTTTTATTTGAAACAGCCGACCAAGGTAAAAAGATTGTAATTGTTATTGATGAATCTAATGTTTTAACTTCCGCTAATCTGGATGATTTGCGCCTTTTAACCAATATGCAGGATGACGATCGCAATCTTTTCACCTTGCTTCTTGCCGGCCAGATTGAACTGGCGCAGAAATTAGAACATCCTAAAATGGCCAATTTATTTCAAAGGATTGGCACTTATGGCCATATAGAAAAACTGCCTTCAGAGGAAGCTCTTAAAACTTATGTCGAAACAAGACTTAAGCTTGCCGGCAATCAAAGAAAAATATTCACAGATGACGCTATTCCTGTAATCTGGGAATTTTCCGAACATGGCACGCCTCGCCTTACTAACAAAATATGTAAACTTTGCCTGAAAGCAGGCGAAACTAACGAATTTCAAACGATATCAGGTGAGGTTGTAGCGCAGATTGCCGATCGCTTCCAGAAAATAAGTAAAACTACTTTGCCAAAAAGTAAAATTCATAGCCGTCCGGAGATAGAACCACCAGAAGAAGTTATCTCAGAACCTGAGACTGAATTGCCGAAGAAAAAACCCAGGACTTCATTTCCAAGAAAAGCAGCGCCTGAGGTAGAAATACCACCTATTGATATTCCTCCTCAACCAAGAGTGGTAATACCGGAACCGCCTCCCGTAGCGCCTATTACGCCTCAAAAGGAAGAAGCTTTACCTCCTCAACCACGAGTGGTAATACCGGAACCTCCTCCTGCAGCGCCTATTCCGCCTCAAATGGAAGAAGCTATTCCTGTTGAAGCAAGAGTTGTAATCCCGGAACAGCCTCCTGCAACGCCTATTCCTCCTCAACGGGAAGAAGCTAGACCTGTTCAACCAAGAATGGTAATCCCGGAACAGCCTCCTGCAACGCCTATTCCGCCTCAACAGGAAGAAGCTATTCCTGTTCAACCAAGAGTGGTAATACCGGAACCGCCTCCCGTAGCGCCTATTACACCTCAAAGGGAAGAAGCTTTACCTCCTCAACCAAGAGTGGTAATACCGGAACCGCCTCCTGCAGCGCCTATTCCGCCTCAAATGGAAGAAGCTAGACCTGTTCAACCAAGAATGGTAATCCCGGAGCAGGCTCCTGCAACGCCTATTCCGCCTCAACGGGAAGAAACTATCCGCGTTGAAACAAAAGCGGTACCCTTGGCAAAACCTGCTGTAAATTATGTTCCTATTCCGGGGGGTGTACCCCTGGCAAAACCTTCTGCAACTAATATTCCCCCTAGACGGGAAGAAGCTAGACCTATTGAAGCAAAACAAAAAGAAAAGGAAGAACAGCCAGCACAAGTTGAGAAAGAAGTTTACGAAGAAGTATTAATTGGCCAGCAGAAGGTTAAGCTATCTATTCCTGCTCATGTTATAAGACAAGCGCAATTGGCAAGTTCTGAAAACAAAAACAAATTGGCGGGATATTGGTCAGCACAAATCATTAAAGAAAATCCGCACATAATGAAGTCATCGCTTTCTGATCCGGTTGCTATATGGTTTGAAGTCAAAAATGTGATTTTAAAGAAATTCAATAGATCCTCAAATACAGACGCGACAATGACTTCAATATAAAACCATGAATAAAGAATTTTTAGAAAAAAAAACACCTCAAAAGCCTTATAACGTTTATCCGGTCAATAACAAACTGACCATCGCCAATCGTAAAAAAAATATTGAAAAAGACACAAATTCCATTGAGGATTACACCAATTCTGGTTTCATGTATCTGGAGAATAAAGATTATGATGAGGCTTTAGAATGTTTTCAAAAAATTACAGAACTACAACCAGATAATGCTAAAAATTTTATAAATCTCGGATATATCTATGAAAAAATGGATATGTTTGATTCTGCAAAAAAATGCTACGAAAAAGCCTTAAAAATAAAAGATGACAACATTGAAGCAATTATCAAAATCGGGCATATATTAGAATTGCAGATTGATTATCACCATGCTGTAGATCAATACAAAAAGGCTATTGGGATCGATCCGCAAGCCGTTGAGCCTCATTTTTGCTTAGCGACCTTGTATGATAAGCACGACATGTATGATGAAGCGGCGGAAGAATATGAAAATATTATTGAGATTAATCCGAAACATACGAAAGCTCTTCACAATTTGGGCAGAATTTATTTTCAAGACGGAGATTATGCGAAAGCTTTAAAAAGTTTCCAAAATGTTTTAAAATTGGAACCGAAAAACACTGATGCATGGAACGATTTGGGTTCTGTTTATGAAATAACTAATAATGTTATACAAGCTATATCTACTTATCGCAAAGCTCTTAGCGTTGACCCTTTTAACGAAGAAACTAACTTTAATTTGGCTAATGCTCATTTTTCATTATTCTTGAAAAATCCTAATATTGTAAATATTGAAGATATAATCAAACGTCTTAATTTTATCCTTTCGCGCAACCCGCACAATAAAAAAGTTCAGGAACTTTTTAACAAAATAAAAGGATTTTAATCCTGGGCAATATAATCAATTATCAAATAAAGCTTTCTTCATATGGGCATCCGCTGAACGCAAATAAACAGGAACAAATGTTTCAGCATTAAGCAATTCGTTTCGATCATATTTCTCTCGTCCTAAAAAACCCACAGATGAAGCCCGAATATATTGCTGCAGGGCTGAAGCGATATTAATTTCTTTAGTTTTGTTGTTGCTTAGAATATCGGCATACTTGATCGCTCCATCACCAACAAAAATTATCTCTTGTTCAGGATTATGGATAATTTCCCGTGGATCAACAGCTTTATCTGTGCCGATCTGATCTAGAAGGCCATTTTTGTTATACCGGTAACATGCAATATAAACCTGTCCGCGACCTGCATCCATTACGGAACAAATTATTTTTGAATTTTTGCTTACGTTCAAAGCAAGAGCAGTAAGGGAAGAAATACCGACAGCCGGCTTTCCTGTCGTCAGCATCAGTGCCTTGAGCGTACATACTCCAATACGCAGTCCTGTAAACGACCCTGGACCAATTGTGCAGGCAAACAAATCAATTTCGGAAATTTTTATTTTTGTTTGAAGGCATGCCTGATCAATGGCAGGCAAGAGCACTTCCGAATGATTTAAACCAACATTGATTATGGTATCATAAAGAATAACATCATCCTGCAAGAGCGCAACCGAAGCGGTTTTGGAAGAAGTATCAAAAGCTAAAGTCAACATAGCTCACTTAAATATTTTCATAATGTCATTGACAACTTTAATGTTCAAACGTTCAATATCAATGAAAATCACAAAAAGCATCAACATCAACAAAATGACAAAACCGATCTGCTGTGATATTTCTTTGGTTTTGACGCTTATCTCCCTTCTGGTTACAATTTCGATCAGATAAAAGAAAATATGGCCGCCATCAAGAACAGGTATGGGAAAAAGATTAATTACCCCTAAGTTAATTGAAAGTATGGCCATAAAGAGAATAAAAGGAATTATGCCTTCTTTTACCTGAGCACCGGCAACTTGAGCGATAAAAATGGGGCCTCCTAAAGTTCGTGGCGAAATGACTCCCTCCAACATTTTGACCACGGAAATAATCGTCAGTTTGCTAATCTCCCAAGTCTTGCTAGCCGAGGCAATGATTGCGTCCCAAGGATTTTTTCTTTCTATTATAATATTTCCGGCAGGAGAGATTCCAATAAGGTATGTAAGTACGTCTTCACCAAAAATATTCTTTGATTTAGATAATCTTGGTTTAATTAATAAATTCGTCTTTCCCGCACCCCTCTCGATAACAACTTCCGTTTCTTTGCCTTTACCCTCTGCTATTATTGGCTTTATCTCTTCCCAAAAGACAATTTTATGGCCATCAATGGCAATGATTTTGTCACCATTAATCATCCCTGCTTCAAAAGCGGCAGATTCTTTTTGCACTTCACCAACAACAGCAGTTAAATTCGGCAAACCGTATATGAAAACAATAATAAATATTAATAGAGCCAATAAAAAGTTAAAAACAGGACCGGCCAGAATAATCAGCATTCGTTTCCATTTGGACTTTTTAAAAAATGACCTTTTTTCATCTTCCGGTGACAATTCTTCATTGCCTGACTCACCCAAAAGTTTGACAAATCCGCCTAAGGGAATCCAGGAAAGCACATATTCCGTCTCTCCAATTTTCTTGCCGATTATCTTCGGGCCAAAACCGAGAGAAAACTTAAGAACGCCCACACCGGCAATTCGCGCAGCCAGAAAATGCCCCAATTCATGGACAAAAATGAGAACACTCAGTAAAATTATAAAAGAAATTACGGTAATCACGTTATTATCCTTTCTATTATTTCTTTAGTTTCTATTCTCGCCCATAGATCGGCTTGCAGAATATCATCTAATGAGGGATTATTAATTGAATCATGGAGAACGAGAATTTTTTCTATAATCTTAGGTAAATCAATAAAACGAATCTTTTTCTCAATAAATGCGGATACAGCGACTTCATCGGCGGCATTTAAAACAACAGGAGCCGTGCCGCCACAAAGGCCTGCCGCATAAGCAAGAGCCAGGCAGGAAAATTTCTTTATATCCGGCTTAAGAAATTCCAACTTCCCTATTTTTACAAGATCCAGAGATGGAAGATCATTAATTATCCTTTCCGGATAAGTTAAGGCATAAGCAATAGGTATTTTCATATCCGGAATTCCCATTTGCGCCAAAAAAGCGCCGTCAATAAATTCAATCATGGAATGCACTATGCTTTGCGGATGAATCAAAACATCAATATCACTGATGTCCAGATTGAATAACCATTTAGCTTCGATCACTTCCAGCCCTTTATTCATCAGAGAAGCAGAATCAACTGTTATTTTCTTTCCCATCTTCCAGTTGGGATGCTGCAATGTTTGACTGAGACTTACTTTCTTCAATTCATTCCTGGTAAAATTTAAAAACGGACCTCCGGAAGCCGTCAAAATTATCCGCCGCAAATTTTCACGCTTACGTCCTTCTAAACACTGAAATATCGCGCTGTGCTCGCTATCCACAGGGATAATTCTTACTCCTTTTTTCTTTGCCCTTTTGGTTACAATTTCTCCAGCCATAACCATTGTTTCTTTGTTGGCTAATGCGATATCCTTGCCCGCTTCAATCGCCGCAAGCGTTGGCATTAAACCAGCGGAACCTGATATGGCGGAAACGACAATGTCTGCCGAAGGAAATGAAGCAATTTCTTTTAAGCCTTCTTCATCATAAAATATTTTAACCTTAGTTTTAGCGGTTAAGGCCTCGCGCAGTTTAAGAGCGCTGTCTTTACTACTTACAGCAACCACTTTTGGCTTAAATTTTTCTATTTGCTTTTTGAGCAGATTTATATTTTTTCCAGCGGCAAGTGCCACAACCTGAAAGCACTGCTGATTTTTTTCAATAACATCCAGCGCGCTGATTCCTATTGAACCTGTTGATCCTAAGATCGTTATTTTCTTCATTTATTCAATCACAAATATCCGGTAATAATAAACAAATGGAGCGATAAAAATCAGGCAATCCAAACGATCAAGGATGCCCCCGTGACCGGGCAGAAGCGAACTTGCATCCTTAAGCCCATAGTTTCTTTTAATAGCGGATTCACAAATATCGCCCAATTGCCCGATAATACTGCCTGCAAAAGCAAGAATTGCTATTTGCATCAACGATATTTCCGGCAACAAATAATAAGCGAAGATCAGACAAGCAATTGTGCTTCCCAAGACCAATCCTGCCAAACCCTCCACTGTTTTACCGGGGCTGATTAAAGGGGATAATTTATGTTTGCCGAAATACTTACCCACATATAACGCGACTATATCGCCCACGAAAGCAAGGATCAAAACAAAGAATATCCATGTAATTCCTTTTCCCATCATTCGCAATGAAATGAAATACGACATCAAAAAAGGTATATACATTATGCCAAAAATTACTTTAGCGACGGATAGCACATCAAAATTTGATTCTTTAATCAACAAAACAAATAAAATAAAAACAAGCAATATAGAGAAAGCCAGTACGGCAAGTAAATGCTGATTATTTCCAAAGAAGACAAACAAAGGAATTATTATCGCAAAAATCAGACCTTCAATTTTTTCTTTTACAAAACCATTTCTGAAAACCATATGATTGTATTCCCAGACTCCACCCAGAATAAATAAAATAACAACAGCGGAGAAAACTGCTTCTGAACAGAATAAAATAATTATAACTAATAAAGGCGCCAGAATAAGGCCTGTCAACCATCTTCTTAAATATGAATTCCCTGTCTTGGACATTAATTCAAACCTTAACTTTTTAAATTCATGGTTCAGATTGAAAAATCTTTTTCTTGCAACTGTTCGCTGGTTAGACCAAAACGTCTTTCACGTTTCTGATAACTGGCAATTGCTTTAAAAAGATCATCCTTTGTAAAGTCCGGCCAAAGGACATTAGTAAAATAAAGTTCTGTGTAAGCCATCTGCCAGAGTAAAAAATTACTAATGCGATATTCGCCACTGGTGCGAATTAATAGATCGGGATCCGGCATTCCTGAAGTGTATAGATAATTGTCAAAAGTTTCTTTGTTAATTTCATTGATATCAATTTTACCGTTTTTATTATCTTGGATAATTTTTTTTACAGCACGGATAATCTCATCTTTACTACCGTAACTCAAAGCCAGATTTAAAATCATCTTGTCATTTTTTACTGTGGTTCCTTTTGCCTCCAAGAGTTTTTCTTTCACCGACGGATGTAACCGATCAATTTCACCGATAGTCGTGAGCCGGATTCCCTGTTTTTGCAGTTGTTTTATTTCTTTGGTCAAATATTCTTCCAGTAAAAACATCAAAGCTTCCACTTCTTTTACCGGACGTTCCCAATTTTCTATGGAAAAGGCAAATAATGTAAGACATTTTATACCGATTTCGCGACATGTTTTTACGGTTGTCCTGACTGCTTGAGCGCCTTTTTTATGCCCCCGAATTCTGCCTATTGCATGTTGCTTAGCCCAACGACCATTACCATCCATAATTATGGCTATGTGTTGGGGTAATTTATTGAAGTCAATTTTTATCACTAATTTAGCTCCAAATTAATTTTTTATTTTAATAGACAGAGCAATTTTTTTCAACAGGCAATCTGATTTCGGTAAATCTGAATAATATCTGCAAAAGTTTTCCCTCGAGTAAAAACAATGTGTTTAAAATAATTAGCAGAAAAACAAATGGGGAGTTTTTGACTCCCCATTTCTGTATTTATGTAAAGCCCAGTTTAAATCTCCATTATTTCTTTTTCTTTGGCTACCAGTATTTTATCTGTTTTTTCAATATACTGATCAGTTAATTTTTGAACTTCTTCTTGCGCGGTAAAAAGTTCGTCTTCAGAGATTTGATTATTTTTCTTCATATTTTTCAATTCTTCATTAGTATCTCTACGCTCATTACGTAACTTGATTTTTCCTTCTTCCGCCATCTTTTTCACAACTTTGGCTATTTCTCTGCGCCGTTCTTCCGTTAATTGCGGAATAGAAAGACGCACTGCTTTACCATCGTTTGATGGCGTTAAACCTAAATCCGATTTTTGAATAGCCTTCTCAACTGCGCCAATTACTGAAACATCCCAGGGAACAATAAGAATTAGACGGCTTTCCGGAACAGAAATGTTAGCCACCTGAGCAATGGGAGTAGGAACACCATAATAATCAACTTTGATTCCATCCAATAAGGCAACTGATGCTCTGCCTGTTCTCACCCTGCTGAAAGACTTACCTAAAGTGATAATCGCCTTTTCCATCTCGTCTTTAAATTTCTGAAAAACCGTTTCTTTAGACATATCATTCTCCTACATAAGTACCAATTTTTTGACCACAAATTGCCCTACGGATATTTCCTTTCTTTTGCAAATTAAAAACAATAATCGGCAACAAATTATCACGACAAAGTGATATTGCGGTTGCATCCATTACTTTAAGATTTTTTGTTAATACATCAATATAGCTTATATTTTTAAACATAACCGCCGTTTTATTTTTTACCGGATCGCTGTCATATACTCCATCAACCTTAGTGGCTTTCATAATAACGTCCGCCTTAATTTCCATAGCTCGTAAAGATGCGGCAGTATCTGTTGTAAAATACGGATTGCCAGTTCCCCCGGCAAATATCACTATTCTTCCCTTTTCTAAATGGCGAAGGGCTCTTCGCTGAATAAACGGCTCGGCAATTTCATGCATTTCAATTGATGTCTGCACACGTGTAGGAATTCCGCACATCTCCAAAGCGCTTTGCAGGGCAAGGCTATTGATCACTGTAGCCAACATGCCCATATAATCCGCTGAAGTTCGATCGATGCCCTTCGAACCGGCTTCAAGCCCACGAAATATATTACCGCCGCCAACGACAATTCCGATTTGAATATTTAGATCGGAGAGAGATTTTATTTCCCCAGCGATGAAATTAGCCACACCCGGATCAATTCCGAAAGGCTGTTTACCCAACAGAGATTCGCCACTGAGTTTCAACAATATTCTTTTATAAATGGCTTTTTCTTTTTTTTTGCCCATTTATTTTTTAATTTCCTCTCCCAGTTGAAATCTAGCAAATCTGCGAATAACAACATTTTCACCTGTTTTGGCAATAGTGTTACTCAAAAGTGTCCCCACAGTAATATCCGTATTTTTTATAAATTTCTGTTCCATCAAACAGACGTCTTCGTAATATTTTTTAAGTTTTCCCTCAATTATTTTGTCCCAGATTTTTTCCGGTTTGTTTTCTTCACGTAATTGGCTGCGGTAGATCTCTTTTTCCCTATCTAAAATTTCCGGAGGAATTTCATCAGGCCGGACATAAAGCGGATTGGATGCCGCAATATGCATGGCAATATCTTTGGCCATTGTTTGAAAATCTTCGGTTTTTGCGACAAAATCAGTTTCGCAATTTATCTCCACCATAACTCCAATTCTACCACCCATATGAATATACGAAGCTACAGTACCATCTTTAGCAGCTTTAGAAGATCTTTTCGTTGCCGCCGATAATCCCTTTTTTCTTAAATAATCAATAGCTTTTTCAAAATTACCATCCGCCGCTATTAATGCTTCTTTGCAATCCATCATTCCGGTACCGGTTTTTACCCTCAATTCTTTAACCATTGCTGAAGATATTTTCAATTTTATGTTCCTCCCTCTTAATACATTAATAAATCTAAAATATTTTACAATTATTTGAATGATTCGTCGGCGTATTCTTCCGACTTCTCAATTTTATCTTCCATTTCTATACTTTCGGGGACATCTGTTTCCCCGGATTTCGGTTGGGCAACCAACTCTACTTCTTTATTTGATTCCGCGGTTAACTTTTCTTCAAAGCGTTTTTTACCTTCCAAAACCGCATCGGCAAATTTAGAGGTAAATAATTTAATTGCTCTGATAGCGTCATCATTTCCCGGTATAACATAATCGATGTCGTCAGGATCGCAATTCGTATCAACGATGGCCACTAAGGGAATTCTTAATTTCTTTGCTTCATTAACTGTTATATGTTCCCGGCTGGGATCGACAATAAAAACAACAGCCGGTTGAGATTTCATATTTCTAATTCCGCCTAAAACATTTTCCAGTTTTTCCTTTTCTTTTTGTAATTTGGTTATTTCTTTTTTGGGAAAGGCTTTAATAGAATCATCATTAAACATAGCAGTTAAAGTATTTAAACGGTCGATACTCTTTTTAATGGTCATGAAATTGGTCAACATCCCACCAAGCCAGCGCTGATTGACATAAGGCATGCCGCAACGCGTAGCTTCTTCCTTAATAGCTTCCTGCGATTGCTTTTTGGTTCCGACAAAAAGTATCTCTTTGCCCTGGCTGGCAGTATCAATAACAAAGTTATACGCTGCCTGAAACATGCCGACGGTTTGCTGTAGATCAATAATGTAAATATTGTTTCTCGCCCCAAAAATGTACGGCTTCATCTTGGGATTCCATTTGTTTGTCTGATGCCCGAAATGGACACCCGCTTCCAGTAAAAGTTTCATTGAAATTGCTGACATATTTTTCTCCTCTTTTGTTTTTTCCTCCATTCCCTTCAACTTACACGGCACACTTAATTAAAAGCAACATACCTGTAATCCAGAAATGTGTGAAATTTGAATTTGGCGGCAATTAACACAAATAATCGGAATAATCAAGTTTAAATAACTGTTTTCAGGCGATAAAATTAATATCTTTTATCTGGGATTAAGTTGAGTAATCAGCATTTATTTTGACATAATCATACGAAAGATCAGATGTATAGACATAATATGATTTATCTCCTCCCCCCAACTCAACATGCACATCGATCCGGTCTTTTTGAAACATTTCTTTCAATTTACTTAAATTAATATTGACTGGTGAATTTTGGTAAAATACTAACATATTTCCTATTGATAAGCTGATTTTTTCTTTCTCCATAGGTATTCCTGAAGAACCAAGGGCGGCAATTATTCTTCCCCAATTAGGGTCTTCTCCAAAAAACGCCGTTTTGACTAAATTGGAGTTGGCAATAGCATAAGCGGCACACCGTGCATCTGACTTAGATTTCGCGCCTTCCACCATGATGGAAATAAATTTTGTCGCCCCTTCGCCATCTTTAACAACTGCATGGCAAAGTTCCGTTAAAACATCAGACAGCATATCACGAAAACGCTGCAAACGTGCTTGCGCCTTTTCCAATGGATTGTTACCGGCTAAACCGTTGGCTAAAATAATCGCCATATCATTAGTGCTCATACAACCATCAACACTGATGGAATTGAAAGTAGAATTAATTACCTGATGAAACACTGTGCTCAGAGCTTTCGAATCAATTAAAGCGTCGGTCATTACATAAGTCAGCAAGGTGGCCATATTGGGTTCAATCATACCGGCGCCTTTGGCTATACCGCAAATGGTAATATCTTTTGCGCCGACCACACCTTTGCGTATAGCAATCTTGGGATATTTATCCGTCGTCATCATCGCCATTTCCGCATCTTCAATACCGTTCTCATTTAATCCTTTAACCAAGTTACCTATGCCGATTTCTATCTTTTTTAAGGGAAGTCTCTTTCCAATAACTCCTGTCGAACTCACCAATACAAGTTCATCTTTTATTTTCATTTCTTTAGACAGAGCCGCTGAAACAGCTAACGCGTCGCGGTAACCTTCTTTTCCGGTTGCCGCATTAGCACATCCACTGTTGGTAATGATAGCTTGGGCCATCCCTTTTTTAACACGTTCTTCATCAATCAATAACGGTGCAGCTTTGAAAGTATTCTTAGTAAATACTGCTGCTACTTTTGCCGGTATGGTCGAATAAATCAAGGCCAGGTCTTTTTGATCAGATCCCTTAATTCCAACGGAAATTCCGTTGGCCAAAAAACCAGGTACGCTAATTTTTGTTGTGCTTTTAACCATGAAACTAACTCCTCTTTAAATTTAAGCACCGCAACATTTTTTATATTTCTTGCCGCTGCCGCAGGGACATGGATCATTCCGTCCGATCTTGTCGCCTTCATGCTTGATTGTTTTCGTTTCTGGCACATCTTCTCCGCGGCTCATAATATAATCTTGTTTTTGTTTCTGCCGTATTTCTTCTACTTCTTCTTCCCTTTGTATTTTAACCAGGCATAATTTTTCCAACACATCCATTTTAATACGGAAAATCATTTCCATAAACATTTCGTAGCCTTCACGCTGATATTCCCTCACGGGATCCTTTTGGCCATAGCCTCGTAAACCAATCCCTTCCCTCAAATGATCCATGGCTAGTAAATGTTCTTTCCATTGTGTATCTATTGCCTGTAACATGATCACTTTCATTAAGTAATCCATGAGCTCTTTGCCAAATTCATTTTCTTTATCGTGAAGAAGTTTTTGGACATTTTGAATTATTAATTCACTGATGGATGATTGATCAAAAGTAATTTCATTTGAATTAGCTAAATTAAGTTTTAAATTGAACTGCTTCAATAAGGCATCGTCAAGCCCTTTAAGATTCAGGTCTTCGCTATGCCCTTTTTCAGGAATATATGTGGATAAAAGATCATCAACAATTTCATCAACCATTTCTTCAATATCTGTCCATAAGTTATCACCACGTAAAACTTTTTTTCGTTGTTCATATATTACTTTCCGTTGTCTGTTCATTACGTCATCGTAATCTAATAGATGCTTACGAATATCAAAATTTTGTCCTTCAACGCGTTTTTGGGCATTTTCTATAGCTCGAGAAATATACTTATGTTCGATAGGCTGATCTTCTTCTATACCGAGCCTGTCCATAATTCCCGATATTTTATCGGCGCCGAATATACGCAGTAAGTCATCTTCCAGAGAAAGATAAAAGCGGGAGGATCCAGCATCGCCTTGCCGGCCGGACCGCCCTCGTAACTGATTGTCGATACGACGGCTTTCATGACGTTCGGTGCCTAAAATATGCAAGCCTCCCAAATCGGCAACCCCTTCTCCCAGACGAATATCCGTACCACGGCCAGCCATGTTGGTGGATATTGTAACCATCCCCGGTTGACCTGCCTGAGCAACTATTTCCGCTTCCCGTTCATGATTCTTGGCATTGAGAACATGATGCTTTACACCGGAACGAGTGAGATGGGTACTTAAGGACTCTGATTTCTCAATAGAAATAGTTCCTATCAAAACCGGCCGTTTTTCTTTATTTAAAGATTTAACTTCCTTAATTACAGCATTGATCTTTTCCTTCTCGGTTTTATAGATTAAGTCGTTGTGGTCTTCGCGAATCATCGGCATGTTGGTCGGGACAACAAGAACATCGAGATTGTAAATTTTCTTGAATTCAGCAGCTTCCGTATCGGCTGTCCCAGTCATGCCGGCCAGTTTCTTGTACATTCTGAAATAATTCTGAAATGTGATTGAAGCCAGCGTTTGATTTTCTCTTTCAATTTTTACTTTTTCCTTCGCTTCCAGTGCCTGATGAAGACCGTCACTATAACGCCGGCCTGGCATTACCCTTCCGGTGAACTCGTCGACGATAATAACCTCTCCATCTTTAACAAGATAATCTACATCCCGCTTGAACAAAGTATGGGCACGAAGAGCTTGATTGACGTGATGAACTATTTCTATATTTCGCGGTTCATAAAGATTTTGCACATTTAAATATCCCTCTACATGCGCAACCCCTTCTTCCGTGAGAACAACCGTGCGGCTTTTTTCGTCTATTGAATAATCGCTTTCTCTCTTTAATCTTGGAATTATTTGATTTATCTTATAGTACTTATCCGTCGATTCCTCGGATGGACCGGAAATAATCAACGGAGTCCGGGCTTCATCAATCAAAATGCTATCCACTTCGTCAACTATGGCATAATTGAACTCACGCTGAACGTAATCATCCAGATTAAACTTCATATTGTCACGAAGATAATCAAAACCAAATTCATTATTAGTTCCGTAAGTTATATCGGCATGGTATGCATCTCTTCTTTCCGGATCATCCATACCATGTATAACAACACCCACACTTAAACCCAAAAAGTTATAAATCGGCCCCATCCATTCAGAATCTCTTTTGGCCAGATAATCATTTACAGTAACAACATGGCAGCCTTTTTCTTCTAAAGCATTAAGATATAGCGGCATGGTCGCGGCCAGTGTTTTTCCTTCACCTGTTTTCATTTCAGCAATCTTGCCTTCATGCAAAACAATTCCGCCGATTACTTGGACATCAAAGGGGCGCATTAACAAAGTACGGCGGGAAGCTTCCCGTGCTACGGCAAAAGCTTCGCTTAGAATATCATCAATAGTAAGACCATTTTTTAATTTTTCCCTAAAATAGGGAGTTTTCACCCGCAATTCTTCATCTGTTAACGACATCATCGCCGGTTCAAAATTACTGATTTCATTTAAAAGCAATGACAATCGCTTTAATTCCCTGTCATTTTTTGTTCCCACAATTTTTTTCAGTAGATTACTCAACATTGATTAATTACCTTTAAAAAAAAACCGGTAAATTTACCGGCGGATTTAAATAATTTTTATCGATAATAAAAGCTCACGCCCTGAGGTGAAATTTTCCGGTAAGGAAAATATTTTTAAAATTTTTCTCCTTAACTTCGCCATTAGAACTAGTATTGCGATTTGCACCCACGATCAGCCGAATATATTTTTCAAGTACTTTCTGGGATTGACCGGAACATTGTTGACAAAAACAGCATAGTGGAGATGCGGACCTGTGCTGCGACCGGTATCGCCAACATAGCCGATTATGTCACCCCTTTTAACGCTCATGCCTTGCTTTACAGCCATCCTGGACAAATGGGCAAAACCAGTAGCCAAGCCACGGCCATGATCGATTTTTACAAAATTACCATCCTGCTGATCATATGCACTCACAATTACAAGTCCATCTGCCGGCGCAACTACTTCCTTGCCAAATCTGGTTGATATATCCAACCCTTTATGAAATTCAACACCTGTTCTGAAAGGCGATTCTCTTACCCCGAATTCCGATGTTACCCATCCTTTAACCGGCCAGATAGAAGGTGTAGCGGCAAGGATAGACTTTTGTTCATGTAAAAAATTTAATAATTCGTTAAAGCTCTTTTCCCGGTCATTGGCATCTTCATTTAATTTCGCAATTTCTTCACGAATTCCAGTAATTAACTTTTGTTGATCTTGATCTAATAATTCTTTAACTCTCGTTTCCTTATCAGATCCGCCAATACCTAAGGGTAGTTTTCTATCCCGGATGGTTTGATCTGCAGACAAAATTCTAATTTTTTTATCGAATTGCCGAAGCTCTTCCATCCGATCGGCAAAACCATCTATTTTCATGGCCAGATCCCGAAATTGCTGAGATTGTTCTTTAGTTTGTGCTCTAAGTCTTGCCAACTCGGCCCTGTCTCTTTTAATGCTCGCGTAATCATAAACGATGTAAAGGGTTACGAAAATTACCAAAACAAAAGCAATAAAAAGATTACGAACTAAAACTCTGGGAACAGATATCTTTTTTACGCCACTTTTTCGGCTGGGAATAATCATTAATGTAAATAAATTATCAGACATTCTTTTCCTTGAGATTTAAATGAGATTCGCAAGTATTATAATTAAAGGTGTTCGGTAACTACCACAAAAAAAGAATCAAAGTCAAGAATAACTTGACCCAAGTTATACCTTAAATTTATTATATTTAAGCCATCTAATGACTTAAATGAATAATAATATTAAGTACAAATCTGATCACTGGCTTAGTTATAATGGACTTGTTGACTTGAGCTGCAAAAAACATTATTGTGTTTGCCTAAAGACAAAAAAAGAATTGAATCTTATTGCGAAGATGAAGAATACTTTCATAATTATCATGTTGTTAGCAATTTTGCTGACTCTTTTCTCAGTGTCGGCATGTGTCTTTATTCCGGCGATATCTAAATTAGATATGAAAATATTCACGGCATCTCAGGAAAACAAAATCGGTGAATCCGCTCAAATTCTTTTGGTCATAGACAATAGTTCATTTTTCCCCACTAAAACAAATGTTTACGCAATGGAAAAGCGTGGCGATAACTGGCAAATGGCTTTCGAACCTTTCAATGCAGTAATCGGAATAAACGGCTTTGCTGAGGAAGGAGAAAAAAAAGAAGGCGATGGGAAAACACCTTCCGGCATCTACCCTCTTAAATTAACATTCGGTTACGATGCAACCATAGGAACAAAAATGCCTTATCGTCAAGCTATGCCGGATGACATATGGGTTGACGATTCCAACTCCGACGATTACAATCGCTGGGTAAAAAAATCCGAAACGCGCGCGGCTTCATACGAGCTAATGAAACGCGACGATAATCTGTATAAATACGGTGTCGTCATCGAATATAATACCGATCCCGTAATCATGGGAAACGGCAGCGCCATCTTTCTACATATCTGGAAAGGAAAAGGCATACCTACAGCGGGTTGCGTAGCGGTTTCCGAAGAAAACATTATCAAAATTATCGAATGGCTTGATCCACAAGCTTCGCCTGTTATTATTATGGGCATGGAAAACTAAACGGGAGGTTTACTTTGCTGAAATCAAAATTTTTACTTATATCGTTTTTTCTTTTTATATGCCTGTGTGTTCCATCATTCGTTGGAATATCTTATTCCTCCGATGAGATCCCGGGAAGTTTTGTCGATATACAAAAAGTTATTCCCGATATTGCTCTGGATATTCGTTATTATAGTCCGCACAACTTTGTCGGGGAAAAAGTTGATGGCTATCTGGCGCCTAAATGTTTTCTAACCAAAGAAGCTGCGGAAGCTCTGTCTCACGTGCAGAAAGACCTGGAACCCTATTCGCTATCGCTGAAAATTTATGATTGCTACCGGCCTCAAAGGGCGGTTAATCATTTTGTCCGCTGGGCAACAGAAATTGAAAATACCAAAACAAAAAAAGAATTCTATCCGACTGTGGATAAAAGAAATCTGTTTAAAGACGGTTATATCGACAGCAAGTCAGGCCATAGCCGTGGCAGTACTGTTGATCTGACCATTGTCCCCTCGCCTGTCCCCATACAGCCACAATATTCGCCGGGACAGAAACTTTACGAATGTTACCTACCTGCGGCAAAACGCTTCCCAGATAACAGCATTGACATGGGAACCGGATTTGATTGTTTTGATGAACTGTCGCATACGGCAAACACAAACATCGGCCGGCAGCAGAAAATCAACCGGCTTCTTCTCAAATCGCTCATGGAAAAGCACGGATTCAGAAATTATGATAAGGAGTGGTGGCACTTCACTCTGAAAAACGAACCTTTTCCCGACACTTATTTTGATTTTGTGATTGAGTGAAAAATATGAAAATTAAATTACCGGCTTTCTTCAAATCCTACGGCTTCTCATTCATTTTGATTATATCCATCATTATCGGCTCTGTTCTTGGAATCATCTTCAAAAAAGATGCCGCCGTTCTCAAACCACTCGGAGATATATTTCTCAATCTTCTTTTTACAATCGTCATCCCGCTGGTTTTTTTCTCCATTTCATCAGCAGTCGCCGGAATGTCCGACCTGAAGCGCCTGGGAAAAATATTGACAGCCATGATCGTCGTCTTTACCGTCGCCGGTTTCATTGCCGCTTGCGTTATGATGATCGGCGTCAAGATATATCCTCCCGCGCTAGGCATAAATATCAACTTAGGCTCATACCTGAAGATTGAGCATTTCAACACCGCCGAACAAATTGCGAAGGCGCTGACCGTATCAGACTTCCGCGACATCATGAGCAAGAATAATATGCTGGCGCTGATTATTTTCGCCATTCTCACCGGCCTGGGCGCATCCTCCGCGGGCAAAAAAGGAAAGGCTTTCGCTGATTTCCTGAGCGCGGGCACCGAAGTTATGATGAAGGTTATCGGTTATATCATGCTCTATGCGCCGATCGGTTTATGCGCGTATTTTGCATACATTACAGGATCTTTCGGCACGGAACTGCTCGGTTCCTATGCCAGGGTTATCATCCTGTATTTCCCTCTTGCCATCTTATACTTTTTTGTGGCCTTTACACTTTATGTATACATAGCGGCAAAAGGGCCGGGCGTGAAGGCATTCTGGAAATACATCATCCCTCCATCCGTCACCGCTCTGGCAACGGGAAGCAGCATGGTCACAATACCATCCAACCTCGACGCCGCTGATAAAATGGGTGTTCCCCGGGAAATCAGTGAGATTGTCATTCCCGTTGGCGCAACCCTGCACATGGAGGGATCGTGCCTGGCCGCCGTCTTAAAAATAGCTTTTCTTTTTGGTATATTCCATATGGATTTTTCCGGTGCCAGTACCATATTTACGGCAATCGGAATCGGCATGCTGACGGGAATGGTCGTAAGCGGAATACCGGGCGGCGGCACAATAGGTGAACTGCTGATTATCTCTCTTTACGGCTTTCCGCCTGAAGCATTTCCATTGATCACGGTAATCGGCACTCTGGTTGACGCTCCCGCGACGATGGTAAACGCCGTTGGTGATAATGTGGCAAGCATACTGGTTGCAAGAATTCTGGGTGGGAAGGATTGGATGAAGGAGGTTTTATTGTGATATTTCTTTCTTCTTCTAACAAAGCATCCAACAATTTTGAAGATTATACTCTATTTCAAAGAGTAATCCTTATTTACTGAAAAAAGTTAAATAAGAGTACAAGTAAAAAATATTCTTGAATATTTATTTTAATTAATTATAATAGTTTATAAACGGAAATTAATAATAATGTTTTTTAAATAATATATCAGGTGAATTGAACATGAAATTTTTGATTTCACAGGAGCTAACTCAAGGCAATTATTTTGTTAAGGTCATGTTAAAAGAATTTTCAGAAGATGATCAAAAGAAAGCGAGTAAATTTGGAATGCCAACATTGTCTATTCGGTATAAGGACGGAAGATATTTTCCTATACCCATAAATGAAGCTGGTCAGTATCCTTTATTCCCTTTTGTAAATCAGAAAGACGCTGATGATTATGCAGTATATTTAAAAAAACAAATTAATGAGTTAAAAAATAATTGGGAAAATCTTAAAGATACCTGGTCTAACAGGTGGTCTGGGTTCCTAGGA
>PLGI01000026.1 GCA_003139775.1 Syntrophaceae bacterium | reverse complement strand
TTTTACACGGCATACATCCGTAAGAAACATAATTAACACCTAACGATAAACATCGGCACCTTACATCTTGAGAAACAATATCATTCAGCATTCTCTCGGTTATCCCGGAACAAGCTACGGGTAATGCGTACGCTATCGAATTCACTTTTGTGGAGAAGGGACATGTTCCCGCAGCAGATCGGCAAACTGTTCAGGTATAATGGGTTTACTGAAGTAAAAACCCTGCATTTCATCACAGGAGCGGTCCTTTAAGAAGTTCATTTGTTCTATAGTTTCTACACCTTCGGCGATAACAGTGAGACTTAGAGTCCTGCCCATAGCGATAATCGCTTCGGTAATCGCTTTGTCCTCAACGTCCTGAGGAACATTGCGGATAAATGACCGGTCTACCTTGAGCGTGTCGATGGGGAAATGCTTGATTTGGGCAAGAGAAGAGTAGCCGGTGCCGAAATCGTCAATGGCTAGCCGCACGCCCAGGGTCTTGATTTTAGTTAACACAGCGATTATGCGCACAGGGTTATGCATCACCATGCTTTCGGTAATTTCCAACTCCAGCAGGTTTGGCGTCATGCCGGAATCATTCAGCGCTGTTCTGATATCATCTATCAGATTGTCATCCGTGAGTTGCCGAAGGGACAAATTTACCGCCATGCAGACAGGGGGAAGACCCTGCTTTTGCCAGGCGACATTTTGGGCGCACGCGGTTCTCATTACCCACTTGCCTATGGGTATGATCAGCCCGGATTCTTCGGCTACCGGAATGAATTGCGTGGGTGTTACGGAGCCAAGATAGGGATTCTGCCAGCGCAGCAGCGCCTCCACGCCTTTAATCACATTCGTTTTGAAATCCACTTGGGCCTGATAATGCAAAGAGAGCTCATTGCGCTCCAGCGCAAAGCGCAGGTTTTTTTCGATCGAGAGCCGTTCTAACGATTTTGATTGAATATCTTCGGAGTAGAATTGGTAATTGTTCTTGCCTTCCTCTTTGGCAAGATACATGGCCATATCGGCATTTTTCATCAGGGATTGCTCGTCTTCGGCATCCTTTGGATATATGCTGATGCCGATGCTCGCCGTTATCCGGCATTCTTGCTTCATAATAGTTAGGGGTTTAATGATGCTGGTAATGATCTTGTGGGCTACCGTGGAGACGTGGCTGGAATCGCTTACCTCATCGATCAATACAATAAACTCATCTCCTCCCAGACGGGCGACAACATCGACTGCCCGCAAAGTTTGCTTCAGGCGTGCCGCAATTTCTTGCAGAAGTTGATCGCCCGCATCGTGACCCATAGTATCATTGATAATTTTGAAGCGGTCCAGGTCTATAAACAGAACGGCAAACTGCCTCTTATAACGGCGCGCAGACTTGATGGCCTGGTTTAATAATTGGCTAAACATCAAACGATTGGGCAGTCCTGTCAGCGCGTCGTGTGTAGCTTGGTATTGAATCTTTTCTTCGGCGTGTTTGCGTTCAGTAATGTCATGTCCGACTCCTCTGAACCCGCAAACATTGCCTTCTTTATCTCGCTTGGGAAAAAAGGAAAACTCGGCAGAGGTTACTTTGCCGTCTGTGCTGATAAATTCATAGGGGAAATTCCTGGTCGGTTTGCCTGTTATAAAAATCTGATTGAATAGTATGGAGAGTGAATCTGCGTCCTCCTTTTTGATCAAGGATTGAAAATTCAAGCCGGTTAACTCTTCTTGAGTATATCCCAAAACATCGGCAAAAATATTGTTGAAAAAAGTGATTTTGCCCTCCTGGTCTGTCTCAAAATACCATTCCTTCATCTGCTCGATAATGGTTCGATATCTCTCCTCCGACTGCCGTAGCGCTTCTTCCATTTGCCTGCGCTGCGTTATATCTCGTCCAACCCCCCGAAAGCCGATAATCTCTCCTTTTTGGTTTTGCAGGGGGAACCCTGCGGTTTCGGCAAATCTTATTGTTCCATCCTTGCGTATAACCTTGTATTGAATTTTTCTTTCGGGCTTACCGGTACTGTATATCTTAGTGAAGGCTTTATACGCGGCATCGAAGTCATCTTTAGCCATTTGACCACGGAAGCTTGTTCCGAGCAGTTCTTCTTTAGAATATCCTAAGTGACGGCACATAGCATCATTAACGAAGGTGAACTTGCCAGCGAGATCTACCTCATAATATGCATCCGCCATCTCATCAAGTATCGTCCTGTATCTCTCCTCAGATTGGCGTATCGCTTCTTCCGCCCTTTTGCGCTCGGTGATATCGCGTGAAGTTCCTCTAAATCCTATCGCCTTGTCTGAAAAATCTTTTATTAACGAAGCAGATACTTCGACCTGCCTTCTTGTTCCATCTTTCCTGATAATCTCATATTCAAATATACTGCCGGTTGTTCCAGTTTTGTAGATTTCATTAAAAGCTTTAAACACTTTCTTTGCGTTTTCTTTGTCTGCGGACTGCCGGTGGTTCATGCCCATAAATTCTTCTTTAGGATAACCATGGATTTCGCGCATTGCTTCGTTGAAAAAGGTAAAATTGCCGTCAAGGTCAACCTCGAAATAACCGTCCTGGATGTTTTCAATAATATTTCGGTGTTTTTCCTCAGACTGCCGTAGAGTTTCTTCCATTTGCCTGCGTTCAGTGGTGTCTTGTACAATTCCTCGAAAACCGATGATCGCTCCTTTTTGGTTCAGCAGAAGAGAACCTGTGTTTTCGGCAAATCCTGTTGTTCCATCCTTACGGATAAACGCGTAGGAAATTCCCCTTGCGGGCTTACCGGTTGTGTTGATGTTACTAAAAGCTTTAGACACAGTATCAACATCTTCTTTAGATATATGATTTTGAGAGTTAATTCCGATCAGTTCATCTCTGGTATATCCTAAGTGACTGCAGAGTGCATCATTAACAAAGGTGTAATTACCGGCGAGGTCTATCTCATAATATGCTTCTGCCATTTCATCAAGTATCTTACGGTATCTCTCTTCGGACTGCGCTACATTACATTTTTTATGTACTCCTACTCCTACATTAGATGTAATATCTTCTGATAAACGGGCAAAATCACTCTGCCCTGAACTGATCTTTTTGTTCGGTTTGACTATTTCTTTATTTTTACTTGCTGTCTTAGATTTAACAGATGATTTAGGTTTAACTGCCATAGTCAAATAACCTCCCTTGAACTTTACGAAGAAAATATTTCTATCAGGTATAATCAGAGATAAGCCGTTATTAATGTTATTATTGTACTTTGTTAAAGTTTAAATTAAAAGAAATATTTTGTCGATATGGTGACTATATGACGTAGATTGCTTGCGAGTCATAGTCAATATAATTTAACTGTAAAATATAGTTTATCAATCTCAAATGAAATAAGGGGGAGGAATCAATATGGCATCTTCGGGAATTAGTGGCCTTTCAGCCTATTGGGCAGGTGAGTTCCTAGTTGCATCTTTCGAATAAGCGTCAATCC
>PLGI01000133.1 GCA_003139775.1 Syntrophaceae bacterium | reverse complement strand
GCAATTACCTGTATTTTGGGATTGGTTTCCAGAACATTGTTGTTATCCAAAAATTCAGCTTCCGCCTGTTTGATATTGGCCGTTCTCTTGGAAAACGTGTCAATCAGCTCTTTGGGTACCCCTGCTACCTCGTATAATCCGTTAGGTTTGATTTCTATTGCATAGCCAAGCTCCGATAAGCCTTTAGCCATGCTCGCGTTATAGACGGCGGTTATCTCTTTTTGATTTTTAAAAATGTCATCGTTATACAAAGCCCTGTAGAAACCATCATCACGTTGAACCATATTGCATATCAGAACATGAGTATGGGAATTGGGATCATTTTCGCGGCTGGTTGAATGTTCATATGCGGAAAAAATACCCTTCCCCTCAGCATGGATAACATTTACCTGGTAGTTTACTGTTTCCCGGTAGGCGATATAATTATCATCAACATGTTTCACAACGTCTTCAATAGCGGCTGATCTGGCAGCTTTGATTCTCTCATCTCCGGCAAGATGTTCCATAATCGAGACGCTCTTCGGATCGGAAAAAACAAAATCAACGCCGGCGCGATGTTCCGTCCTTCCTGCCGCGGAATAAGTATCCTGAACAATCTGCCCGCCGCTTAAATCATTCCCTCTGATGATATTATTAAAATCATCCTTCAAAACAACAGCGCCGGCTTCCAAGCCGATAGCTTCACATCCCCCGCCCAGCCACCTGCTGTTATTTTTTTCGTAAACAGGATCTTTCTCGTAATAATATTTACTGGCCGCCGTTGCGGACTGCGATACCGGTCCCATCATAAATTATTCCTCGAATATGGTTGTGATATTTGATTTCAGCGTTTCGTAATCTTCCGGCCAGCCGTTAGAAACAAAAGAAGTGATTAACTTATGCAATTTAATTCTTTGGACGTTAATTCTTTTTGCTTTATCGGCCTTAGCTTCCATCTTTATTGATTTCATTTTTTTCTTCAGCTCATCCATTTGCTCATCAAAACTTGGCTTCAATTTCTTTTTCTCCTTCGCAGCATCTTGCATAATTAAACTCCTCCATTTTTAATTTTTATGATCAATTATTGGGAATTTTAATGAAAGCTTGTTTCATGGCGGTCTTGAATCCAGGCCCAGAACGGTCACTGTCTCTGAACAGAGACGGAATATTATTTAAGCATGCCCTGTAGAGTTCACCGGTTTCTTCGCCCATCATTTCGCGGAATCTAGTTTCGATATCTGCCTGTCTCTCTCTTTCTTCCAATTCCTGGAGCTCACGAACCCTGTTCTCCATTTCCTCCACGATCTTGCGTTTATCTTCCAAAATTCTTTCTTCGAGAGTTTTAAACCCGTGCGGGGGCAAATATGTTTTGTTCCGTTTGATACAGCCGTAAAAATAGTTTACCGGCGTGTTTTTAAGGGATGCCTTTTTGTTTAGTGTTGTCAGATCGTAACTGCAGCGGGAAAGATACAGCAGCATATCCTCAACTTTTATCGGAACGTCGCTGAATTCTTCTATCCATCTGAGCACGGTATCAGGCTTAAGATTTTCTTCCACCCAAAATGCAAAATCCGGATGCGTTGCAAAAATTTCTGCGACTTCAGTTAGTAGTAGTTTATTATTATATATACTAATACTACTACTAAATAAGTCTGTCCGACTGTCTGTCCGACCGAGTGTCTGTTCTTCCGTGTGTTCTTCTGACTGTCCTTCTGTGTGTCCTTTTGTCTGTACGGATTTTGTGTCCGCAGACCGATTCATACCATTCCTGTCCCATTTCAACGGTCTGCTGAAATCATAGAAAATACCTTTTTCTTTCCAAAATTGTTCACAGCGAACCTTGTCGAGTTCGTAATAAAGATATTGTGTATTGAGATGCCGGAGACGGCCTGTATTTAAAACGCAGTTGTATTGGCGAAGAGCTCTGATGACCGTGCGGACTGAGGCAAATGTCAGGCCAGTGGCATAAGCAATATAATCGAGTGTAATATACTTATCCTTGCTATGGATCATAAAAGCCAGGACGGCGCTTTGTCTTTCCGTAAAATGAGCAAAAGGAGGAGCTAACCTGTCCAACGTAGTCAAAACGTGAGTTGCGGAGGAATCCCGTTTTGCACACTGTTCTTCTGTGTGTCCTTTTGTGTGATCTTCTGTGTGTCTGTTTGACTGTCCGACTGACTGACTGTCCGACTGTCTGTGTGTTCTTTTGTCTGTCCTACTGTCTGTCCGACCGAGTGTCTGTTCTTCCGTGTGTTCTTTTGTGTGTTCAGAGGGAAAGTCGATTCCGCGAAACTGGCCGGATACGTTCGTAACCATTTCGTCAACAAGCCTGCCCATAATGTTAGATTTTCCGGTTGAACTTTTAGTCTGCATAAATGATTTTCCTTAATCAGGGGTTAAGGATGTTGTTTTTACTTTGTATTGTATTGATGATTTCTTCGGCAACATTCATATATGCGCCGGCGCCTGGAGCGCCGGTTCTGTAACCAAAAATAGATTGATTAAAGACTTCCGCTTTCTGAAAATCGGTGTTCATAGGAATAGTCTGATTGAAAACCTCGTCTTCCAAAAAAGTCTTCCGTATGGCGTTGACGACCGTTTTACAGATTGATGTACGGCTGTCCACCATGGTGATCAGGAGTTTTAAAAATTTGAGATCAGGGTTATAGCGGTCGCCTATATCATCTATAAAGGATTTTGTTTTCACGAGGCCGTTAAGCGAAAATTTACTGCCAGCCATGGTGGGGACTATCACAAGATCAGATGCGATCATCGCCACAATAACAAATACATCAAGGTTGGGGGGACAATCAATGAACGTGAAATCGAAATTATTCAAGGCGTAATTGCGCACACGTTCCCGTAGCAGAAAAAGGGTAGCTTCGCCTCCCAGGATAATCCTGGGGCCGAGGATAGCTGAATCAGGAATATTGGGTATAAAATGCAGCCCATTCTTGACGGCCGGATATATGCAGCTTTCTATATCGGTGCCCCCGTCGCCACTCCGGGGATCTAATACATCGTAAAGGCTCTTGACAATCGGTCTTCCAATACCATCTTGCAGGATGTCCGTCGCGTTGCACTGATTATCCATATCGATGATTAGAACCCTTTTCCCAAGCCTTGATAATGCTTCCCCGGTATTGATTACCGTTGTAGTCTTCGCTGTGCCGCCCTTATTATTGATGACGCTGATAATCGGTCTCATGGTCTGCGCCTCATTTTATTCAACCAACTTTATTGTATTTTTTTCTATATACTCAATAATATCAGCCATCCTATATCTGATACTTCCACGCATGTTACCGGTTTTGACTATTTTAACGTACCTACACCCACGGGAACAATGGCGATCATTGCGCAATGTCGGAAGAGAAACGCTTAAAAGTTTGGAAGCCTCAGCTTCTGTAATTAATAATTTTTCCATCGCTTTTTTCTCCTTGCTTTTTATTTTCAGTTCATGTATATATAATACCAGCATGTAATCTGTGTTTACTGATATATATTGCAATATAACAGGTGATAGGCTTGTGTCAAGGAATATTTATGGATAAATTATCAATCAACAAGCTATTTAAATTAGTTAGGGAATTAATCGGAAAAACTCAGCCTGAAGTTTCAGCGAGTGCAAAAATTGCCTATCAATCACTGCAGCAGTTTGAAAAAGGTCAGGCAAGTCTTTCCAAAGAAACTTTAAAGATGATGGCCAGGGCGCTATATATAAATCCTGACTATATAGATGATACTTCATTGTATCCTTTCAGAAGCAACGGCCGTTTAATAAAAATGTTTATGCCGGATGGTCTTATCTTTGATAATCTCGAACCATTGTATTTTTTATCGAAACTCAACAAGCAAATGCGCATAATTACCCTTATTGCGCCTTTTCCTGAATTAAAAAGATTTAGGAATATTGGATTGCCCTTAATATATGCAATAGCATTGAAAGATGACCACAAGAATGTTTTTTTATTTAGACGGAAAAATAAAAAAAACATATTCAACCTGTCAGCTGATTATCCCAGCCCCATCGTAAAATTGACAAGGATATCTCAAGAAAACAAATCTGCTATATCTATTGCTCAAAAAGAATTATCCAGGGATGCTTTCGATAAAATACGCGAGTGGAATTCGCTTTCAATAGCAGACATTAAGTATCTAATTGATGAAGAAACCACATTCACGAAGTTGTTTGAACCGACCGAAGCTGAAATTTTTCAACTCGAACTCCAGCGGACTATGGGAATAGAAAGTCTTTCCCGCTATGAACTCATGTTGATTAATGAGATTCGAACGAAGGACATTGCTATAGAAAAAGTATCAAAAATGTTGGAAGAAAGATAAAAAGCTCATGACCGATGTTTTTTATTTCCATGGCCCCGCAGCTTTCCATGTTTTTTTAAACTCACGTCCTTTATAAATTGCATCAAGGGGCTTAATAAGAAACTTCTCCATTGCTTTGGCAGTTTCATACAATTTATCCGGTGCGTGATTTATATCGCCTTTTATCAAAAAAGCATTCCAAAGAATTTGGCGATCAGATTTATCGTCATAAATTTCTTCAGCAAAAAGTGGCCGTCCATATGGAAGTTCCGTTTTACGATGTTCGAATGTTTTCTTCAATGCTACCGCAAGGTTCATTCCATCAAAATCAAACTGGCGCATCATAAGCCAAATATCATAAAAGTCTTTCATCCTGCTGTTCAATAACCCCAACTTTACTATAGCTTCAAATTTCTCGCTGACCACACTTTCCAAAGGGTATCCCTTCAGATGAGGTTTCGGCAAATTCAGTATTACAGGATAGTTAAACATTTTCGGTCGTGGATAAACAATATCGCCAAAGCCAATATCGATCTGCATCGGTATGCGCGCACGCTCTAAAAAGCCAACAAACTTTACGCGAACTCCTTCGTAATCAGCATCTTCTTTTATCCGCTGCCCTCTTACCGTTTCCGGGTCAAAGACAAGGCCATCAGACTCAACCATGACTTTACAAATATCTTTTATGACTTTCTCAATGCTGCTCACCTGATTATCAAAACGCGCCAGGAAATCAATATCAAGGGTTGTCCGTCGCTGAGGTATATTCCACGCCGTAAACATGAGCGCGCCTTTAAGAATAAATTGACGCGCATATTGGGATTTGCTGAACCGATATAGAAATCTTTCCATCCCGTAATATTGGAGAATTTCCGCAAAAGGGCGATTAGTTTGTTTCGCCTTATTTTAAAGCTGGGCACGAACAGAAGCCTGCATGTTTATAACATTCTTCTTCATATCATAGCTTCCAGAGTGGGCTTTATGATGCTATCAACGCGGCAAATCTTTGCATACTGCATGATCTCTTTAGGTTGGATATTTTTTTCATTTATTGCTATTTTGAGGGCATCCCGCACTACATTAGCACCTATTTTATTTCTGAATTTGAAGCAATCGGCTATTGTTTTAGCAAGACCGTAAACTCGAATTATACGCCCTTCTATCTGATGCTCCCCGATTCCGGCTTCCCAGACTTGAGGGGAAAACCGGTAAAATCTCACAGGGGGATATTTGATTCTATTAGCATGCGTATTGCGCGGGATGGCTATATCCACATGTTTGGGAATCTCGTTTGTCGCCTCGTGAAATGCAAGAGCGGAAAGAAGACAAACAACACCTCCGGGAGCTTGCAGAGATGCTGCAACAAGATCAGGATGAGAACCGGGAATAAAATCGGCAAGCCTGTAAAGTCCGCGGCCAATCCTTTCGACTTTTCCGGCCTTCGTAAGAACGGCAAGCGAATCGGGATGAAAGCCAGCTTTTAAAATTTGCGAAAAACGTGCAATCCCTCCAATGTTCCTGAGAAAGTCTATAAGACTTTGTGTTTTAGCGTTCATCTCATTTCCGTATAATATCTTATCATTTGTAGATATGTGTATATATTTTATACGGAGCTGTCAATACATTTTTCAAGTTTTCTCTTTTTGAATATTTCTATAGTGGAATTATAGCAGGACAATATGAGTATGAAAAGAAAAAGGTGAAGGGAAAATAAAAAACATAATTACACTTTATGAAATCTTGACTTGTCATGCTATGTCTGCATCATTTTTTGCTTTTGAATTTTTATGAGTTGCCCCGCCAAATTTGATGCGCTCCGTAACGCCTCATCCCTAAGGTGAGCATATCGTTGAGTCATCATTGGTGATTTGTGAGTTAATAGCTTTTGTAAGGTGTACATATCTACTTGGCCAGATGAGGCTAAGGTCGCCGCATAGAAATGTCGAAGTCCATGAAGTGGTCTGAAGTCTTTCGGCAGTCCGGCAGCCTTCTTGATTAGATTGACTTCTTTTGCAATGTCAGTAAGACATTCACCGCTTTCGTTTGGGAAAACATATTCAGAGGTCTTGTTAATGGATTCAAGAACGGATCGTGCGGCCTCATTGAGCGGGATTTTTTCATTCTTTCCACCTTTCGGATTTACAATATGGATGAACGATTTTTCAAAGTCCACATCTGTCCACTTCAAGTGAAAAAGTTCTCCTCTACGCATACCGGTAAATAAAACCATACTCATTAAGTTGGCCGCCGTGCGGTAGGTGGATTCATCTATTGCTTTAAGCAAAGCATTTAACTGATCAGCGCTCAAATCTTCCGTCTTGATATTATTTACTTCCGGCATTTCAATCTTGAAATCGGGTATTTTACATAATCGTTTCTTTGCGGCGTGATTGATGATTCGTCTAAGAAGTTCTAAGACGTTTCTGACGGTTGCAGGTTTCATTGTCTTTATGAGGTTGATCCGAATGCGATCAACCTCCAAGGGGACAAGTTCGAAAGGTTCTTTCTCACCAAGGCTCGGCTCAATATATTTCTTAAATCGACATTCGTCCTGAACGAGTCCCTTTAGGAAAGGATGATTTTTTTTGTATGCATTCCATAATTTCTCAATAGTCCATCGATCTTCTATTACCTTTTTCTCTTCTTTTTTTTTCGCGCGCGATTTCCTCTTGCCTTCGATGAGTTCTCCTCGAATAAATGCTGCTCGCGACGCCGTCATATCATCAACGTATTGACGGCCAGCTTTTTCCTCATAAACTTTCCCATTTTTTTTGAAAACAACATAAAATACTTTTTCACTACCGTTGCCACCGATCCGTTTTGTTTCTCGGTAAAAAACTCCTGGATATTGTGTTTTAAATCGTTTCATGATCCGATCTCCTTATTAAATTCCAACCCATATTACAAAAACCCAAAGGAAAACCCAAAGGCAAAATTCCAACCCTATTTCCAACCTTCACGGTTAATATACAGATAAAACGCAGTACGTCAAGAGAAAATAATACAGATAATTACCTTTGATATTCAATATGATAAGTCGATAATGGTAAAAAGTGGTAAAATGAGGTAAAATGCCATTTATGGGGCTCATAACCCAAAGGTCAGAGGTTCGAATCCTCTCCCCGCTACCAATTAATATCAAGGGATTAGCAAGTTTATGCTAATCCTTCTTTTTTTGTGTGCTACCCCGTATGCTACCCCATGAACAATAAATATTGAACATTTCTTGTCAAACTATTTACAAATTTCCCCTACTTTGTTGTCACAACCTTACTACAAAACTGACTTAATCCCCCTTCGTCATTAATCGAAAAATCAGTCGTTTTTCATTAGTCAATATTGCATAATTACTTCTTAAAATCATACAGTTACAATTATTTATTTGCAGCCCCTGGTACCTTGATTATAGTGCTACGGGTGGCTATTTGCACGTGAAGGAGCAGTCTTTTTGAAAATTTGGAATTTTCACCTGGAGCAAAGTTACCAAGTCCTAAAATGACCGCGTGCCCTGAACAATACCCGACCTGACGGATTACAGCGGACGATGATTATTGAATATAGGATGAAACATGCAAATGTGTAATGGCTTGGTTTCCGTGTTTGTGGAATATTTCTTTCTTCCTGCTATACG
>PLGI01000033.1 GCA_003139775.1 Syntrophaceae bacterium | reverse complement strand
GGTGCAAAACTTCCGGCCGCCTGCTGCTGCAGGACCAGATTGCACTTCATGTGCAGTTTCATCTTTAAATCTTCATAGACAACATTCAGCGAGTATAAAAAAGGCGTCAATATCTGGTTGGAATCGGAAATAATGCCCCAGACGCCGCCAAAACATTCATTTGTCTGAAATGTATCCACTTCCACGGGAAATGTTTTGACTGTTGTACACCGGAAATATCTTTCACCCATCTTGATATCGGATAAGGTCTTTTTGATAACCGTGTCGGATAAGATGACCTGTTTGTTTATATATTCTTCTTCGTTGTACCGTTTGTTGTTGCCGGAGGGTTTGTCGTTAAATAATTTGCGCATCCAGTCGATCAATTCTTCCGGTTTTAAATCCTGAGGGTGTATACCTGCCCCGGAAAGAATCTCTCTTACTGTGCTGTACACATCTGTAATATTGATTTGCTCAGCTTCTTTTTGGGGGATCTTCAAGGCCACAAATAACCGGTAGTTTCTCAGGGGCATCCTTTGAAATATATCCATTCCTTTTGTGCCCTTCTGGAAAAACTCCGCATACCATTTTGACGATTCCTTTAGTATCTTGTTATCCCGCGTCTTTACTTTTTGATATAATTCCAGCTCTTCCTCGATGTACTGATCAGCATATAATATGAATTGAAGTATACTGCCGTAGGGGATGCCAATCCTGAATATGCCTTCTAAAATGAATGTTGTCTTATCACCAGCAAAGGCCAGAGGGGTGCATTCCCATAAGAATCCTACTGTTTCATCCACGTTATAATAAAATACTTTTTCCTGATCATATGCCCGCCAGGGTAAATATGATGAAAATTTATTTCGCTGGCTTATCTGTTCCAGCTCATCTATCGTGGCGTCCCGATCCGTTCCCAGTAAAACATCCTGTATCTTATGACGGAATAAGTAGAAAAATATCGATAAAATTCCGGCGGCTACCATTGCCAGCATTGAATAAAATACTTCCATGATCTTTCCTTTTAATATTCTTCCGAATCTATTAAATAATTACCCATTACCCACTTCGGATCATCGGTTAATAAATAAACGTATCTCATCATATACAGTTCGTTTTGATCTCCCCTGTACGGCAATACCAGCACCCGCATAACCTGTGGCGCAGCCAGCAGAGGTGTGTTCGGTTCTTTAAGCATTGATGCCAATTTTTTATTAACAGCCTTCCGGTACATCGTTTCGGGTGATTCTGCTTTTAGACGTTTTCTTTCGACATCGTTTGTTTCTGAGGATGAACAGGCTGTGCAATACGTATCTTCAGATACGTTATTGTTTTTTGCTTCCTTCCTGCATTTTTCACACGCCATCTTATTTTCTTTATCATTCAATATGTTACCACTCTTCCTTTGAAGAGATTCTTTATATGCGCCTTCGACTCTAATGCATTTTCCCTTGTCATACCCCGGGCAGGAGAAATCGTCTTTATATGGATTTAATATAGCCCCGCAGCCCCATAGATAAAGCATTGTTACGATAATGAGACATTTTTTCATGGAAGATCTTCCCCTTTGTTTATTTCTTTTATTTCCAGTTCCGTGCCTTCCGATATGACCAGCGTTACGTCCCTTACGGCCCCGACTTCTATTACCGGCATGGCCTGGCGGGCTAATTCGAGATAAAATTTTGATATCTGCTGTGTGGCAGTGGAGATTCCCGACCCGATACCGGCCTGAACCACCTGATTGGGATCTATTGTCTGTGTCTGGCCGAGCGGACTTACGCTCACTGATGTTGTTTGTGCTTTAATGGCGTCGCCTATCCCGCCGAAGAAACCGGCAATGACCGACCGTGCCACTATGGAACCCATTTTACTTACTACCCTGCCGCGCAATCCTATTTTTCCGTCCGAGTCTACGACAAATCCTTTTACGTGCTGGTCGATGACGGCTGTTCCTTTTTTTGACAGACAGGATATATTGGTAATCCTCAAGTGGGCTCTTTCATCCGCCAGAGATCCATGTCCTTCACTTATGATGAAGCACCCTTTGAGGTTTGCCCGCACCTGGTTGGGCAGGAAAGCCAGATCATTAATACGCAATAAAACCGGGACGGGTTCTCCCTTGCCCCCTTCCGTCGTCGGTGCATCCAGGCCAGACAGCATCGTTGCCTCCATAAAAGAAGGGGGTAAATATACTGTCTTCTTTTTGCTTTTTTTTTCCGCTGACTTTTCTTTGCTATCCGCGCTGTTGTGATTGGTTGCTATTTCTATTGCGCCGATTTCCCGTTCCGCCGGTGGTTCTTCCTGCAACCTTTGCCCGCCCGGTATGGGGGGCATAGGCAAGCCGCTTCTTGATGCTGAATTATTACTATACTGCTGTGATTGAACCCGGGGAAGCGGCGGGGGCGGCAGCGGTTCGCTTTTATTGATTTGTGGCGCTCCCTCCGTCGGCCGCTTCATGCCGGGATATGTTTCTGCCAGGTTCGTTTTTACGGGTTGTTCTTTTTGATTATTTGCATCTTTAAACTCTTTCTTCATTTCTTCGACATCTCTAAGCATGGAGTTTATTTTTTCCTGCCCCTGCAAATAGGCAGATTTCTCCAGCAGATGCGGTTCCAGTTTTATTTCCTGCCTGGGATTTTTATTTCCCGGGGTTGCTTCTCTGTTTTTTGAGCCGAATTTTATAAAATATA
>PLGI01000113.1 GCA_003139775.1 Syntrophaceae bacterium | reverse complement strand
CCGCAGTTTTGAGGGTCCTGAGGGTCCCCCAAAAACTGGTCCACTTAAAAAGAGTTAGTTTTCCAGCCTCAAAAGCTCTGTTCTTACGTAATCACTTGGTGTTTTGTTATCCAAAGAACTGTGAGGACGGAACTCATTATAATCCGTCCGCCATGCTTCAATCTTATCACGAGCATCATCCAAAGACAAAAACCAATTTGTGTTCAGGCATTCGTCACGTAAGCTGCCATTAAATAATTCCACAAATGCATTATCCGTTGGTTTCCCTGGTCTTGAAAAATCAAGAGCTACTTTGTTTTCATAAGCCCACTTATCAAGAATATTCGAAACAAACTCAGGACCATTGTCGTAGCGTATACTCTTAGGAATACCCCACAACGATTTTATATGATCAAGCAGTGCCACCCCTTGATCCCTAGATTAACGTCAAGTCCAAGACATTCCCTACTAAATATATCTACAATAGTCAAAATACGAAAACGCCTCCCGTGAAAAGTACTATCTGATACAAAGTCCATACCCCAGCAGTCGTTAACATTCTGAATGTTCTCCCGGGTTACCCTTAGGTTATCTCTCTTATGCTTTTTGGATCGCTTCCTGCGCAAATTCAAACCTTCTTCTTCACAGTAAATACAGTAGACCCGCTTATGGTTAATTTCCCAACCTTCTCGCAGGAGAAGTACATGGATTCGCTTGTAGCCATATCGCACCCTAAATGCGGCAATCTCCCTGATTCTCATCTTCAACTCGGCCTGACCATCTGCGCTACTATGATATCGGTAACTTGATCTCCTGAATATAAGAACTTCACAAGCCCGTCGTTCGCTGACCCGAAAACTATCTTACAGAAAGGTTACCAAAACCCTCTTGCGGCAGGCCTTATAATTTTTTTGTGAGTACCTCCTGAAGCATGTACTTGTCAAGGCTCAAGTCCGCCACCATCTGCTTCAAACGCCTCAACTCGCTCATGCCCAAACCACCACACTTCTTCTTCCAGCGGTAATAGATCTGCTCCGTGATCCCCATCTTCCTGATAACTTCGGCCACCTGAGTCCCATGCTCCACCTGCTTTAAAGCAAAGGCAATCTCCTCCTCCGTAAACTTCTTCTTCATGGCATAATCCCTCCTCCTCAATATTTTTATTATGCCAGAAAACTAACTTATCTGCTGGTACGGTTTTTGGGGTGAAGGTCACTTTTTTTTGATTATTTCCGATGGAACCCCCATGCCAACCTGTCGGCATAACCAAGAATGAAAATGAGCAATTTACTGGAGGTGTTCCTTTGTGTATGGGCAGAAATAGTGTATTTATGTCGGTAATATTCCAAACAAAGAGGAGGAAATTTCATGGATATAATAATCGAAAGGGGATGCGGCCTGGATGTTCATAAGAGAACAATAACAGCCTGTATTATGGGAACTGGTCTGAAAAAGGAAATCAGGACCTTCACAACTATGACGAATGATCTCTTTAGACTTAAGAACTGGCCACGAGAAAGCGGTATAACGCATGTGGCGATGGAGAGATTTTTTATACCTTGAAAGAAACGAAAACTCTTATTGAAAAATGGCGATTGGAATACAACACGTTCAGGCCACATAGTTCTTTAATTTACTGTCCTCCAGCACCAGAGGCGCACCTGAATTGAGAAATAAAAAATGGATGAGCTCCAGCTTAACTTATAGTATAAGTATTTAGGGCCGGTTAAAAAAGCAAAAAAATATTTATATTCCTGATAAAGGCATAGTTTTTACCTTTACATAATTGTTTACAAAGAAATAACCATGATTAATAATGTAAACAAAAAATTTATAATTAACTAAAGTTAAGAAAGGCGAAAAAAATGTTAAGAAATGAAAAAGGTTTTACGTTGATTGAAATCATAGCGGTCTTGGTTATTTTGGGAATTTTAGCTGCGATAGCTATTCCGAGGTACATTAGTATGATGGACCAATCGAGAATCAGCGCCGCACAGGCGGCAATTGCAGAATTAAAAGCGCGCTCAAGTAATTATTATGCCTCACAAATGTTGTCAGGCGCTGGACCGACTACACCTACGGCTGTTCTGAATTCTATTCAAGCAAACTCTAATGTTGGTTCTGATTTTGCACTTTCAGAGTCGGCTAATGGTAGTGATATTGTAATAACTGTAACGACGGTAAAAAATAATAGTATACCTTCCACTAGTGGAACTTGGTATTATCCTACATAAACTGGATAAAAAAACTTTTAGGAGAAGATGAGTATACCGCTTCAAAACTGCCACCCATTTGAGGGCAAAATATCAGAGTCTTGTGGGAAGAAGGGGTAACAAAAAGGCTCTGGTTGCCGTCGGGCATAAAATACTTACCATTTGTTACCACATATTGAAATACAAGATCCCTTACAAAGAATTCAAAGGAAACTTTCTTGATGAACGGAGAAAAGATCATATCAAAAAGAGCTATATAAAAAGACTTAATAATCTAGGATACACTCTAACGCTGGAAGAAGCAGCTTAAATATTTAAGACATAATAACAAATCCATGTGGATAAAGGTCGAACCTTACTGGTAGTAAAACCCCGTGATTGAAACTAACCTGAGCCAGTTATAAGCACAAATCAATGTCGCCGTAGAGCACGCAGGGGAAAATTTTGACCCGAACCGACTCATCCACTTAATGAAACTCCCCGCAGCTTGCTGCGGAACCTATTGCCAAAGCTTGCTTTGGAGTTCATACCCGTGATTATCTAAAAAAAGATGGCAAATGATTTTACCAAACAATCCCCTGCTGTTTTAAATAATCCTGTGCCTCTTTAAGACCTAGTCTGGCTGCTATTTTCCAATCCGCAATGGCCTGATTGTGGTTGCCAAATGCACTGTAGGCAAGTCCCCGGTTATAATAGGCAAGTGCAAATTCTGCGTTTAGTTCAATAGCTTTGTCATAATCCGCGATGGCCTGATTGTGGTTGTCAAGTTTAACATAGGCACCTCCCCGGTTCATATGGGCATGTGTATTTTTCGGGTTTAGCTCAATGGCTTTGTCGTAATCCGCAATGGCTTGTTTGTAGTTGCCAAGGCGATCATAGGCATTTCCGCGGTTAACGTAGGCCTCTGAATCTTTCGGGTCAAGCTCAATGACCTTGTCATAATCTGCAATTGCCTGATTGTAATTGCCAAGATAATAATAGGTACGTCCACGGTTAATATAGGTCTCTGAATCTTTCGGGTCGAGTTCAATGACCTTGTCGTAATCTGCAATTGCCTGATTGTAATTGCCAAGATAATAATAGATACGTCCACGGTTAATATAGCTCTTTGCAACTTTCGGGTCGAGTTCAATTGCTTTATTATATGCATCTAGTGCGTTGTCCAAGCGATTATCAATACTAGCCTGACGGCCCATTTCAAACCACTCATTAGCATTGAACCCGTCTATGGTTTTATTATGTACACAACCAACTGTTATTAGTAATGCCACTAAAATGAATAGCAACGAACTACAGCGAGTTTTCATATGCGTATTTCCTAAACCCAACACCTGCTGCATTGATCAGCCAATTCTCTTGAAATCTATGAACCCCTGCTCCACATCGGTATGTATCAGTTGCACTCGAATCCTGTGGCCCACGTCCATGCCTTCGAAACCATATACCAGTTTTCCTTCGATGGGAGGATTGAGAATACGGACCCACGTGCCCTTGGAAGCCGCGCCGGTTACAATTGCATCGAAACTTTCACCAATTCTGGACTCTAAAAGAATTGCCGCAGCAGATTTGCTGACTTGTCGTTCCACTTTGTTGGCAGCATCTTCTCCCTCTGTGCAATGCTTAGCCAGAACTTCTAGTTCATTATTGCTATATGGCAAAGTTTTTCCTTCTATGGCTGCCTTTACTAAGCGTTCTGTGATAAGATCAATATAGCGGCGATTAGGGGCCGTAGAATGGGTGTAGTCTCGAACAGCAAGACCAAAGTGTCCCGGAGAAGTGTCTCCCGGAAGTTCCGCAACGTATTCACCGGCTCCCATCAGCTTGATAATTGAGAGTGAGAGATCAGGAAATCTCAGGGGATCTGTTTCTTTCTCTTTTATCAAAAACTCGTCCAGCGCTTTTGCGTCTGGCTCATGAGGAAGCTTGAACCCATGTTCATCAGCAAGTTCGACAATTCGATCCCATCGTTTCGGGGTGCGGACTACACGGCGTATAGAAGGGATTTTTTTTGACGAGAGATACCGTGCGGTCACACCGTTTGCCCCTATCATGAAATCCTCAATAATGTCCTTGGCGCGGTTCTTTTTTTCTTCTTCGAGATCAAGGATTTCATCTCCTTTGAATATCGGTTTCGTCTCAATGGTTTCAAGACTCAGCGCTCCGTGAGTGTGCCGGAGGCTTTTCATGCTTTGTGCCACCTTATCCTGCATGTGCAAATTATCGGCAAGTCCCTTTACAGCAGTAATAGCTTCAGGCACAATCCCTTTCCCTTCCAGCCACGCCGCAACACTATTATACGCGAGTTTTGCATGATTGCGGACATGGGCCCTATAGATATCCGACGCTTTCAGAGAACCATCTGAACCAATCACCATCTCGATGATAATCGCCGGTCGATCCTCATTAAAGTTCAATGATGTAAAGTTGGTAGAAAGTTTTTCGGGAAGCATCGAGAATATCTCGGCGGCTGTATATACAGAGGTTGTATTGTGTTGTGCATGAGCATCAATCGCAGATTTGCTCTTAACAATCGAGTCGACATCAGCTACTGCAACAAGAACCTTTATTTCATCTCCGGGCATCATTTCGGCAACCGTGAGCTGATCCAAGTCACGTGAATCATCATTATCAATTGAAGCCCATAAAAGATTCCTAAGGTCACGAAACTTTTCATCGTCAATTGTTGCAGGAGTAATAATCTTGTCCAGTTCAGCGAGTGCATCACCGGAAAACTCTGGAAGCAAGCCTTTCTCAAGCATCACTTTTTGGGCGATTCTCTGTAGAATAGAACGGTCCTGTTTATCGGTCGAATTCATTTTTTGCTCCCTCTGCTGTTTATAATTTTTAATTGTCCCAGAACTTGTAACACATTTTGAGTCAGAGTTCTGCGATTTTTTTGGCTATTATCGAGTGAAGTGTTGTACGGGTTGTCTGAATTATAGAATCAACAGTAGGAGGAAGCTATCAATAAAAAAATACATTAATATTTTTTAAAAGCGCCAAACTGTTATAATCGCTCTCTCCATCTGTGTAATCGTTTTTTCATTCGCTGTCAAATAAGCTGCAAATATTTTTCTCAATTTTTATTTTCCAATTACTAAAATTACAAAAGTGTCCTTAATTTGAATTGGTCTTGGCTTCGAGTTTTCTACTGTTGATCCCAATGCCGGAGCAAATTCCGCAGCAAGACATCTTTTTTTCACCCTTCACCATTTATCCTTTACCCTTACGCATTTAATAGTTGCATTGTTTTCAAGATATTGTATTATTTTTCCTAATGAAGATGATTTTGATGGACTATTGGAAGTCTAAAAATAAAGTTGGCTATAAATAAATGAAAGCATTACTTGATACAAATATAATCATACACCGTGAAGCAAGTCGCGTTGTCAATCGCGATATTGGTACTTTGTTCAAGTGGCTTGATAAAGGCAAATATATAAAATGTATTCATCCAGTAACTGTCGAAGAAATTGAAAAAAATATAAACAAGGATGTTGCAAATACTTTTAGCGTAAAATTAGACAGCTATGAAAAGATCAAAACTGTTGCACCGATAAATGATAATGTAAAAACCATTTCTAACTCTATCGATATCACAATAAATGATAAAAATGACACGATTCTTCTGAATGAAGTTTTCTGTAATAGAGTCGATCTACTCATTACAGAGGACAAAAATATCCATAAAAAGGCTGAATTATTAGGAATTGGCGATAGGGTTTTTACCATTGACTCGTTTCTCGAAAAAGTAGTTTCTGAAAATCCAGCGTTGGTGGATTACAAAGTTTTAAGTGTTACAAAAAAGTATTTTGGACAAGTCAACCTGCAAGATCACTTTTTCGACGGTTTCCGTGAAGATTATGTCGATTTTGATAAGTGGTTTAATAAAAAATCTGATGAAACCGCGTATGTCTCATATAATAAGGATAAAATTTTATCATTTTTGTATTTAAAGATAGAAGGGGATGAAGAAAACTATGCTGATATTACACCAGCTTTTAGCAAGAAAAAAAGACTGAAGGTCGGGACAAATGAACCTCCCCGCAGCAAGCTGCGGGGTATCTCATGGTTGGTAGCTACTCTCCAAGCGAAGCAAGCTTCGGGGAATATTACCCGGAGAGATTCAAAGTCGTTAGCAATGGTGTGCGACTGGGTGAAAGATTTCTAAAGATTATTTTTGATAATGCTTTTATAAATGAAATTGATGAAATTTATGTAACAATTTTCGATAAACGTGATGATGAAAAACGACTTATAACATTGTTTGAAGAATGGGGCTTTGTGCTTCATGGTAAGAAACGATCATTAAGCGGCGAAGAGTTGGTCTATGTGCGAAATTTTCAACGAGTGTATAATCAGGCAAATCCGAAAATAACCTACCCGTTTTTTTCGAGTAAAGCAAACATATTTCTCGTTCCTATTAAGCCGGAATACCATACTGAATTATTGCCGGACTCAATATTAAGAACGGAATCAAAAGATGACTTTGTGGAAAATGAACCACACAGAAACGCCATCAGTAAGGTTTATATCTCAAGATCATTGGAAAAAGGTTTAAACACTGGTGATGTAATAATATTTTATCGCACAGGCGGATACTACAAAAGCGTGATAACAACTATCGGAATAGTTGAAAATATTATTATTGATATAAAAGACGAACATGATTTTATTAGTAAATGCAGAAAAAGAAGCATTTTTACAGATGATGAGTTGAAAAAACATTGGAATTACAATAAAACAATGCGGCCCTTTATCGTTAATTTTCTCTATGTTTACTCATTTCCTAAAAGAGTCAACTTAAAGGAGTTAATTGATTTTGGTATCATTAGGGATATTGAATCTGCGCCACGTGGTTTTCAAAAAATATCACCTGAACAGTTCACGCTAATTATGAAGGAGACTAAGTCCGATGCGCGTATTATTGTCGATTAAACCTAAATTTGCCGAGATGATTTTTGCCGGAACAAAGAAATTTGAATTCCGCCGAACAGTTTTTAGAAACCCTGACGTAAAAACAGTTGTAGTGTATGCATCCTTTCCCGTTCAAAAAGTAATTGGTGAGTTTGAAATAGAAAAAATAATTAATGACGAATTGGAAGAATTGTGGAAACAAACTAAAAAATATGCTGGCATAGATGAGACATGTTTCTTTAGTTATTTCTCGGACAAGGAAAGTGGTTATGCTATCAAAATCAAAAAAACAAAAAGATATAAAAAGGCGCTCTGCCTACGTGAAGATTTTAATGCTACACCTCCGCAATCTTTTATGTATTTAGATGCGGTGACGGTATAAACGGTTGAGAGGAAACTGGGACATATTTTTTTTTGACAATTGCAATCGATGAACCACGCAAACCATTGCCAGTACTGGATTCACCCAGCATACCCATGCATTCGCCGGGCTTCGCTGCCTCGTAATGACAAATTAAATTTCCCCTCAATCCTCCTTTAGGAAAGGGGAAAGAAATAGATTGCCGTGTCCCGACGTGTCGGGACTCGCAATGATACAGAGGTTGACGGTGTTTCTCTTTCATGTCTCCTATTCATTTTTATTTTTATTGACAATCTCCGTCTGTCTCTTTAACATAGGTTCATATGATTCAGCAGCCACCTAAATATTGGGGTATTCCTCAATCCGATTTGCTGACTCAGCTTAATGCGAAGATGGAAGGATTAAGCGCTGAGGAAGCAAAAGAGCGTCTGGCACAGTATGGTGCAAACCTTCTGAAGCCGCCGAAACGGTCTGACACGCTGGCATTGCTCATTGCCCAATTCAAAAGTCCTATTATCCTGACCTTGATTTTTGCGGCAGGGCTCTCCGCTTTTCTTCATGACCCGGCAGATGCCATTATTATTATTACAATCGTTTTAATCAGCGGCCTTCTGGGATTCTGGCAGGAAAAGGGCGCCGCTAACGCTCTGGAAAAGATGCTGGCGATAGTCAAGATCAAGACCTCTGTCCTGCGAGACGGCAGCCAGTGTGACATTGCGCTGGAAGATGTTGTCCCGGGCGACGTCGTTATGTTGAATGCCGGGGATGCTATTCCCGCCGACAGCCTTATTCTGGAATCCAGGGATCTCTTCGTGGATGAGGCAACCCTGACGGGTGAAAGCTTCCCTGTCGAAAAAAATGCCAGTCTTCTGCCTTCGGAAACACCACTTGCCAAACGCACCAACAGTCTTTTTATGGGAACCCATGTTATCAGCGGCACAGCCAAGGCTGTTGTGATTTTTACGGGAAAGCAGGCGGAGTTCGGAAAAATCTCCGAGAAGTTGAAACTGAGACCCCAAGAGACCGAGTTTGAACGTGGCATCCGGCAGTTTGGTTATTTACTGCTCGAAGTGACCCTGTTGCTTGTCATTGCCGTTTTTGCCATAAATGTCTTTTTTCACCGGCCTGTTCTCGAATCTTTCCTTTTTTCTCTGGCCCTCGCTGTAGGACTGACACCTCAGTTGCTGCCGGCCATTATCAGCATCAACCTGGCTCACGGCGCTAAAATAATGGCCAAGCAAAAGGTCATTGTAAAGCGGCTTGCCTCTATAGAAAACTTCGGAAGTATGAATGTTCTATGTTCAGATAAGACGGGAACTCTGACGGAAGGTACGGTACGCCTGCATTCGGCAACAGACATCGACGGCAATCCCAGCGATCGGGTTTTCTTTCATGCTTATCTGAACTCTTTCTATGAAAAAGGTTTTTCCAATCCTATTGATGAAGCGATCCGTTCTTATAAGCAGCAGGATATTTCCGGTTATGAAAAAGTTGACGAGGTTCCCTATGATTTCATCCGCAAGCGCTTGAGTATCATGATCAAAAAGGATGGCCGGTATTTCATGGTTACTAAAGGGGCCCTCTCGAATGTGCTCGCTGTTTGTCCTTTTGCGGAAAACAAGGCCGGGGATAAGATAGATACAACCACAGTGGAGCAAATGATCCAGCAGAAGTTTGAGGACTTCAGTAACCAGGGTTTCCGTGTGCTTGGCGTTGCCATGCGGGATATGGGAACAGAGTCTGTCATCAATAAAGATTCCGAGCAAGATATGACATTCCTCGGTTTCCTGCTTTTCTTCGATCCGCCTAAAAAGGGAATTTTGGAAACGATCGATCGCCTTAAGCAACTTGGTGTTTCCCTGAAAGTTATCACCGGAGATAACCGCCTCGTCGCCGCCAAGATAAGTAAGGATGTGGGAAAGCCTGATGCCAAAATCCTCACCGGCCCTGAACTGCGGGAAATAAGTGATGCCGCTCTACTGCAAAAGGTAACCCAAACGGACATCTTCGCGGAAGTAGAGCCCAATCAAAAAGAACGCATTATCATTGCGCTCAGAAAAGCCGGATATGTTGTGGGTTATATCGGAGACGGCATCAATGATGTTTCCGCCCTCCATGCCTCAGATGTGAGTATCTCTGTTGATACTGCAGTGGATGTGGCCAAAGAATCGGCCGATATCGTGCTTCTAGAAAAGAATCTGGAGGTGCTCGTGCAAGGTGTACATCAAGGCCGGACTACGCTTGCCAATACTATGAAGTATGTCTTTATGGCTACCAGCGCAAATTTCGGAAACATGTTCAGTATGGCGGGCGCTTCTCTGTTTCTATCTTTTCTTCCTCTGCTGCCCAAACAAATTTTGTTGACGAACCTGATGACTGATTTTCCGGAAATGACCATTGCCACTGATCGGACAGACGTCGAAATGGTAAATTACCCAAGACGGTGGAATATTTCTTTTATTAAAAAATTCATGATCACTTTTGGCTTGATCAGTTCGGTTTTTGATTATCTAACCTTTGGTGTTTTGTTGTTCATCCTTCACGCAACACCTGCGCAATTCAGAACAGGATGGTTCGTAGAATCTGTTATTTCCGCCTCAATTATCGTGCTTGTCATTCGCAGCAGAAGACCATTCTTTAAGAGCATGCCAGGGAAATACCTATTCATCGCCACAATTGCTATTGTTATTGCTACGCTCATCTTTCCTTTTACACCTCTCGGAAAGATATTTGATTTTGTACACCTGCCCATGTCGTTTCTTATGATACTGGGAATTATTATGGCGCTTTATATTTTAACGGCGGAACTGGCAAAAAAAATATTCTATAAAAAGGTAAACCCTTAAGCGATTAGTTCTGTTTTACTTTCTTGGTTGGATCTTTGTGCCGTCACTGATGGCATCTTAGGGATAGGCAAACACTTTTTCTTTTAATCCGTAGAAGAAAGTACTTCGAAATTGTGGATAAAATGAAACAGATAATCTACTTCTTTCTTTAATATTGTTTTTCTAATTTTGTCCCTCCATGCGATATTTCAAAGCATAATGCTTTCTTTTTTTATCCGTCCCTACAATTACATTTTATTATGAGACAATTCAGGTGGTCAGTTTATCAAGATTATCTTGACATACAAGACCGGACTTCTTATACTTCACCACACAAAAAGGAAATTATTATCAAAATATTACACCACACGCCAAGAGTCTTAAATTTCCTATACTTCACACTTGGAAAATGATAAGTTTCTCTCTGAAAAATAGCGTATTGAGGGGATAATATATGGCGACAATCAAACAACAAGAAACATCCGCCGGCAGAGTGCTCAATTCATCGCTCAAAGAAGATCCTGATGCCCCTTTTCGAAAAAAATTTGGAGCAAAATGGGATGAGTATCGCCGAAATTGGGCTGCTGCTTCTCGAATGGAATATCGCCCGGACTTTCCTCTTTTTGTTCGTTTTGAAACAAAATTCCGATGCAACCTTCACTGCAAAATGTGTGTCCACGGTCATCCTGATCTTGAAAAAGGTTATTCATACGCAGGAAAAATGGATTTCAAAACATATTGTCGACTCATCGATGAATGTGCCGAACACAACTGCCCTTCGATTGGAATGAACCACGCCAACGAACCTCTGCTCGATAAAGATTTAATCGAACGAATCAATTACGCAACAAAGCGCGGCATCATGGATATTCACATGAATACCAATGCAATGCTCCTCACAGAAAGAATGTCAAAAAAACTTCTCGACACTGGCCTCACAAGACTCTGTTTTAGTGTTGATGCTCTCACTCCTGAAACTTATAAAAAGATTCGAGTTGATGCAGACTATAATAAAGTCATGGCCAATATTGACACTTTTTTAAATTTAAAGATCAAGCGCAATGTCGAACTTCCGGCAACACGCGTTAGTCTAGTTCTCCAAGAAGATAATAAACATGAAGTCGAAGCCTTTCGCGAATATTGGGTCAAAAAGGTTGATTATGTTGCCATCCAGCGCTACGTCCCGATTAGTCCTTTTGATCAGGAAGAAAATGACTCACGCGCCCATGCCACATCTTTTTCTCCTAAAGAGGGAAAGCAAAAATGTTCTTATGCATGGGAATCTCTCTTTATTCACGGAGATGGATTGGCCTTACCGTGCGCAGCTCATCGCGCACGAAAGATTGCCGTCGGCAACATTCATAAAAATTCTCTTTATGAAATTTGGAATTCACCTGCAATGGAAGAATTAAGAAAAAAACACAAAGAAGGAAATCTAGAAGGACTGCGACTTTGTCCAACATGTATTCAATAATGGAGTTCCTGATATGACTCAAAAGAAAAAACTCGTTTATGTTCCAATGGCTGTTGATTTTATTCATCCTGGGCATTTGAATATTATTAAAGTTGCGCAAGAACTCGGCGAAGTGATGGTTGGCCTTTTTACAGATAAGGCTATTGCTTCCTATAAAAGACTTCCTTTCATGAGTTACGAACAGCGCAAAGCTGTGATTGAAAATGTTAAAGGCGTCGATCAGGTCGTCATGCAAGAGACTCCAGATTACGAGGACAATCTTCGTAAATATAAACCTGATTACATGGTTCACGGAACGGATTGGCGCGAAGGGCCACTCAAAGATGTGCGTGCCAAAGCCATTGCCATTCTTGCAGAGTGGGGCGGCCAGATGGTTGAACCTGAATACACAAAAGGTATCTCTTCAACTGAACTTCATGTCCATCTTCGAGAAATTGGAACAACACCACAACTTCGTTTGGCAAAATTGCGTCGTCTCTTAAGTCTTAAAAATATTGTGCGCGTTTCTGAGGCCCATAATGCGTTAAGTGCTCTTATTGTAGAAAAAACAGAGGTTAAAAATCCGGGAAGAGGCACTCAATCATTTGATGCTATTTGGCTCAGCAGCTTAACAGAATCAACAGCTCACGGCCGTCCGGACATTGAACTGGTAGACCTCTCATCACGGCTTAAAACAGTCAATGACATCTTTGAAGTTACAGTGAAGCCCATGATTTTTGACGGTGATACCGGAGGCATCACAGAACACTTTACCTATACGGTCCGGACACTGGAGAGGCTTGGAGTTTCCGCCGTTATTATTGAAGATAAAAAGGGTCTCAAAATGAATTCACTCTTTGGAACTGATGTTTCACAAACTCAAGATTCCGTTGAGGCTTTTTGCAATAAGATTTCCCTCGGTAAAAAATCTCAGGTTACAAATGATTTCATGATTATCGCGCGCATCGAAAGCCTCATTCTGAAAAAAGGAATGGACGATGCCCTCACTCGCGCCGGTGCCTATATGAAGGCCGGTGCCGATGGCATAATGATTCACAGCCAAGCAAAAGATCAATCAGAAATTTTACAATTTTGTAAGGAATATCAAAAATTTGAAAAGAAAGTTCCACTCGTTGTCGTTCCTACAACATACTGCCAAATTTATGAAAAAGAGTTAGTTGAAGCTGGCGTCAATATCGTAATTTACGCAAACCACCTCCTTCGCGCAGCGTATCCCGCAATGGTAAAAGCAGCCGAATCTATTCTACGAAATGGGCGAGCATTGGAAGCATCAAATGCGCATTGTATGTCTGTCTCGGAAATTTTGAAAATTTTACCCAATAAAGTTTAGCGGATTTTTCTATGTTGAACTGTGCCAAATTTTTCGAACTTTTGACGAGCAAAGGCATCGATTTCTACTGTGGAGTTCCAGATTCCCTTTTAAAGTTCTTTTGCGCCTACCTCCAAGACAGTGTGCCTTCAAATAAAAATTTCATTACAGCAAATGAAGGCGTGGCCGTAGGACTTGCGGCCGGTGTCTATCTCGCCACAAATAAACCCGCTCTCGTCTATATGCAAAACTCTGGTGAAGGAAATGCCGTTAATCCCCTGACCTCACTTGCAGATCCAAAAGTCTACGGCATTCCCATGCTGCTCATTATCGGTTGGCGTGGAGAACCAGGAGTCAAAGATGAACCACAACATGTCAAACAAGGGGAAATTACATTAGAGTTACTTAAAACGCTGGGGATTCCATACGAAGTTCTTCCACAAGAATTCGTTGACGCCGAAGCGGCGATAAAAAAAGCATTTGAGTTTATGCATTCCTCAAAGGCACCCTACGCACTCGTCATTCGAAAAGATACCTTTGAGCCATACGAAGCTCTCAAAAAAAATACAACGCCATCTCCTTATTCACTGACTCGTGAAGAGGCCATTCAAATCATTTTAAAAATCACATCAACAATCAATAATCCTGTTTTTGTTTCAACCACAGGCATGGCATCACGCGAACTTTATGAAAGCAGGATCAAGATGGGCCAAAAAGGAGATTCTGATTTTCTCACTGTTGGCTCCATGGGACATGCCTCCTCAATCGCACTTGGGATTGCGCTCCACGCACCAGATCGAACTATTTTTTGCATCGATGGCGACGGCGCCATGCTCATGCACATGGGCGCACTCACCACTATTGCCGAATCAGGTATTACAAACCTAAAACACATTGTTATCAATAACGGCGCTCACGATTCAGTCGGAGGTCAGCCAACGTGCGGGTTCAAAGTCGATTTTGGAAAAATTGCAAAAGCATGTGGCCATCAAAAAACGTGGTTGGCAACAACTGAAGAAGAACTTATAAAAGCATTGGAAGAATTCATCACCACAAAAGACCTCGGACTCCTTGAAATTCGAGTGAAAAAAGGTGCTAGAAAAGATCTCGGCCGTCCAAAATCATCCCCTGCTGAGAATAAAATTAAACTAATGCAATATTTAAGAAATTGATTATGGAATACATTAAACCACTTTAAAGAGTTCTTCGTGCCCTTCTCTTTTGGCCTTTATCAAACAAATTAATTAAAACTCATATACAACGCAGCCGACCTGTATCCCGGAAGCAACATGGATGATAAGGGCCTTCTGCCCCGGCTCTGGCTTGTTGCATTTAAAGACATGATCCATGGCCACAGGAAGTGAGGCGTTAAATAAATTCCCCCCTTCACGGGTGACATCAATCATCTTTTCCCTTTTCACGCCCAGGATGCCGGCCATTTTTGTGATAAACCCGGAAGAAACTTGGGAAGGGATGATCATGTCAAAGTCATCCAGCCCAACGGCTTCTTTTTTCAGGAATTCAGAGACCCCCATCGATATTGCACGGAGGTATATATCTTCGACATCAGGATTCCTCTTAAATATCATAGTCATATGATCTTTATCATGAAATGCATATGATTCGCAGGCATCCTGCATTTCCGCGAATGTTTTAAAATAAAAAGTCTTAAACCCTGAGCCGCCGTTCTTTTCTCCGGCAAGCAGCATGGCGGCGCCGGAGGGAAGAAATCCCGGGGGACAACCTTTTTCACTGATACTTCCATTGACAAGATCACTACTGACCACCAGCCCGGTCTTTACCTTTCCGGCGGTTATCATGGCAGAGCACAATTGACAGGCGTTTAAAAAACCCATGGCTCCGTTCAATACGTCAAGGGAAAGTGTCTTGGGTCCTAAAGAGTCCGTCTTGTCGTGGTTGATCTTGAGATCATTCTGAACAAAGCTCGAAAATGACGGCTCGCAGAAGTAATCATCCCGATAAACGGAAACGCTGACCACCAGACCGATATCCTCTTTGCTGTAGGCGGACTTCTTTATACAGGGCTCAGCAGCCCGCCGGCACAGTTCTAATGATGTTTTTACGGACTTATTCTTATTTTCACACAGCCCGATGCTATTGATTGTAATTCCCATTGCATTTTCCTTTACACAGCTTCTTTGATCGCTTCCCGTTGTTCCATCCTACTCCAGTTCATTACTCTTGCAGGAAGATCATCCAATGTATACAGGGCAACGCCAAGATTGATCCCGGATGACTGAACCGCAAAAAGTATGTTCTCCTTGGATTTTATGGCCCCGTTTCTTATATGATCCCACAGAGCGACAAAATGGGCGGTGGATGCACTGTTTCCCCGTTCGACGACATTGACAATGGAATTCTTCTCGGAACAAACCTCTGTCCCCACCCAGTCATTAATGCTTTTCCGGGTCGTTTTGATGGCTCGTGTTCCGGTCTGATGCATGATATAATGATGATTATCGCTGTTTTCCCATTTGGTTCCTTTGACCATCCGCCCCACATGCTCCGCGGTCATGCCGATAGCGATCTGGTGAATTTTAATGGAATCTGTGTACATCACAAATCCGCCATGCGGCTCCTTGCTGAATGAGGCTATGCAGTAGTCGCAGTGTTGTGCAACCGTAAAGGCATCCATGTCATGAAATCCGACATCCGGATTATCCGTCTGCTCAAGGATAAACGCCGCCCCTGCATCGCCAACAGTTAAGCAAGCCATCTGCGGATCAAAGGGGGCGCTCATTTCCTTCTGCGCGGTGCGGGCAAGGCAGGTCAAGGCTTCGCCGCTTATCACCATTGCTCTTTTAACAAAACCGGCCTTCAGGTAGGCGTCCACAATATAAAGGGCAGTAAACATTCCGGCACAGGCGTTGGGCTCGTCAAAGATAATCGCATTGCTAAAATCAAAATCACGGGCAAGCAAGGCTGCGGTGGATGGTTCAAAGCTGGCCTTCCAGTTAGGACCGTTGTAGCGGGAGATATTGGTGCAGATGACCAGGTCGATATCTTCCGGCTGATATTTGGAGATTTCAAAGCACCGGGTTGCCGCCTCGCGGGCAAGATCTAGAGCATATTCATTATCCGCAACCATAGGGCGGGTCTTAATCCCGGTTAATTCCTCAAGATCAAAAACGGGCTTTACCTTGCACCCGTCAACAAGCTCCTTTGTGCTGAGCCTCCCCTCGGGGGTATACACACCAAGGCTTTCAATTACCGTGTTTAATCCCATGATGTTCTCCTTTTTCCTGAATGTTTATACGAATTTTTTTTATTATGATAATAGCATATTTGCAATAGGATTTCTTACCGGATTAATACAGGGAAAATACTAGTCGCATTCTAGTATAAAAACCCGCTCCTCATCCGATTTTGCGCCTTAAATATCAAACCACTGTTCCGCTTCTTTTTGGCGCTCCCGGAATTTTGTGTACCTGTCGATCTGCGTTTTTGTGCTGTCGTTAACCGCAAAGGTAAACCCGCTGTATATTGACGGGCCACCCTTTTTCGGCCAGTTGTTGACATCAATAATGTCTGCTTTCAATACCTTTTTTAATGCATTCGTCATGTCTGCAGTGGTTGTAAGCGCCCAGTCTGGTCTGGCTTTTGAAAGAGCGTCTATATATATGGAGCATTTGCCGAGAACCATGGCCTTCGTGATATTAACAGGATTCAAATAAGTCCTGTAGTTGGTCCGCATCATTAAATAGTTATACTCCTTTAGGGTAGTGTGCTCATTGGGATTGGTTATGCAGCATACCCCGCCGTCAGGGCGCAGGACCCTTGCGATCTCGGCGATATAAAACGGCCTTCTGTGCCTGAAGTTAAGATAGGATGCGTCGGTCGTGTTGACAAGGTTTAATGAATCCGACGGAAAGGGGATTTGATTCATATCACGCGTAAAAAAGGTGATCTCCGATCCCGTCTCTCGGTTTAATTTTTTTGCTGCGTCTACATTGCCTTCCAATATATCCTGGCCAAAGACCCTGTAGCCCTTCCCTCCCGCGTAAAGAGAGCGCAATGTGTCTTCTATAACCCTGGCGAGCCGGCCATACCCGGTGCCCACATCAAGGGCAGAATACTTACCGTTTGAAGATGAAAAATTTGAAAAAAGGGCCAGTTTAGTCAGAACCTCTTGAAGCTGACGCGAGGGGTCACTGATGATGACGCGGTAATAGCTTGGGTCTGTGGGAAAATCAACAAAAACAGGGGGGCATATTTTTTCAAACGCTACCACTTTTTGATGATAGCCCTCCGGGTCATCAAGGAGCTGTGCAAGCATCTCCTCGACTTTTTCGGGAAAATACTTTTTAAATGTTTCCCAAGCCTGCCTTGCCGCATCCTCATCGATTTTGGGTTTCTTCCCGAGCACATCAAAATATAAGGTATAAAGTCCATCAACCAGAGCCTTCTGGATAAAACTCAACGGTTGGTTGAGCAACTCGTAAAGGGTTTCTTCCTTTTCTTTGGTCTGTTTCAACAATTCCTTTGTTGCTTCTTCTTTTTTCATCGACAGATCATACTTTTTAATAGATTTTTATTTACTCAAGTTTAAATGGACCAATACCAATAAAGTATATTTTATAACCCTTTTACAGGCCGATGTAAATCAGCCTAAAGATGTATTTTTTTTAAAAAACTTACCCAGCGGCCGTCAAATTTTATCTGGACAAAGAAAAAGCTTAAGGGTATTAAGTTAAAATTTATCCGGTTAATTCATAAATATCTTTATAGAGGGGAGGCTATATCCATGTCTGGGAGTCGAGAAGAGGGGAAACGCGCGATTCTCATAACCGGAACCTCAACCGGGATAGGCAAGGCCTGCGCGCTTTACCTTGACAGCATAGGGTTTAAAGTCTTTGCCGGGGTGCGCAGGGAAGCTGACGGCAACGACTTGAGGAAAAACGCCTCCGGTAGACTCACCCCGGTTCTCATAGACGTAACCGATTCAGAATCCATCGATTCCGCTTTGAAGTTCGTATCCGGTGAGGTGGGCGACGACGGTCTGGCGGGGTTGGTTAACAATGCGGGCATTGCTACTGCGAGCGGCCTCCTGGAGTTTCTTTCCATCGCTGAAATCCGCAACCTGCTGGAGGTCAACCTTATCGGACACATCGCCGTCACCCAGGCGTTTTTGTCTCTTATCCGGAAGGGGCATGGCCGCATCGTTAACATGGGTTCAGGCGCCGCCATCATGCCCCAACCCTACGCGGCCCCGTATTCAGCTTCAAAAGCCGCTCTGGAAGCCATCACCGATTCGCTCAGACTGGAGCTTAAACCATGGAAAATCCCGGTTTCAATCATTGAACCCGGAATCGTCTATACCCCCTTGTGGGACAAAGTTGAGACAGAAGCGGCAATCAAGGCAAAAAATTTCCCGCAGGAGGCCTTTGACCTCTATGGTCCCACCATCAATGGGGTCGTTGAAATCCTTAAAGATAAAAAAAGGATAAAAATGGTTGCTGTTTCCGTTGATGTGGTTGCCAGGACGGTTGCCCGGGCGCTCACGGCAAAAAGGCCTGGAACACGTTACATCGTCGGCTGGGATGCCAGGTTGGCCGCTTTTCTTACCTGGGCGTTGCCCCACCACGCGATAGATTGGCTCGTCATGCTGTTCTTCTGGCGACAGTTAGGATTAAAGAAAATGTAATAGAAGGGATTAAATATGAAACATTTCAGAACCATTACAACAGTCATTCTTACGGCAGCACTTTTTTATTTGGCGTTTCCACAGGCGGTTTTCGCAGCCGCCGAGGAGGGGCACAGCATTACCCTGCCTCAATTGCTGATTCTCGGGTTTGTCCTGGGATTGTATCTCTACAACCACTTCAAGGACAAAATCAAAGCCATGTTAAAAAAAAGCAATGACCGTTGATCAGGGCATCTTTTCCCGGTAAAGGCTGCGTACATACACGATATACTTCCACATGTAGTGAAGCATCACAACCGCCGTGAAAAGAAGCACGATCCATGCATATTGCCAGCCGATGATGTATGCCATGACCGTCGGATAAACCGCCGCAGCCAACAGATTCGTCTCCAGATGCGGTATATCCAGAGTCCCGGCTTTCCGGGAGATAAGGATGATGATCGGGGTCCAGAAGGCTATTCCCGTCAGGGTGACGATCAGAAGTGGCCACGCTTTGGACACGTAAACAACAACAAATATCGTCGTAAACCCGAAGATAAAATCAGCCAACGCATCAAAATTGTGCCCGTACGTCACCTTCTTTTTGCTTCTTCTTGCAAAATAACCGTCCAGGGTATCGGTTATCGCTCCGGCGGCGAAAAGATAGTAGGCAACCACCCTCTCGTCATGTAATAGGAGCCATATAATTACCGGGGTCATAATAATCCGTAAAGACGTCATGATATCCGCAATTCGCATGGTTGATACACCTCTTAGTTTATTGTTTAATAGATAACTTTAAAGCAAAACCTAAAAGTCATTATTAAATCTAAAATTTTAAAAATAGACTGCGGTAAGGTTCATCATGCTCAAATCTTTTTGCGTGGCCAATAACGCTGGCACCATCCTGTTCAGATTGACCTTGCCGAAATAGTACGTTGCATAAGATGACCAGATATTCCAGAATATAAGTTTGTTTTTCATGTTTTTTTGTCTTTTAATATGCGTGATATTTCATTCTTGATGTTTGTCGATGACTGCCCGGGAAAATAGGGGATCACAATAACGCTCCCGTTGATTTCTTCCATAACCTTTCTTGCCTTTTCGATGTCCTGCTCATCGTGACTGGAACTTTCAATCAGGATATCCGGTCTAATCCTCATCACGTTCTGCAATGGCGAATAGGTTTCCTGGGCCACCACCACATCCACATATTTTATCGCGGCCGCAAGCGCTATCCGATCTTCAAAGGAAAGCAGCGGTTTGGGCTTTTTCTCCATAACCGCCTCATCCGTCAGGATTCCCACAATTAGTTTCCCGTCTTCTCCGGCGATCGCCTTTGCGTTTTTCATCATCAGGAGATGACCTTTATGCATGATATCCAATACATAATATGAATAAACAATTTTCATTTTTATCTTTCCATGATTGTCTGATTGCTGTTACGGTTTTTTAAAAGAACCCTTTGAAATAGCCATTGCAACAGACATCACCAGAATGCTGATCACGATGCTCCATCCGGGTGAATGCACCCCCCCTATGTAAAATGAGATAACGGTAATCGGAACAAGTGCCAAAAGCGACATCACCAGGATGATCCACCAGGCATACCTGTCCCCTCTGCTGAATTGAAACCTGATCATCATGACAAAACCAATACCCATGGATAACGCAAGGGCACCCACCACCTTCAAGGATGCCAGACTGAGGTAAGCCGTTTTCGGGTCCAACTCCTCAAACGTCTTGCCGAGAAATCTCTCATGATAAGGCATTATCCTTGGACTTAATAAATATACCAGCCCAAACAGGATAAGGAAAGCGGCAAACACATAAAGCATAATGGTTGCCACCTTCAATCTCTTCTCCATTATTTATCCCCTTGTTATTTTTGTTGCTTCATTTTTGGCTGGACGGGAGGGTTTCAAGACCGCTGCCCGATTTTCATTCTTTTGCGCTATACCAAAAATGGCCCATGGGGTCAATAGCCTTTGTTCTTTCGAATCAAAATTTCAAGCATATTGCGCTTGACAACCATTTCTATAAAGCATGGCGAAGTGAAAAAGACATCGAGATGGTATTAAAAAATTAATATGTATAAGTCACGGCAGCTCCGGCGGAGAATCTGTCTGAATATTGTCCTTCAAAATTCAGACGAAATCCTTTGGCAAGTGGTATGTCGATTCCTGCAAATCCACCGGCAATTGACTTGTTCTCAATAGAAACATTTCCGGCTGCGTATTCAAGGCCTGGAATGTTGGCGGCCAAAGATACCTTTGCCTCCGAATAATAAATATAGGGGCCCGCATATAATTTGATACCATAGGGAACGGTGGCTTGAAATCCAACACCGAAATTCACATCAAAAAGATTTTTAACTTTAAGATCGGTTGTAAAAGGCGTGATGCCATTGGTTCCCGCAACATCGTCCGTAAAGTTACTGAAGTAATATGTTCCTTGAATAAAAGCGCCTATTCCGAATGTCTTGTTGATGGGGTAAAAGCCCTTTGCTCCCAGAGTGCCGAAAAACTTCCAGTTTTCTTCAAAATTATTTTTATCAGTCGTAGTTGAAGCATTCGTGGAACTGAACACGTCGAATATTTTTAGATCCGATACCCCGATTCGCGCGTATATTTCCCAAATATTTTTTGCGCCATAAGCCACTTGCGAATAAACTTCATTCTGCCTGATTATATGATCTGCACCATTGGTGTATGTATCCTCATGATACCAGTACCCAATGGCGGTATTTAATCCACCTGCTTCTTTAGAAACGGTTTGAGGCGGCCCAAATAATCCAGCGGCTGCGTCTGTTGCGTTAATTGTAAAAATTAATAATACTGTTAGCGCAATACTCAGAAAATTTTTCGAGAGGAATTTTATTCGTGAAACTCCAATTTCGCAAGCGAAGCGCAGCGGAATTGGATAGTTGAACAATCCCGCATAGCGGAGGGTAATGAGACCCAAGCTTCGGAAACAAAGTGCACCGAAGTTTGCAGGTCGAACAATCCCGCATAAGCGGGATATAATATCAGCAGCTTGCTGCGAAACGTCTCCAAAGCTTACTTTGGTGTTCTTGCCCGTGATTTTCATTTAATTTTCCTTCTTCAGCAATACCGGATCATCCGTTAGAGAATTCACTTCCTGCGGCTTGGATGGCGCCAACTTCGCTTTCCTCGCTTTAACTTTCTTCAGCCGGTATTGAATGTAAGCATCTCGAAAAGCCACGTAGGGATCGATGGCCGCATCTTTGAGCGCTTCATAATCACCAATCCTCAGAGATGTATCATTAACCTCCTGATATCCCCTGACTCCTAACCAGGCGTACAGAGGATAAATGTAAGAGACGGGATACAAAAAATATTCGCTGACAATATCGATCGAATCACGCGGGCTGGAAGGACCGAGTACCGGCCAAACAATGTAAAAACCCTGCCCCACACCATATACTCCCAGAGTTTGTCCCATATCAGTATCCTGCTTCTGGAGGTCTAGTTCTTTATTAGAAGAAGGATCAAGAAGCCCACCGATGCCCCAGATAGTATTTATCGTAAAACGGCCGAATTCCGTGGCCGCGCCGCTGAAGTCCGTCTGAAGCAGGCAACTGAGGAAACGGTTGGGGAATCCGAGGTTAGAAAAGAAATTTTTCACGCTGATCCGCGCTGGTTCAGGAACGACTTTTTTATATCCCTGCGCAACGGGCTTGAGCGCCCAGAAATACAGCTTGTCGTTAAATTGATGCATAGCCCTGTTGAAGGGTTCTAGGGGGTCGGCAATTTCTACTTTTTCTTCATTAAAAGTATCGTTGGCGTAGTCGAGATTCTGATCGTCTTTGTATTCATCATCGATTGCGTCACCCGGCTTGCTCGACGATTTTACCGGGATTTCTCCTGCGTTGGAAGCAAGTAAAATCGGCTGGGGCGAAGACTTAGCTTGCGGCAAAACGGTAGAAGATGTGCTGGGACTGTGCGCACACCCCACCGCCAGAAAGATGAACAATACAATCAAAGTTAGGTAAGTTTTCATGTAGCCGATGCGCATCTTTCCCACCGCCTAGATAACATCTTTGATTTGAAATTGTAATTCATCTGTTTCTTCCTATTGCGCCTTTACCTTTTTTCGCAGAATCTCCAGCAATTGCTCAGGCGTATTCTTTCCCAGTATATCATTGAACTGGGTGCGATAGTTCTGAACCAGGCTCACATTTTCCACAACAACGTCATATACTTTCCATTTACTATCTTTTAAGATCATTCGGTAAAAAATGGGAATTTCTTTGGAGGAGGTAATAATCTTCGTCTGAATCTCAGCCTGATTATCGGAAAGCATGCTTTCTTTATAGAAATCTACTTTTTCGTTCGAGTAGTCCAGAATTTTGTCGATATATGATTTTTCCAGAATCTGCTCAAAGAGCTTCACAAATTCCACGCGCTCGGCGGGACTGAACTTGTTCCAGTTGCGCGTCAGAGTGCGCTTGGAAAATTCAATTTCATCAAACATGTCTTTGTATATTATCCGGAGCTTCTCTTTCTTTATTTCTTTAGCTGCCGGGCTTTTAAGCTTGGCATCACGCAGCACATCGAGCACTCTATTAACAGAGGCTTCAGCTGTGGTCATCGGCACTCCGGCGTATACCGGGATAGACAATACAAAAATTATCAATACACTTAATACTGCAAACTGTTTTTTCATTACTTAAGCCTCCTAAATTTATTTCTTTTCCGTTTCCGTGTTCTTATCCTTTTTCACTTCCCCAAATGCATATTTACCAACAAGGTCCACTATATCCACGGGCCCCTGCGTTTCCGTGATGGTCCCACGAGGTCCGAGAAGCGATCCGGAGCCTCCGGGATCAATACTGACATACTTATCGCCCATCAGGCCTTCGGTTTTAATGGAGGCGATGGCATCATCATATATCTTTACTCCTTTTTTGATTTTTAATTCCACTACCGCCTTCTGGTTTTCCTGATCCATGGTGATTCGTTCCACCTGTCCGACCTCGATACCTAAAATATTGACCGGGTTACCATCTCTCAGACCGGTTACTGATACGAATTTGGCAATGATGGGATAAGAAGTGTCGCCGAACAAAGAAACTTTGCCGAGTTTTACAGTCATGTACCCTATGCAGAGCAATCCCAAAAAGACAAAGATGCCGACTATTGTTTCTATCTTGTATTTTTTCATTTGTTTACTCCCCGACGGCGCATTGCAGCCGTCCAATTTCCTTTTGTTGAGATCTTGCCGAATCTATAACCTGATCTATTTCAGCAGTAGGTTGTCCCTGAGCAATTCCCGCCCGAATGGAGAAATCAACGCACTTCCCTGAAGGCGCCTGCTTTTGAGCTCCGGCCCAAATATCGCGGATTCCCTGCTCCTGAAAATCCTTAACAAAATCCTTCAAAATGCTCTCAGCTTCCGCAATATCCGAAAAAGGCAGCACTGTAACAAATTCATTGGCCTTGCGGCGGGTGGAAAAGCCGCCTATGGCGCCAAAGTGTTTGTCAATATATACTCCCATCGAGTGGATGACTTCCTGCGCCTTATCGTGACCCATGCTGGAAATGATTGCATCCAGATTTGTCAGAGTAAAAGCTGCAATGCAGTAATTTTCACCTGCTTCTCTACGCTTTAACTGAACATGATTTAAAACTTTAAACTGTCGCTTAGAATACAGACCCGTCAGTTCCTTCTGCAACCCTTCGAGGCTATGGATAACTTCATCATTGAAAGGGTGATCAAAATTTCCCAGTTCTTCCGGCGTTCCCTGAAAGACAATTGTTTTATCATAGAGAGCAAGAATCCGGTTGGAAATAAAATACACATCCGGGATCTCATGGCTGACCATGATCGCGGTGAAATTAAATTTTCTTTGATACTGAGCAATCATGCTCAGTATCGCGTTTTTCCGGACAGGGTCCTGGCCGGTAGTCGGTTCATCAAACAAAACGATTTGAGGATCGGTTATCAGCGCGCGCGCCAGCGCCGCCCGTTTTTGCATACCTCCGGAGAGTTCCGACGGATACCTGTAGGCGGCTTCGGTGAGCTCTGTCTGTTCGATTCTAGCCATAACCCTGCGGTCAATTTCCGCTTTTTTCAAATTTGTAGTTTCCCTCAGGGGCAGCGCAATATTATCATAGACAGTCAAGGAATCGAACAATGCATTACCTTGAAACATATAACTAATCCGGGCCAGTAAAGCGGCAATCTCGGATTTCTTCATTTCGGTCAACGGTTTGCCGCGGAAGAGAATGGTTCCTTCGTCGGGCTTAAGCAGACCGATGATATGTTTGAGCAGCACGCTTTTACCCGAACCACTCAGACCGATAATAGTGGTAACCTGTCCCTCATATATTTGTAAATTTACATTCTCCAGAACTGTTTGCGATCCGAAACGCTTGATAATATTTTTAAATTCAATCAATGGAGTATTCATAAATTTCTCTATATTAAAAGAAGCGAAGTCACTACATAATCCGAAACGAGAATCAACACACAGGAGATAACAACAGCCGAAGTAGTGGCCAGGCCGACAGCCTTGGCGCCATGGCTATCCTTGCGCATGTGTACATAATATCCCTGATAACAGCAGACGGTGGCGACGATTACCGCGAATACTATCGCCTTAATAAAACCGTCGGTGAGATCTTTCATATCAACATTGGATTGAATGCTGTGGGAATAAACTCCGGCATTCAAACCTAGAAGCGCCACACCGGAGACATAGCCTCCTATAATACCAATGAAGTCAAACACGGCGGTGAGCAGGGGAAAACTGATGATCGCCGCTATAATCCTGGGGCTGATAAGATATCGAAACGGATCAATACGCATGGTATGCAGGGCGTCGACCTGCTCGGAAATGCGCTGGATGCCGATCTCGGCCGTGATGGCGGAACCCGCTCTGGCTGTAATCATAATGGCCGTAAGAACCGGTCCCAATTCCCTGATCAGGGAAAGAGAAACCAGCGCTCCCAACCCGCCCACCGCGCCAAATTTTATCAACGCGTGGTATGATTGCAGACCCAGAACCATGCCGGTAAACAAGCTGACCAGCATTATAATCGTTGTGGACCTCGCCCCGATGTAATAGACTTGCTGAATAACCTTGGATAACTGCTTGGACCGAAAGGTTTTGACAAGTGCCATAAAAAGGAAAAGCGTTGCCTTACCTAAACCGTTAATCCAGCCGATTACCGCTTCCCCAATAAGGGTGAACGGCTGCGCCAGAAACGTACCTGGCCGACTCTTTGCTTCGCCCTCCGAGCCACACTGATTATTTTCGGTCAAAGCCATGAACAGGTTTCCCATTGTTGATTGTTTTTAGATTACTTCCAGTGGAAAGCTTACATATTTATTGAAATTCGTCAACTGTATCTTAGATTACTTCCGCCAAAAATTCTTTTATGATTTGAGCAACTTCTTGCGGTTTCTGCATGGGGATTAAGTGTCCAGCTCCGACAACTGATTTGTATTTTCCATGACGCAATAAAGATACAGCCCTTGGCAAATCGACGAAGTCTTTATTGGGACTTTTTTCTCCCTCTACCACCAAAACCGGACAAGTCAATTTTTCGAGCAGTGGCCAGGGGTTCCTGCTCCCGCCGCCCATAAACATCGCCGCCTCGCTTTCCGGCGTGCAGGCAAGTTTTAAATCTCCTGATTTTTGTTTTTCCATGCCGTATTTGATATACAGTGCCAGAACTTCCTCATCCCAGTCAGAAAAAAGCGATTTTGATTTTAAATAAGCCCAAGCTTGCTCTTCATTTTTCCAGTGATTTGTTCTTTTTATCGATTTGGAAGCCAATGGATGATCTTTTACACTGACTTTCATCGAGTAAAATTCTTCCGGCAGGAAAATCGGCTCAATTAGAATCATGGCGCGCGGCTCCATGCCAAAAACAGCGGCGGCAATAGTGAGCACTGTAGCCCCCATCGAATGCCCGACAGCTAAATGATTTACAATGTGCTGCGAACGGCAGAAGCCGGATAAGTCCTCGGCAATAATATTCCAACCCAAACCGCCTTTTTCCGGATCACACTCGCGATAATTGCATATATACGGCACCCATGCCTGATTCGACGGCGCCAAGTCTTCTATTATCGGATGCCAGAGCCAGGGCAAAAAACCTGTGGCATGAGCAAAAAGAATTTGCGGAGCTTCTCCTTCATAATAAAGGTAAGGCAATTCGGCTCCGCCGACGTCCTGCATTTTTAATTCCGGTATTTCTTTTTTCATGATAGTTTTATTCATATCTTGCGATATATTTAAGAGACCATAGCCGGAGGAAAAGCCTGCCGGTTGAGTTCCCGATATATATTCCTTTTTGTAGCAAAAGACAGTATTTCAGAACACAAATAAAGCCACGGCAATAACTGTGGTGTATTTATTATCTTTACAAATTGTGGATTGAGTTACATTAAGAGTCCGGACTATTTTACTGCTGATTTTAAATATTTCTTTTTTCTCATCCCAGCTTTCATCGACATCAAAATCAATACCCAAAGTGGAGGCCAGCATGGCCGCGGCCAGATCTTCCGCGTAGTCACCTGCTTGTTTTTCGTTCTGACCGTATGCGTGATGTTCACTGATATAACCATAAGATGCTTTGTCGGCGGGAATGGCACACCCGACCGATGCCGCCAGAAGCCTTTTGGGTTCATTGGTGCAGCAGCGGCTCAAAACACAATATGTAATGGCGCCGGGTGTTAATTCTTTAAGACCCTGAGTTTTGGAAATCATTTTACAGCGCGGCGGGAATATGCTGGATACCTGCACCAAATTGCATTTTTCTATTCCGGCATCACGTAAGGCACGCTCAAATGAATGCAATTCATCTTTGTGCGTGCCCACACCTTTTGTAAAAAAAATTTTACGGGGCACAAAGCTATCCATTTTTCAACTCCTTACTTTTTTAGTGAAGGGCAAAAGACTTTTTTTTAACCAGCAATCCCATGCCTGAAACAGTTTTGTTACTTATATCAGTGTTCAATGTCTTATTCCACAAAATTATTCACCAGCCGGGCAAACATTCATCGTTTAATCTTGCTCAAAGCCTAAAAAAAGACTATAAAAGTCTGTAAAATTAAATCAAGGCATTTTTTCATGAAAATAAAACTTTTTTGTTGTGTCTTAATCCTCTTCTTTTTATCCGGTTGTCTGCAGCCGCCGGACACTATCAAAGACGTAAGGGAATTGCCTCAAGATCACGCATCCTACTTAAAAGATACCGCCAAACCAATAGAGCCTCTCGGGGCGGAAACTCAGGCGCAAATGGACGAAGATTATAACATCATTTACTTTTCAGTCTGGCATCAGCATCAGCCTTTTCACGCATCATTCGACAGAGTATCATTCCTTTTTAAAAAAATCGGGATGAATCTCGGTTATGGTGAAAACAAAAAAAAACATTCAGCGGAGTGGTTAGAGAAACTTCAGCAAAATGCCTCTTTAGAAAACTACCCCAATGCCCTGCACTTGGCCATTACAACGAGAAATACAAATTTGCGGATGCTGCCCACGCAAAGACCTCACTTTTACAAGCCTGATGGAGACAGCTCCGGTTGGCCTTTTGATAATCTGCAAATATCTTCTGTAGCCGCAAATACTCCTGTTTTTGTTTGCCATCTCAGCACGGATAAAGCTTGGGCGCTGGTGGAAACCTATTTTACTTTTGGCTGGATACCTGCTGAGGACTGCGCTCGTGTCGATGACAAATTCATTAAAACATGGGAGTCCGGCCGTTATGCCGTCATTATCAAGGATCAAACTTCCGTTTTTGATACCGACGACAATTTTTGTCTTAAGGCATCAATCGGACACATTTTTCCTTTAGTTAATGAGATGCCGGAGAAACTGGAAATACTTATCGCGGCGACAGATAAAAACAACTATGCGGTAATTAAGCACGGCTTCGTCTCCCTTCAGGCAGCCGCACTCAAACCGCTGCCCTTCAATTACCTGAACGCAGTCAAAATTGCCAACGAATTAATAGACCAGCCATATGGTTGGGGCGGTCTTTATGGCAATCGTGATTGTTCGGCGATGACAAAAGATTTCTTTATCCCTTTTGGCATCTGGCTGCCGCGACACTCCGAAGATCAAGTCAAAGAAGTGGGAACTTATATCAATCTGCAGGGACTTGATCCCGAGCAAAAAGAAAAAGTCATCTTAGAAAAAGGAATTCCTTACTTGAGTCTCCTCTGGCGCAAGGGACACATTATGCTTTACATTGGCGAGCTAAACGACCGTGCGCTTATTTTCCATAATATCTGGGGCCTGAAAACAAGAGACTTTAGAGGCAGGGAAGGAAGGAAAATCATCGGAAAAGCCGTGATCACGACGTTGTGCCCGGGAGCTGAATTAAGTTGTCTTGATCCAGGGGGATTATTAATAAAAACTCTTTCCGGAATGAATGTATTGGCGCCGGAGAAACAAACACAGCAAAATGGTATTAACCCTTCGACCAAGCCCTGAAGCAAAAGGTTCATTATCCCTATCCGCCACGGCGGAGGGATAGTTCGCCTGACAAATCTTACTGCACTATGTTTGTAACATTTGAGGCTCACTAAAGCTTGGATCTAAATAAAAGGGTTTCAAATCCCGCTTCGCTGCGGGGATAATTCGCTCTAAGATTTTTCGTCGCAGATGCCCTTCAGGGGGTATGCACTGCGTTTCGAAAAATCAAGGCTCATTATGTATAAATATAAAATTGTTTTAGAATACGACGGAACCAATTACCGCGGATGGCAAACGCAAAAAAATGCTAAAAGCATTCAAGAAACTTTAATTGCCGCCGCGCAGAAATTTTTAGGCGGGCCGGTGCAACTTCAAGGAGCCGGACGAACCGATGCCGGAGTGCATGCCTTGGCGCAAACCGCCCATCTGGAATCTTCCAAGAAAATTAATCCGGAAACTCTACGCATCGGGATCAATGATAACCTGCCGGCAAGCATTAATGTATTGCAGGTGGAAAATGCCCCGCCGCTTTTTCATGCTCGCCATCACGCCGTGAGCCGAAGCTATCTCTATCTTATCGCCAAAAGGCGCACCGCCTTTGGCAAGCGCTATGTCTGGTGGATCAAAGACAATCTTAATATCAACAAAATGCAGCAGGCGCTGAGTTTATTTCAGGGCTTCCACGATTTCGCCTCGTTTGCCGATAAAAGAATGGATAAAGAGACATCAACAAAAGTCAACATTGAAGGATTGTGGCTAAAGGAATTTGATGACATCATTGCCGTGCGCGTTGCCGGTTCTCATTTTCTCTGGAAGATGGTGCGGCGCATAGTGGGGATTACTATAGAGGCCGGCCGCGACAATATAACCTGCCGCGATATCGAAAAAATGCTCAACTCTTATTCGGAAGCACCGGCCAGATTCACCGCCCCGCCTTCCGGTCTTTTTTTGGAAAAGGTTTTGTACGAAGGCGACAAACTGCCGGAAATTAAACCGCCAATTTATTTATCTTAATAATACCATTTAGGTTGACCACACTACAAAAAGTGCGCCACCACAAAGCTAATGGGAGCTTTTTAAGACTCTGGGCTTTTTTTCTTCGGGCAATAAACAGCCCGCCGCGCATATATCCTCGCATTCACCATCACAAGGCTCAATATGAATGTTAATGGCGGATTCGGGAAATTTTTGTTTAATCTTTTGTTCCAATCCTGTGGTAATGTTATGCGAATCAAGCACGGACATCTGCGGATCGACTTTGATATGAAATTCTACAAAACGAACATGACCGGCCTTGCGCGTCCGCAAATGATGAAACCCATTAATCGCCGGCTGATTGCTGATAATTATATTGCGGATACAATTCTCTTCTTCGGGCGGCAGTTTAACATCTATTAAATCGCGGATAGACTGGACAATCAGATGATACGCTGCACGCAAAATAAGAATGGCAACAAGCAGGGCGGCAACGGGATCAATCCAATTAATGTTGGATGCGGGAAAAAGTTTGTTTCCCATCCAAATTATGCTCAGACCCGCCATAACACCCGCCGATGTATAAACATCCGTGCGTAAATGCCAAGCGTCAGCCTGCAGAGCAATCGAATCCGCTTCTTTACCTACCTGGAAAAGCTTTCGTGAAACAGTATAATTAACACCCGAGGAAAAAAGCATGACCACAACTCCCCAGCCGGCGCATTCTATAACCTGTGAGGAGTTTAACTTTTTCAGCGCTTCAAATACTATCCAAAACGCCGCGATAAAGATAAGCAGAGCTTCCACAAAACCGGATATGTTTTCTATTTTCCCGTGGCCGAAAGGATGAACATCGTCAGCGGGAACGGAAGATGTTTTTACGGAAAACATGGCAATCATTGCCGCCAGCAAATCCATGCCTGAATGAATCGCTTCGGAAATTATCGAAACGGAACCGATGAGAACGCCGACAATGACTTTGAATACAACCAATGAAGAATTGGAAGCAATGGATAACATCGCCACTCTTTCTTTGCGCTGTTGTATATTCGTCAATTTTGCTCTCCAGAGTTGTTTTGTGACTTGTATTGTATATCTTATTTCCCATAAATTTTAAACTATTTAAAGAGCAGTTGAGCCCCTGGCTGGAGCCGGGCGATTGATTAGCTTTGCAAGCAGGGAAATTTGTGATACGAAATGCACCCTAATTTCAATGGTAAATAATAATATGAACAAAAATATTTTTCTTTCCCGTTTTAAAAACGCTTCTACAAAAGATTGGCAGGATTGGCACTGGCAATTTAAAAACCGTATTACCAAAACAAGCCAGTTGGAATATTTTTTCGGTAAACCGGCGTTACAAAAAGAAACTATGACCGCCGTGACATCCGTTTATCCTCTGGCGATAACTCCTTATTATTTTTCGCTCATTCAAAATGATAATCCAAATGACCCGATCCGCACCCAATGCATTCCGGACCCGCAGGAAATTTCTTATCCTGACGGATCACCGGAAGACCCTTTGAAAGAAGATTCCCATATGCCGGTACCCAAGCTGATCCACCGCTACCCCGATCGTTGCGTGGCCATCGTTACTGAAATTTGCGCTACTTATTGCCGGCACTGCAATCGCAAGCGTTTTTGGTCACAGCCAAATCATCTTAGTTTAAAAACACGTTTCCAGAAAATGATCCGCTATATTTCTGAATCGCCGCAAATTCGGGAAGTAATTATCTCCGGCGGTGATCCGCTCATCTTTGACGACCAAACTTTAGAGACCCTTCTGTCCTCGCTGCACGCCATCCCGCACATTGAAGTTTTGCGAATCGGCAGCCGCGTTCCTATTGTTATGCCTATGCGTATTACCAAAGAACTTTGCCGGATACTCAAACGCTACCGGCCGTTATGGTTTAATACTCAGTTTAATCATCTAGGCGAAATCACCCCGGAATCCACGCGCGCCTGTAATATGCTACAGGAGGCGGGGATTCCCGTTTCCAACCAGTCAGTTTTACTGAAAGGCATCAATAACTCCCCAGAGATAATGAGTAATTTACTTTACGGCCTGCAAAAGATATCGGTTCGTCCGTATTATCTTTTTCACTGCGACCCGGCTAAAGGATGCGACCACTTTCGCACCGATCCGCAATCAAGCATAACCATGATGGAAAAAATATGGCGTCAATGTTCCGGACTTTGCCTGCCGCAATATGTTTTGGATGTGCCCGGAAACTCTGGTAAGATCCCTTTAATTGTAATGTCCAGGGCGACAAAAAATGATTTACAACAACATCAACATTTTTTTGACAAGTTTAAATAAATAGATTAGGAAGAACTCAAATAATATTAAATCCTAATAATTAAAGGATGAGGAGAAAAACTTTTTATGTTCACTGCTAGTGATTTAAGAAAAGGGTTGCGGGTTAAAATCGATAACGAACCGTATATCATAACTGAATTTAATTTCGTCAAACCGGGCAAGGGACAAGCGCTTTACCGCACCAAGCTCAAAAACATGATCAATGGAAATCAGTATGAGCGATCATTCCGCTCTGTCGATACCTTTGAAACGGCCGATTTGCGTGAAAAGAAAATGCAGTATCTCTATAAAGAAGGCGATAAATACTGTTTCATGGACAACGAAAACTACGAGCAGGTTTATCTTACGGAAACCCAAGTCGATGAAGCCAAAAACTTCCTAATTGACAATATTGAAGTAGAAATTCTGCTTTTTGAAGACAGGCCAATCGGCATAAGCCTGCCTAATTTTGTTGATCTGATCGTGACCGAAGCGGAACCATGGGCCAAAGGCGATACAGCCGCCGGCTCTACAAAACCTGTCAAGGTGCAAACAGGTTATACAATTCTGGTACCGACCTTTGTTACCGAAGGTGAAAAAATCCGGATCGACACACGCACGGGAGAATATCTGACCCGCGTCAAAGGATAACTTTGAGTGAATCCCTTCTCGATAACGATTTTAATCTGGCGCGCAAGTCTCAAGCCCTGCAGGCGCGCGCTAAACTGATTCAAAGCATTTGTCTCTTTTTTATCCATCATGGTTTTTTAGAAATAGAAACTCCCCTGAGAATTCCATCACCCGCGCCTGAAGAGCACATTGAAGCCATCCCCTCAGACGATTGGTTTTTACAAACATCGCCGGAACTTTGCATGAAACGATTGCTGGCCGCGGGCTATCAACGAATTTTTCAAATCAGTAAATGCTTTCGCGCCGCCGAGAGAGGCAATAAACATCTGCCGGAATTCACCATGTTGGAGTGGTATGTGGCACAGTTTGATTATCATCAGATCATGTATCAGTGCGAAGCAATGCTTATCAATGCATTTAAGGACATGGGACACGATCAATACATTATCTTGCAAAATAAAAATATAAATTTAGCACCGCCATGGGAAAGAATCACCGTCGCGGACGCCTTTTCTAGATACGCGCCGATCAGTTGTCAGGAAGCCCTCCATCAGGACACGTTTGATGAAATCATGGTTGAGTATATCGAACCACTTTTAGGCATTGACCGTCCAACTTTTATTTATGACTATCCGGCAAAACTAGCGGCGTTGGCTAAAATAAAAATGAATGATCCAACTGTTGCGGAACGATTCGAACTATACATCGGCGGATTAGAACTGGCCAACGGTTTTTCGGAACTGACCGACATGAATGAACAGCGGCAACGCTTTGAAGAAGCGCTGAAACTACGCTCCGCGAAAAATTGGGCGCGCTACGCCATGCCGGAAAAATTTCTGCAAGCCCTGCAAACCATGCCCGAATCTGCCGGCATCGCCCTGGGTATTGATCGCTTACTTATGATATTGGCCAATACTTGCCAAATCGATGATGTTGTTGCTTTTACTCCAGAGATGCTCTAAACTCGACAACATTTAATTACCTTAGCCAATTAGGAATCATTGCAAAATACTTTACTTTATAAACATCTAATGCAGAAATTTTCATTTGTTACATAGCGGATTAACATCCTTAACTAAAAAGATGTATTGACAAGGCCTCCTTTTTCCTTTAGTTTACGCTTCAATATGTTTCGAATTTAAAATCCATTTTGGAGATCAAAAAGTGAAAGACATTGGCTCTTTAGACTTAAGCGGTAGTTTTAACGGCAGTCTTTTAAACATGATCCTTGACGCCGGGCTCATGGTCAAATTTGTTTTGTTGCTGCTCTTTATTTTTTCCGTAGTTTCGTGGGCGATCATCTTCCTGAAATATCGCTATTATCGAAAGATTAAAAAAGAAAATGAGAGTTTCGATGAGGATTATTCGCGCAGTTCCAAACTCTCCGACGTCCTGCCGGCGGCTAAAAAATATTCTTTTTCCACCATCGCGGAAGTTTTTCGTGTCGGCTATGCGGAACTGACAAAAACTAAAAAAACATTGAACGAATCGGCCCAAGGCAGCGACGAAATCAGTCTTTCTTCCCTGGACAATCTGGAACGTTCTATGAACAAAGCCTGCAATACAGAAATGACCAAACTCGAAAGCGCCTTAGGTTTTTTAGCCACGACAGGTTCGGCCAGTCCTTTCATCGGCTTATTCGGCACAGTGTGGGGTATTATGGATACTTTCAAAGGAATCGGTGCACGCGGTTCGGCTACTCTTGCTGTCGTTGCTCCCGGTATTTCTGAAGCGCTTATTGCTACCGCTGCCGGACTTGCCGCGGCAATACCTGCGGTTATTTTCTATAATTACTTTTTAAATCAGTCCAAAAACATGGTTCAGGAAATGGACAACTTTGCCGCTGAATTTTTAAATATTGTCGAACGATATCTTGTCCGTAAATAAAAGCTGGGAAAATTAACGAATATGCGCGTCTTACGTAGAAGAAACAATGCTGATAAACCTATGGCTGAAATTAACGTTACACCTTTAGTCGACGTTATGCTGGTGCTGCTAATTATCTTCATGGTTACAGCGCCCATGCTTTCCATGGGCATTGACGTAAATCTGCCGAGGGTAAAATCAAAAAGCGTAGACGTCACCGAAGAAAAACTTGTCCTGACGATCAGCGAAGCCAAGGAAATATTCCTCAACAAAACCAAGTTAACGCTGGGAGAGTTAAATCCCAAACTGGAAGCAATATTTTCCAACAGGATCGACCGTGAAGTTTTTCTTCGCGCCGATAAAAACGTTCCCTACGGATTTGTTGTCGAAGTCATGTCGGAAGTGCGCAAGGCCGGCGTCGATAAACTCGGAATGATTACGGAACCGCCCGAGGAAATAAAATGATACCCCGGACGTTTAACAACGGCTACCGCGGCAATAACGGCAACTTCCACAATATGATCTTCCTCTCTCTGGCAATCCATTTGATTGTTATTACCGTTATTCTTATTTCGATCCCTACTGCTTCGCGGCATTTAACTTTCGGACCGGCCTATTCCGTTCAACTTGTAGGTTCCGAAGTTATCCTGCCTGCCCATGATTCCTCCGGGCTGAAAGATATCCTGCAACCAAACGAAGCAACAAACTCAATAATTATAAAACGGAAGATTACCAGCATCGCTTCCACTCCGGTAAAAAATCAAGAAATGAAAAAATTGAATATTGAAAAAGCTGTCAGCGCCATCCGGCAAAACCAGCGGGATAAACAGAAAACCTCTGCGGTTTCATCTGCCGCCAGCGGAGCAAAAATGTCGGAATCGGAAGTCAACGCGCAAACGAACGAATATATCGGATTTGTTTGGTCAAGGGTAAAAAAAAACTGGACGATGCCTCAGGCATTGATGCCCAAGGAAAATATTGAAACCATTATTGATGTAAGAATTTCGCGCAGCGGCGCACTGGAAAATATGGGCTTCGAAAAACGTTCCGGTAATCGTTATTTTGACGATTCCGCTCTGCGGGCGGTTAAGAAATCCAGCCCCTTTCCGCCATTGCCGTCCTGGATTATGGACAGCAGTATTGAAATCGGCATTCGTTTTCATTCTGCAGAATTACGCTGATACCGGATTGCAGGCAAAAGGATATCGAGACGGTAAGGAGGAGGTAACAAAGATAAATGAAAAAAAATTATTTAATCTCAACTTTTATATTTCTTTTCTGTACATTACCGATTTTCACTAATAGCGTCACCGCAAAGGTTTATGTGGACATAGATTCCCCAACTTTCCAGCAAATCCCTATTGCCATTTGCGACTTTGGCAATCAAACAACAAGCACAACCAAAGCGGCGGATTTCGGCATGACAGTTTCCGATGATGTCAAAAAAGACCTGTCCATGACCGGAATATTCAATATTTTAAATAAAAAAAGCTTTTTAGAAAACAACCCGCCCGGAAATGCAGCGACAAGAGAAAACATTCGTTTTTCCGATTGGGCAGCAATCGGCGCCGACTATTTGCTCCGTGGCAACATAACCCAAAACAACAAAGAAATAATTGTGGAGAGCCGACTGTTTGATGTTACCCGCGGAGAAATTCTTTTCAACAAAAAATACCGCTCTGACATCAACAAACTAAAGGCGCTTTCCAGAGCTATAGCTTCTGATATTCTATTAGCACTTACCAACGATGAAGGCGACTTTAGCACAAAAATCGCGTTTGTGTCCAAGAAAGGCTCCAAATCGGATATTTACGCTATCAACTATGATGGTTCTGAGTTAAAAAACATCACAAATCACCAATCCATTATAATTGCCCCGCGCTGGTCGCCTGATGGAAATTTTCTTGCCTTTACATCTTTTAAAAGTGGGCGTCCCGAAGTTTATATCCGGAATTTTAAAAATGGTACGGAAAAAAAAGTGGCTTCTTTTGAAGGGCTTAATTTGTGCGGGTCTTTCTCTCCTGATGGAAAAAAATTATTATTGACCCTAAGCAAGGAAGGCAATGAAGAGTTATATATCCTGGAAATTGAAACGTTGAAGCTGAAACGCCTGACCAATAATTATTCTATAGATGTTTCTCCTGCCTGGTCGCCCGATGGAAAACGAATAGCTTTTGTTTCCAATCGTTCCGGCTCGCCGCAAATTTATATAATGGATGCCGATGGAAATAATGTAAAAAGGATAACTTATGACGGAAAATATAATACTTCTCCTTCGTGGTCGCCGCACGGTGGCCGTATTGCGTACGAAGGATTAATCAACGATAAGTATCAGATTTTTTCCGTTGATGAAAACGGCAATAACCCCTTACAATTAACTTTCGATATCGCGAATAACGAATCACCGTCATGGTCACCTTCCGGCAGACAAATTGTTTATGTCTCCCAAAAAAATTCGAAAAGTAAAATTTGCATTATGAATTCTAACGGATTAAGTCCAAGAGTACTCATTGAAAACAGCTATAAATCAGTAATGCCGACGTGGTCGCCAAGATTTAAATAATTTTATTATCACCAATGTTTAGGGGTTGCTATTTTTTATCCTTTGCCGTATATAAAGACACTAAAGATAAACCCTGTATTTATCAGAAACGTGGAAAAATAAGGTGGACATAATGAGGATTTCGTCTTAAAAATTGTCCCAATTTTTGTTATACTTTTATTGACGACAAGATGTCCCCTTGTTTTTAAGTTTTTTGTTTATGACAACCTTATTTTCGCATGGAAAGGGAGGAACAATAATAATGAAAAAGAATTTAACCTTTATAGGAATTTTTGTTGTACTTATATTTGGTCTAACCATTTTTTCCGGCTGCGCCGAAAAAAAATCAGTAGTCACAAGCAACTCAGCGCAGGAACAGGACGCTGCATCTGCGCAAACAGCGGCAAAAACAACCGAAACATCCAACCTGAGCAACGCCACGAATCCTAACGACGTCACTAGCACAAACAACAGGGCACAGTCAGCCAGTGTGGAAACGACAGCAACACCAGAAGATTCTGTTCGTGATATCAATTTTGATTTCGACAGCTCCATTATCCGCCCTGATGCCCGTGAAATTCTTAAGGTCAATGCCGATTTTTTATTGAAAAATAGAATTTCTTCAATCGTTATTGAAGGACATTGCGATGAAAGAGGAACCGCCGAATACAACATGGCTCTGGGGCAAAGACGCGCCCAGGAAACCAAAAAATATCTAGTCAATTTGGGCATTAAAGAATCAACAATAAGAACCATTAGTTATGGTGAAGAACGTCCCTTGGATCCGGGCAACACCGAAGAAGCCTGGGCCAAAAATAGACGCGCCCATTTTTTAATTGCACGGTAATAATAATTTAATGAGGTAAAAAAATTGAAAAATTATATTTATCTTCTTTTAGCTGTAGCGGCATTTTCCGTTGCGGGTTGCGCTTCTATGCAGGACTTGAGGGCCCTTCGTTCGGAATTAAACCAGAAAATGGAAGAAAAAATGGATGCAAAATTGGCCGTAGTGGATGCCGAGTTGGCCACCTTGAAAAAGAGTTCCACAGCACTGGAGGCCATGCGTAATGGGCAAGCCAACACAGCAGCAGACATTACCGATTTACGGGAAAATCTTCAGCAACTTCGCGGTCAAGTAGAAACACAAAAAAAGGATTCGGCTCTTAGTACAAAAAAGGATGAACAACGCTTTGATAACATTCTCCTGAAAATCAATTTTATTGAAAATTTTCTGGAAATCGGCAATAAAAATAATTCCAGCGATGCTTCCGACAAGAGCAGTAAATCAACCAGTGCCTCTGTTGCCAAAGATCCGGCAAAAAAACAGGACAAGGAAAAAGCCTATTCGGCCGCTTATCAAATTTTCAAAGAAGGCAATTACGATAAAGCCAGAACCGAATTTCAAAATTTTTTAGCTACTTATCCTGATAGCGAGTATTCCGATAATGCTCAGTTTTGGGTTGGTGAATGTTATTTTTTTGAAAACAAGTATGAAACAGCAATTCTGGAATATGAAAAAGTAACTAAGAATTACCCGAACGGCAATAAAGTTCCTTATGCCTTACTCAAACAAGGCATTTCCTTCCTAAAGTTGGGAGACAAAACCAGCGCTAAATTGCTACTACAACAAGTAATCAAAAATTATCCGAATACCAGCCAGGCGCGCATCGCGCGCTCCAGCCTGCAGGAGATCAAATAACTCCCCACAGGAAGAGAGATTAATATTATCAATCCAGCAGAATCGTTTTTACATTGGCAGGAATCGGAAGGTTAAAAATTGACAAGTCGGTTGCCTTTTCAATTTTTAGGTCCGAATATTTTATTGATAGTGAAGTTATTCCATCGGCCATGCTGATGGTAATTTCCCCGGCAATAGAGCTCTGGGTTTCATAGTGGTCATATTTAACATTATATATTTCTTTGCCGTATTCATCGTTGCGAACGAGTTTCAGTAATCGATTATTTTCTCCCACCCAGATAATTTGCGAGCATCCTGATTGCGCTGTCATTTCTATGCGCAGAAAATTTTTTTCGTGATAACTTTGATAAGTAATGACTTTTTCTTTTAAGGAAGGATAAGTTCCGGCCAAAATCATTATTATATCTTCAATATTAAATTGCCATGGTAAAAATTTTGCCAGATTGGCTTGTGTCGGCAATCCATAGTAAAATTCTCCCTTTGAAGGGATAAAAATGCTCATGTTTTCAGGAGAAGCAACGAGAAAAAAATCGGGCGTCCCGATTAACGGAAGCAGTTCCAACCGTAAATAAGACGGCTTTTTTATAATCAAGGCTGCCCTTGCGGGATGATAACCATGAATTGTTACTAAATCTATCTGCGCTGTAGCGCTCAAAATATCATCTTCAGCAACAGCGCTGGAGATTGCCGCCATAATTTTTTCGGCTGGAGAATCAGGATAAATAACTGCTTGTGGAACGCAACCACTGGCAAGCATCGCCAGCAATAACAAAAATATTATACAGGGTAAGGAAAAATAGTTTTTGTGCATAAAAGAATTCTTTTTTTAATGAGACTCGTTGATAATGAGACCCAAGCTTCAGAAACAAAGTGAACAGAAGCTTGCTGGACGAATTATCCCACGTGCGAAGCTAAGTGGGACTATATGAATAAAACTCAAATATTACAAACGCAGTGCCGTAATATTTGTAAGTGGAATTCATCCCGTAGTGAGCTTTAAAATCGATTTCCAAAAGCTTGCGTTGGGTTCATACTCGTGATTATTTCTGCTTGGTCAAATCTTCAAGTTTCTTTTGTACCGAACTATTTTTAGGATCAATCTTAAGCACACGATTGTACATTTCCTGAGCTTCTTTAGTCTTGTTCAGCTTTACGTAAACATCTCCCATATGTTCAATGATATTAACATCGTCAGGTAAAAGTTCCAGAGCTTGCTTTAAATATTTTACGGCGCTGCTTAATTTATTTTTTTTAAAATGAACCCAACCAAGGCTGTCTATCAAATAACCATTGTCGGGTTTAATTTTCAGAGCCTTGACAATCATTTTTTCCGCTTCCTCGAGATTCATGCCGCGATCCGCATAACTGTAGCCTATAAAATTTAGCGCTTCGGCGTTGTCAGGATCAATATTTAAAACCATTTCCATTTCTTTGACGCTTTCGGCAAGGCGGTTTGTTTTTTCATAAATCACGCCCAAAGAATAATGTAATTCTATATTCCGGGGAGCAATTTTGATTCCCTCACTCAAGATGTTTTCAGCCGCAGCAATATCTTTAGCGTCTTCATAAAGTGAAGCTAAATAAAGATAAAAAGGAACCTGATCGTTCTTTTTTTTAATATCTTCCTTTATTATATTAATGGCCTCAGCGATTTTACCTTCTTTTTTGAGGATCATTGCGGCGTGAACTTGAGAGTTGTCATATAATTCGGATGAAATAGAAATGTTTTGATATTCCTCCATGGCCAATTTGTTTTCGCCTTTTTCCTCATAAGCGGTAGCCAGTAAATAACGAACCTTGTCATCTGTAATATCTTTCTTCAGAACTGTAGAAAATTCAATCGCAGCAGAATCAAATCGGCGCATATCATAATATAAAAGACCCAGCATAATTCTCACATCACGATTATCGGGATCAACTTTCAATACTTCCTGAAATTCTTTTTGGGCTTCCTCATATTTTTTTTCTTTAATTAATAGCTCTCCCATTTTAACTCGCAAATTTATCCGTGCGGGATTGATCTCCAAGTAATTGCGATAAACTTCAATGGACTTGTCCAACTTCTCCTGCTTTTCGTAAAGTGCAGTCAAATCAAATAAAGCCATCTCAAAATACGGGTTTAAAGATATAGCCTTTTTGAACATCTTTTCTGCATCTTCAAGTCGTGACATTTTAGCCAGAACTTTACCATAGTAGTAGATGCCCATAATGTTGTCGGGATCGATTTTTAACATTTTCTTAAAAGTTTCTTCAGATTTATCAAATCTTTTTTCTTCAGCGTAAGTTATCGCCAAATAAAGATGGGCCATAAGGTTTTTAGGATCCAGTTCAATTACCTTTTTGTGTTCTGTGATAGCCTTTTTGTTTTCGTGAATATTAAGGTACAAACCGCCCATAATTAGATGGAGTTCGATATTATCAGGATTTTTAGAAAGCATTTCTTCGCCCAGGGAAATGGCTTGGTTGAGATCGCCCTGTTCTGTGTAAAGAGAGACAAGCTCTGTCATAAGATAAGAAGAGCCGGGATCGGCGGCAACTGCTTGCTTCAACTCGTTAGTTGCTTCCTCAATTTTACCGTCCAAGCGCAAAAGAACACCCAGAGAATAGTGATAAATCGCATCTGATGATGTTTTTTCAGAAGATACAGAGGAAACCTGAACAGCCGGCAAATGACTGCAACCGTATAAATTTATAAAAACTAAAATCAATATGAATACTGGATAGGTTAGTTTTTTTTGCATATTGAATCATCAACTTCGGTTACTATTATTATTTATCAAATAAAATTATGAACATCTAATTAGAGGTTTTTACTTTTTTCATTATCTGCGATACCGGAACAATCGATATTCCTTTTTCTCGTAAAACTTTCATTGCGTCGCTGATTGCTCGAATAGTTTCCGGGTAAGGATGACCAATAAGGATCATCTGAGAAACATCACTGTCTTTTTTGGCGATATTGATCACATTATTATAAATTTCATTGTAGTCACGATTGTTATCAAGAAATATTTTACGCGCAGCTACCGGTAAGCCGACTTTTTCAGCAGTGACAAAAGCTTTACTATCAGCTGAAGTGCGCGAATCTACAAAAAACAAATTATTTTTTTTTAACTTATTAAAAACTAAAGTAAGTTTTTTTTCATCCATCATGAATTTTGAACCCATATGATTATTCACCCCGGAGATGTAAGGCACATCCGCAATATCTTTTTCTAATTGAAATATCAGCTCTTCGTCATTCATATCCGTGAAAAGAGCTCCGTTACCCGGCTTTTCGCGCGGATAAGAAACAGGCTCCATGGGCAAATGCAGGAGCGTTTCCCGATGAGCCCGATGAAACATTTCCGCCGCCTCGCGGGTATGAGTGCAAAAAGGCAAAATAGCAAATGTTAAATCGGCGTTAATTTTCAGTAATTCTTTTACCGGTTTCAAGTCATAACCAATGTCATCAATAATAATTGCTACCTGCCTTAATGATACAGGCTTTGGGGACAAGGATTTTTCTTTTTCCTTTTTAGGTGTAACTGCTTTCCGTGGTTCTTTTTGTTTTGTTTCTTTTTTCGGCTCTTTAATTACCGATGGTTCTTCTTTAAATTGCAGCACATAAATAATGCCGGCAATTGATACAACGATTAAAAATATCACCAAAGCCGAAAAGAGACGTTTAAATAATCTCATAAATAACTATATTTTTGCACTTTCTGTGAACAAAATTAATTGTTTACATTCTTTTTCATGATATCCCAGCTTTTCAAGATATCAACTGCTGTCCTAAGCTGATTATCATGGGCTAAATCAGACGAATCTTTTAAATCTTCTTTATTCTTAGATTCATCAATCTTGGTGCCGTCTTCTTTCGCCGGTTTTATATGGCCTTCGAGGTCTTTTTCTCTAATCCGGTCTTCCCACCATGCAGCATTTTCCGCTTCATCCGCTGGCTTGATATACTTGACAATAATGTCCGGCTTGATGCCTTCCGCCTGAATGGATCGTCCATTCGGCGTGTAATAACGTGCGGTCGTCAGCTTAAGCGCGGAACCATCTTCCAGCGGAATAACGGTCTGCACGGAGGCCTTACCAAAAGTTTGCGCCCCAACAATCAAAGCCCGCCCATTATCCTGCAGAGCTCCGGCAACGATCTCCGCGGCGCTGGCCGTACCTTCGTTGACCAAAACAATCATGGGACAAGTTGGTTCATTACCGTCGTTTTTAGCCATTGCTTTTGTCTCCATGCTTTTTACTCGGCCGCGAGTGGAAACGATAATTCCTGATTTAAGGAATACATCGGAAACTTCAATTGCCTGAGTTAGCAATCCTCCCGGATCATTTCTCAAATCCAAAACCAAACCATTCATCGGTTTAAGCTTTTCACTAATATCCTTGATCGCTTTGCGTAAATCGTCGGCCGTTTTTTCCTGGAAAGAAGCTATACGAATGTATCCAATATGATCTTCAATATTTTTAACCTTAACACTCTTTACTTGAATAATGGCACGCGTCAATGTAATATCTTTCGGTTTGGGCATATTTTCCCGCATGATCGTAATCGTAACCTTCGTATCCTTGGGACCGCGTAGTTTCTTCACGGCTTCCATAACGGTTATATCTTTAGTAGATTTGCCATCAATTCTTATAATTTGATCTCCGGTTTTTAGTCCGGCAACAAATGCAGGCGTATCTTCAATCGGGGACACTACTGTTAAAATATCCTTTAATAAGGTGATTTCAATACCAATACCGCCGAAATGCCCCTGTGTTTCCACCTCCAGTTCTTTATATAAATCCGGAGTCATAAAGGAACTGTGGGGATCCAGAGACTTGACCATCCCGTTGATCGCGCCTTGAATTAACGTTGTTGAATTAATTTCATCAACATAGTTTTTCTTTATCATGTCGTAAACTTCGGTGAATAGTTTAATATCTTTATAGACATTTTTATCCACTCTATCCACTGCGGAAACCTTGCTATCATTATAAAGTCCGAGAAGGACAAAGGATCCCAGGCAAATCATGACTAGCAAAGAGATTTTTATTGATAGTTTTTTCATAATATTCCTCTCAATATTGGAGATGTAATTGTTATATTTATACCATTTTCTCTGATATTTCCATTCTTTTCGGAGATTATTAGAAAATATTAAAAGCTTTTTTCAGATATGACCGAGGTATGGCAAAAGTACTTTATTCAATTATCCAGCTTGTATCATTAGCGGAGTCTTTAAGGACAATATGAAGCCTTGCAAGCTCTTTTCTTATAGCATCAGCTCTGGCCCAATCTTTAGTCTCCCGGGCAGCTTGTCTTTTCTTAATCAAGCTTTCAATTTCTTCAACATTTAATCCTCTTTTACGTAACTCGGTTTCCTTATCAGACAGAAAGAATTGATCTGCATCATTCTGAAAAATTCCTAAAACCGCACCGAAATGATCAAATATTTTCTTTGCTGCCGCCAAAATTTCAGCTTTATTAGAAGCCGGCATATTCTTTTCATCAGCAATCAAATTATTGGTGAGCCTTACCGTATCAAAGACATGACCCAAAGCTTGAGCGGTATTAAAATCGTCATCCAGCGCCGCGTCAAATTTATCCGCCAAATCTTTGAACTTACCTATATAATTTTCTTCCTCTGCTGAAAATTCTTTCATAATAGGCATTATGTCCGCGGATAATTTCTCCTGGGCATATTTCAGAAGCCGCAAAGTTGTATAACATCTGATCAAACTTGATCTAGCTTCGGCAAGCGAACTCTCCGAATAATCAACCGGACTGCGATAATGACTCTGCAGCATAAATAAACGCAGTATTTCCGGATGATACTTTTTTAGGATTTCTCTAACGGGAAATATATTACCTAAAGATTTGGACATCTTTTCCGAATTTATTTTAACAAAACCGTTATGCATCCAGTAATTTGCTAAGGGCTTTCCTGTTGCCGCCTGCGATTGAGCAATTTCATTCTCATGATGTGGGAAAATTAAATCTTCACCGCCGCCGTGAATATCGAAAGTTTCCCCTAAATAACGCCGGCTCATGGCGGAACATTCAATATGCCAGCCGGGCCGGCCCTTTCCCCATGGGCTTCCCCAGGAAGGTTCACCTTCCTTGCTTTTTTTCCAAAGCGCAAAATCCAGAGGATTCTTTTTTTTGTCATTGACGTCAACGCGCGCGCCGGCAATCATTTCTTCCAGATTACGTCCGGACAAACCGCCGTATTGTTTGTAATTACTTATTGAAAAATATACATCTCCATCCACACAATAAGCATATCCTTTCTTTTCGAGGACGCCGATCAGAGCAATCATCTCTTCCATATGCTCGGTGGCTTTCGGGGTTACCGTGGGAGTTTGAACTCCCAGCGCCGCCATATCTTCGTTGTGCAATTTAATGTAACGTTCCGATATTTCCGTAAAGTTGACGCCTTCTTTATTAGCGCGGTCGATAATTTTGTCATCAATATCGGTAAAATTTTTAACATACGTCACCTGATATCCTCGTGTCCGTAAATATCTGACCACAACATCGAAAACAACGGCCGCGCGGGCATGCCCAACATGACAGACATCATAAGCGGTGATACCACAAACATAAATACCGACAGCCCCTTCTTTCAAGGGCTTAAAGACTTCCTTTTTTCTTGTCGCTGTGTTAAATATTTTCTGAGACATATTTTTCAACTTACTTTCATCAGGGATAGAGCGGTGCGGCTTGCAAACCGGTGTCTTCTTTAAAACCACAGATGATATTCATATTTTGCACGGCCTGACCCGCGGCACCTTTAATTAAATTATCAATTGCCGTTATTATAATTACTTTTTTTGTTCGCAAATCAACAGCCAATCCAATATCGCAGTAATTTGATCCGCACACAGAAGAAATATTAGGATAAATTCCCGCCGGACAAATCCGGACAAATTTTTCTTCCGCGTAAAACGAGGAATAAAGGGAATGCAACTCCGGCAACGCAATATCTTTCTTCAGCGTCGCATAAATTGTGCTTAAAATGCCTCGTTTCACCGGTAATAAATGTGGTGTAAAAGAAATAGCGAATTTTTTACCGGCCAGAGCGTTCAATTCCTGCTCGATTTCCGGAAGATGCCGATGCTTCCCGACTTTATATGCTTTAAAACCGCCGTCCACTTCACAAAAAAGCGAACCGGTTAGCGGTTCCCGCCCCGCCCCGCTTACACCGGAGGCTGAATCAGCAATAATCGTGGATACATCTATTAGCTTCTTTGTAAGCGCCGGAGCAAGACCAAGGATAATACTGGTCGGATAGCAACCCGGATTAGCAATGAACTTGGTTTTCTTAATTTTTTGCCGGTAGAGTTCGGGAATTCCATAAACAGCATTCTTTATAAGCTTGGCGCTGCTATGCTTTCCATACCAGGTTTCATAGGTTTTTATGTCCCGCAGTCGATAATCAGCGCTTAAATCAATTACTTTCTTCCCCGTCCTGATAAATTCCGGAGCAATTTTCATGGAAACGCCATGGGGAAGAGCCAGAAAAACAATATCGCAAACTTTGCTTATCTCTGTCGGCGTTGCATTTTGATATTTTAATGAAGTCAAACCATGTAGCGATGGAAATACTTCAGTTACCGGTTGTCCGGCAAAACGCCGGGACGTAACGGCAACTAATTTAACTTCAGGATGCCCCAACAAAATTCTTGTCAGTTCCTGACCGGTATATCCGCTGGCTCCAAATATTGCTGCTTTCATCATATGAAATCCCCCAAAAAAAAGGGAGGCCGGAAGCCCCCCTGTTGAAATTTAACGTTTGGAGAATTGGAATCTTTTCCTTGCTCCGGGTTGCCCGTATTTTTTTCTTTCGACGACTCGGGCATCTCTGGTTAAAAAGCCCGCCTTCTTCAAGATTGAGCGCAACTCGGCATCATATGCCAGGAGAGCTTTAGAGATCCCATGTTTTACCGCCCCTGCTTGACCGGCTACCCCACCGCCGCTTACATTAACATATAGATCAAACTGATCTTTTTTCCCCGTGATCTCAAAAGGTTGCTTGATGATCATTTTTAAGCTGGGACGAGTAAAATATTCATCATAACTTCTTTTATTGACTACAATGTTACCACTACCCGCTTTCATATAAACGCGAGCAATAGCGCTCTTTCTTTTGCCTGTTGCATAATATCGTTGTTGCGTCATAACTTCTCCAATATATAAAATGATCTAATTGCCAGTTTCGGGCAAATTAAATAGATAAAATCTGCGGGCACTGGGCTTCATGAACATGGGCATTGCCGGCATAAACTTTTAGTTTTTTGAGCATTTTTCGCCCTAAATTAGTTTTGGGCAACATACCCTGAACCGCTATACGGATCAAATTTTCGGGTTTTTCCGCCAACATTTTTCCTGCGGTAGTTTCTCTTAATCCGCCGGGATAACCAGAATAAGAATAATACATTTTGTCTTTCATTTTTTTTCCGGTAAGCATAATCTTTTCCGCATTGACTACAATGATAAAATCACCGGTATCGCAATGCGGAGTATAAGTAGCCTTATGCTTTCCCCTCAAACGGAGCGCTATTTGACTAGCGAATCTTCCCAATACTTTACCGGAAGCATCCGCAATGAACCACTCTTTGTTTGCCGTTTCAGCATTTGCCATATATGTCTTCATAATAAAACCACCATCTTAGTTAAAAATTGAAAAATGAAACTTATGCAATTTCAGGTTGCTTGTCAAGCAAAATATTTGAGATATAAAAACAAGTAAAAATCTTCGTTTCTCATATAAAACATTACTTTTTTTCTTATTTCCCTAACAAACTTGATATCCGAAGTAGAACGCGGCGGCAGCGAAAAGGCGACGAGGCGTATTTTACATACATTGAGGAAGCCGACGCAGCTGCCAACAAAGTTATACAAAGTAGATCGAGTTTGTTATATATTTTTCGCGGCTTGCTCAATTCCTTTTCTAATCGTGTCCAGTTTTTCCTGGCTCATCTTCACCGATATGCCAATGACCAGTGTGCGGCCTAAAATGTCTTCGGCCTGTGGGATGCTCTCTCTGGTATACTGCACCTTGCCTTTATAGGACGGATCAGTAAAGGGATATTTTTTGGAGTTGGCAGTCGAACGCGCCAGAAAATGTTCCCAGTTCGGCACATAATGCCACAGATTTTTCTTGTAGCAGACAGTATCCACACCTTCAGCGCTAAGCAAATTCTGAAATTTTTGCGCCTGATTTTCATCCGGCATATTAAACGCTAAAAACGTGGCGGAATCTCCCTCTGGATCGGGTTTAGCGCGGAATCCTACGCCCGGAACCTGCGCCAGCACATCCATGATAAACTTCTTATTTTTTTTCTGCTCGCCGATAAGATAATCCAACTTGCGTAACTGCGCCAGGCCTAACGCCCCCTGCAGTTCGTTCATCCGGAAGTTGAAACCAAGAATGGTTCTACCCTCCAGTGCGCGGCTTACTTTGGGATTATGATCATGGCCGTGGTCATGATACCATTCCGACCGGTGGTAATAATCAAGGTTATTGGTAATCACCATACCGCCTTCACCGGTAGTGACCGTTTTAACATAATCAAAGCTGAAAGTTCCCATATCGCCGAAACTGCCCAGCTTTTTACCTTTGAAGCTGGCACCGCATCCCTGAGCGTTATCTTCCAAAACAAGCAGTTTATTTCTATGGGCGATTTCCACGATTTTATCGATATTGGCGCCTGATCCGCACATGTGCACGGGAATTACCGCCTTGGTGTACTGCGTTTTTTTCTTTTCAATTTCTTTTGGATCAAGGTTGAGGGTATCATCAATATCAACCATCACGGGAATGGCGCCTACTTCCATCACCGCTTCATAAGTGGCCAAAAAAGTAAAAGCAGGCACAAGCACTTCATCACCGGGACCAACATCCATTGCCTTCAAGGCAATCTGGAGCGCGGCCGAACCGGAAGTAACACCCAGCGCGTAGCTGACACCGCAATGCTTGGCAAACGCCTCTTCAAACTCTCGAACCTTATAAATTCCTTTTCTTTCTTTATCAAAACCATAACGCATCAGAATGCCCGTTTCGAGGACATCCATTACTTCCTTGATTTCTTCTTTGCCGATTAGTTCTGCTCCAGCCATTTGTTTAACCTTCCTTTCTTATAGCAAGTTGCTTTCAAACATTAAAATATGAATTATTGAAAGCTTACTTGGTATTATGCCATGTCAATCAACTTCTTAATGTTTGATAGCTGATTGGTATTAAAAAGCTTGCGCGTAAATCGCGATCATATCTTCTTTGGTGACCTTGCGGGGATTGTTCTTCAAAGGTACGGCTACGTTCAACGCCACATCAGCCAATGCCGCAAAATCTTTTTCTTTAATACCAAATTGAGCAAGCGACGCGAAAATGCCGCAATCCTCAATCAACGCCTCAACGGCCTCCAGCGCTAAGTAAGCGGCCTCACGGTCAGGAAGACCATCGATACACTCTCCCATTGCCTCGGCTATATCGGCAAATTTTTCCAACGCCGCGGGCAGATTGAAAGCCATTACTGCCGGCAACATCATCGTATTGGCGAGGCCGTGACCCACGCCGTATTTACCACCCAGCGGATAAGACAGCGAATGCACTGCCGTCACGCCGGCGTTGGCCAGCCCGATCCCGGCATATAAGCTGCCTAAAAACATTCTTTCACGCGCAACGATATTTTGACCATCGTGCACGCAAGTACGTAAATTTTCGGCAATGAGAGCTATTGCTTCCAGGGAAAACATTTCACTCATGGGCGAAGCGTTAACCGATGTGTATGATTCGATGGCATGACACAGCGCATCCAGGCCAGTCTGCGCCGTAGGCGCGGGCGGCAGGCTCAGAGTCAATTCCGGATCCAGAAGCGCCAGTTCCGGATAAAGATACGGGCTGTTCATCCCTTCCTTCTTTTTTAAGTTCTTCCGCACAAAAACCGCCGTAAAAGTTACTTCACTGCCGGTCCCGGCCGTTGTCGGTATCATGATTTTGGGAAGCCCCGGCTTGGGAACTTTATTGAGACCAAGATAATCAACAGCGTTGCCTTTGTTGGTCGCAAGTATCGCGATAGCTTTGGCTACATCCATTGAGCTGCCACCGCCGATTCCGATGACCATGTCGCATTTGTTTTTTACAGCAATCTTCGCGCCTTCATCCGCCAGTTCAATGGGCGGTTCCGGTTCAATTTTATCATATACCGTAAATTTAATGCCTTCGGTAATCAAAACGCTGGCAACCCTTTCCAACAAACCTGTCTTGGCAAGATTTTTATCGATAACCACAAGTGGATTTTGGGCATGCAGTTCTTTAATGTGGCTGGCCAATGTTAATAATGATCCATTGCCGAAAATAATTTTTTTTGCGCCGGTAAAAGAAAATGTTTTTCTCATAATTTAAAACCTCCATCAGTATCGACTGTAATTATTACATTGTTTTGCATTGGACATACACGCCGGAGACTAAATTAACCGGTAAGAAAATCAATGCAGTATTTGCGTTTTCTATGAGAACTGACCTTTAAAGTCAAGTATTTTTGTGGTGAGCATACCATTCCAGTTGACGGCAAATACCGCGGATAATTTTCACCTCGCACGATAACAGCGAGGCGCTTGTTGCTGGTTCAATCTTGCACGGCCT